>DAOTZU010000221.1:0-8019 GCA_034433995.1 Anaerolineae bacterium
AGAGCTCTCCGGGATGGGCATCGGCTGGCTTGGATTTGTCCATTGTCCCCCTTGGCTGGCCTCCATCTTGGCGGCGCAGGGGTACGGCATCCAAGATCGGGTGGTGGGCTATCGCCTCGCCCCGCCGGCCGCACAAGAGGAGGGCAACGCCCAGGTCGTCATTCGGCCGGCGGTGGCGCAGGAGATGCCCGCTATCCTGGCGCTGGATGCGGCGATCTTTGCGCCCTTTTGGCGTCTGAACCAAGAGATCATCGCCGAGTTCCTCTCCCTGGCGCCCGGGGTCTTGGTGGCCGAGGAGGATGGCGCGCTGCGCGGCTATTTGGCCGCCCAAAGGCAGGGATACGCCACGGTCTTTATCAGCCGCCTTGGGGTGCATCCTTTGCATCAAGGGCGAGGGATCGGCCGGCGCCTTTTGGCCGAGGCGCTGGCCCAATGGCGCGCCGCGGGCATCAAGGAGGTGTACCTGACTACCCAGGAAGACAATCTCCGGGCGCGGCGTTTCTATGAAAGGATGGGCTTTGCTCCAACAGGGGAGGGCGAAACCTATTGGGCCAAATCCCTTGCCCTGCATCTTCTGCCATGAGACATCATTGACCGCTGAAGGAGGTTCCCATGCGAGCCGAGGTTGTGCTCACTGTGGCCGAATCCAAACGCTTGATCGCCAAAGGCGTGGCCGCCCTGGATTTCATCCAGGAAAAGAGGGAGAAGGGGATCATCGTCGTCACCACCGGCAGCACCAACGCCTACATCTATGAGGAGCTCACGGGTCAGCAGATCGACAAGCGCGCCTATCTCACCGGGCGCACCACGCCGGCCAAAGGGGTGGCGCCGTGGAAGGTTGCCGCGCTGCCCGATCTCGTTTTGGTGGATGGCCAACCCGATCCCTCGCTGAACCGGTTCACGGCCCTGGAAAAGATGACGGCCGGCGACGTCTATATCAAGGGGGCCAACGCCCTCAACTATAGCGCCGGCGTGGCCGGGATCTCCATCGGGCACCCCACCGGCGGCACCATCGGCGGCGCCATCGGCGCCATCATCGCCAAAAAGCTGCGCTTGCTCATCCCCGTGGGCCTGGAGAAGGAGGTGCCCTTCGCCATCCAAGACCTGAGCGACCTCACCACCGAGCCGGATGAGCGCCTGGGGGCAGTGCATTCCCTGTGGCCGGTGCATGGGATCATCTTCACCGAGCTGGAGGCGCTGCGCACGCTATGCAACGTGGAGGCCTATCCTGTGGCCGCCGGAGGCGTGGCCGGGGCTGAGGGGGGATTGCGCCTGCTCCTGGTGGGCGAGGCCGCCGATGTCAAGCAGGCGGTGGCGTTGGTGGAGAGCATCCAGGGCGAGCCGCCCTTGAGCTGACTCGGAAGGGCCAGGGCCCGGCCCGCATTAACCCAAAAGAAACCTGCCGGTAACCTGTTTGATACCTTTGTGTGCTATGCTAAGCAAAGGGGTGGCTTGGTCGAAGCCAGACGCGAGCCCCTGTCTTTGGCCTGGCACACAAAGGAGGCAGCATGGTTGATTGGCGCACCACCTGCGGCGTGGCCCTTCTGGCTTCTTTGGCCCTCATCGTGATCACCGGCTTTGTGGCCGTCTCCAGCCGCGATCTGTATCTCACCGTGTTGGGTTTTGCCGTAGGCTTGTTCTCCGCCTACTGGGCCGATCACCTCAAGATCTCGCGGGCCCGGCGCGGTTGAGGGCTGGCCCAGCCCTCGGCCAGTCTTACCTTTCGCGGCAAACCACGTTGAGCTCCCCCAAGAGGATATAGGGCAGCTTGAGTTGACCCCGCACCCAATAGCTCTCCTGGCTGAGCGCCGCGACCTGCCTCAGATCTTGATAGATATTCCCGCTGATGGACACATCCTTGACCCGGCCCACGATCTCGCCCCGCTCGATGAGATAGCCCAAACCCACCGGGTTGGAGAAGGCGCCGCTGAGGGGGTTCCCCTGGCCAAGGCCCAACACCTCCTCCACCAGCAAGCCCCGCTGGATGCCGGCCAACATGCGGGCCAAAGGGGTCTCGCCGGGCTGGAGCACCAGGTTGCTGGGCGCGGGCGTGGGCGGCGCGAACAAACCGCGGGCGCCGTTGCCGGTGCTCTGGGCGCCCGCCAGGGCCGCCGTGCGCAGATCAAAGAGAAACCCCCGGCAGATGCCCCCCTCAATGAGGGGTTTGCGGGCACAAGGGACTCCCTCGCCATCGTGGCTGCCGCTGGCCGGACGGCCCGGCAGGGTGGGATCATCCCACAAGGTGAGGGTGTCGGCCAGGACGTGCTCTCCCCGGCGCGTGGCCAGGGGCGAGGTGCCCCGTTGCACATGTTGGCCGTTCAGGGCCAGCATGAGGGGCAAGAGCAGCACCAAGGCGCCGCTGGGAGCAAAGAGCACCGGCATCCGCCCCGAACGCAGGGTGGTAACCCGGCTGGCCAGACGCACCTTCTCCGCCAGGCGCTCCACCGCCTGGCGATAGGCCTCGGTCAAAGAGATGTCGCTCAGGGTTTCGTAGGCGATCAGCACATCATCGCCCCGCACCCGCTCCACGCTCACGCCCAAGGACAAGATCGAACGACGCGCCCTGACCTCGGCGCCGGCGCTGTTGCGCAAGGACGTGGTGCTGATCTCGCGCTCCAAATCCACGTTCACATGGGCATTGGGGTCCGTGGCGCGCAATGTGGCGACGATCTCTTGGCCGATCTCCACCAAACGGGCCAAGGGCACCTCGGCCAGGGAGGGATCGTAGGTGGCCACCTCCGGCCCCGCCGCAGGACCGGGGAAGGCCAGCTTCACCTCCTCGCCGTAGCGCGCCGAGGCCAGGAGGTTGGCGACCAGGTCCTCCTCCGCCACCGCGCCGCTGGCCGCGGTGAACCCCAGCCGCCCGTTCACCAGGGCGCGCAGGGCGATCCCTCGGGTCTCGTCCACCTTGGCCGCCTTCATGGTGTTGGCCTCGAAACTGACCACGGTGGCCTCGCCCTCGATGGTATACACCTCCGCCTGTTCCGCTTGGCCGCGCAGGGCCTCCAAAAGATCCATCCCTTCCCCCTCTAGCGCCCGCCCATGGCGACGCCCTGGATGCGAATGTGGGGGGCGCCGGTGCTCACGGCCAGCCCGCCGCCCTGGCCCTTGCCGCACATCCCCAGCTTGCTCATGGTCAGGTCGTTGCCGATGGCATCAATATTCTGCAAGGTGGCGAACAGGTTGCCGCTTAGGACCACATCTTTGACCATCTCGGCCAGGCGGCCGTGGCGAATCATGTAACCGTAGCCGGCGCTGAAGGAGAAATTCTCCAACATCGTCTGGCCACCGATGGAATCGCAGGCGTAAACGCCCAAGGGGATATCGGCGAGCATCTCCTCAAAGGTGGTCTCACCGGCCTCGATGAAGGTGTTGGTCATGCGCACGATGGGCGGATAGCGATAGTCGGTGGCCCGGGCGTTGCCGGTCACGGGTTCCTTCATGCGCGCCGCCGTCTCGCGGGAGTGGAGCCGCCCCACCAGGATCCCCTCGCGCACCAGCTCGGTGCGGCGGGTGGGCACGCCCTCGTCATCATAGCGGTGGCTGCCGCGCAGGCCGAGCAAGGTGCCATCATCCACGATGGTGAGAATATCGCGGCCAAAGCGGCGACCCAGGACCATCATCTCCTGGGCCTGGGGGTTGGCATAGACAAAGTCGGCCTCGGAGAGATGCCCAAAGGCCTCGTGCACAAAGACGCCGGCCAGCTTGGGGTCACAGATGACGGGATAGACCCCGCCCACCACCGTCTCGGCGGAGAGGAGATCCACCGCCCGTTGGGCCACGCGGCGGGCCATCTCCTCCAGGCCCAGCACCTGCTCGAACCCGGCCGGCACGGAAAGGCCATCCGCCGCCCGTTGCACGTTATCCCCTTGGCGGGCGGTGGCCACCAGGTGCACCGTCACCAGAGGCCGCTCCTCGATGATAAACGCCCCCTCAGAGTTGGCATAGGTGACGGTGATAAACTGGTCGGCATAGGTCGCCTGGGTATCCACAATGGAGCCTTGGGTGAGGAGGATCTCGTTATAGCCCTCAATGAGCTCCTTCTTTTGGGCGAGGGGCACCTGGCGAAAATCGGTGCCCAAGGCGACGCGGATCTCATCCTCGCAGAAATCCACCGGCGCCAGGTTAATCGGCTCCCCTTGCACCCAGCGGGCGCTTTGGTAGGCCTGGTCCACCCGTCGCTCCAGGGTCTCTAGGTTGTTAAAGGTGGCCAAGCCCCAGCCGCCGGAGCGGACCAGAGCGCGGACGATGCCGCCCTCGTTGAAGGTCATATCCACCGTCTCCAGATGGCGGCCATGAAAGATGATCTTGGTGGTGCGCCAGGTTTCCAGGCGGATCTCGGTGTAATCGGCCCGGCTGGCGCGCAAGGCGGCTTGGATGCGCTCGCGGTCCATGGTGTGTGCTCCCTCGTAGCGTGCGGCGATGGGCGGCTCAGCGCTCGGCAGGCGTCCCGTCCCCCTGGTCGCCTCCTTGGCCCGCCCCCTCTTCGCGAGGCGTCTCCTCCTGGGCCGGGGGAGGGGCAGGGGGCGTCCACGGGGTGCCGGGCATGTACAGCATGTTTGGCCGACGCAGCTTGTGGCGTATGAACAGCAGCGCCGAGAAGATGAGGACAAAGGCGATGGAGAGCCACTGCGCCGTGGGCAGCCCGCCGATCTTCCAGGCGTCTGGGCGCTGGAACTCGGTGAAAAAGCGGATCACCGGGTAGATCACCCCATAAAGGAAAAAGATGTCGCCATAGAGGCGCCCTTTTTGCCAATTGCGCGCCAGATACAGCAGCACCAGGAACCCGATAAAGGCGGCCAGCGATTCGTACAAGAAGGTGGGATGGAAGCGCTCATACGCCTCAAAACCGGGCAGGCGATGTTCCGGGGCGATATAGATCCCCCAAGGCAGGTCGGTGGGGTAGCCATAAAGCTCCTGGTTGAAAAAGTTGCCCCACCGCCCGATGGCCTGGGCCAGGAGCAGCCCCGGCGCGGCATAGTCGGCCCATTCGAGGAAGCGCAGCTTGTGGTATTTGGCAAAGGCCCACAGCCCCAAAAGCCCGCCCAAGACGGCCCCATAGATGCCAAACCCGCTCATCTGCAGGCCAAACATCTCACCGGGATGCAGCCGGTAATAATCCCAGCTGGAGACGATGTGATAGACCCGTGCCCCGATGATCCCCGTCACCAGGCAGGCCAAGAGCAAGTTCCAAGCGATATCCGGGTTGTGGCCGTTGCGCCGCGAAAGGCTGCTGGCGATCTGGGCGGCCAACATGGCGCCGGTCACGATCAGCACGCCGTACCAATAGATGGCGATCGGTCCGATGCGAACAAGAACGGGGTTGGGTTCCATGGTATCCTCCTATCTGGCATGCTCCCCCGGCGAACAGCCCCGCGTCGGGCCGTCCGTCGGGCCTATTATAGCCCAAACAGGCCTCTTGCCAAGATATAACCCCGCCGCAATTGACAAGGCGCGCCACCCTGCCTATAAAACAACCAAAGTCGTGAGGTGCCCTCATGGAAAAACAACCCAACTCGCGCTATTGCTTTCTTTGTGGCTTGGAGAACCCCAAGGGTCTCAAGCTCTCGTTTTACACCGCCGAGGACCAACGGGTGATCGCCCGCTTTGTGCCCGGCGAAGAGTATCAGGGTTACCCCGGCGTGCTCCATGGGGGAATCATCTGCGCCCTGCTGGATGAGACCATCGGCCGCACGCTGGTGCACCAGGATATTTGGGCCATGACGGTGGAGCTCAAGGTGCGCTTCCGCCGGCCGGTGCCTTTGGGGCAACCGATCACCGTCATCGGCGAGCTGGTGAGCCTGCGCAGCCGCATCATGGAGGGCAAAGGGGAGATCCGCCTGGCCGATGGCACGGTGGCGGCCACGGCAGAGGCCACGTATGTGCGTCTTGCGGAGGAAAAGATAGCCCAATTCCGTGAGGAACTGGGGTTCTGGCAGGTCGTCCCCGACGAGGCTCCGGGGACCGACCCCGCCGGCTAGGCGCTAAACCAGGAGGTAGGCCATGTTGCTGTGCGTAGATATCGGCAATACGAACATCGTCATGGGTTTGTATCGCGGCGACGAGCTGGTCACCCATTGGCGCATCAGCACGGACCATCAAAAGATGCCCGATGAATACGGCCTGCTCTTGCTGAGCTTGATGGCCCACCACGGTTTCCAGGCCGGCGATGTGGATGGCATCGCTTTGGCCAGCGTGGTGCCGCCCCTCACCGATACCTTTATCGAGATGTTGCGCCAGTATCTGAAGGTGGAACCTTTGGTGGTGGGCGCCGGCGTCAAGACCGGCGTGCCCATCCGCTACGATAACCCCCGCGACGTGGGCGCCGACCGGGTGGTGAACGCCGTGGCGGGCTACCGCCTCTACGGCGGGCCAGCCTGCATCGTGGATTTCGGCACGGCCACCACCTTCGACGCCATCTCCGCCAAGGGGGAATATCTGGGCGGGGCCATCGCGCCGGGTATTCGGGTGGCCGCCGAGGCCCTCTTTCAACGCGCGGCCAAGCTGCCACGCATCGACTTGCAGCGCCCGCCCCACGCCATCGGCACCAACACGGTGGATTCCATGCGCTCCGGCATCTTTTTCGGCTATGTGGGGCTGGTGGAGGGGATGGTGGCCCGCTTCCGGGCCGAATTGGGGCCAGAGATGCGCGTCATCGCCACGGGGGGGTTGGCCGGGGTGGTGGCCCAAGAGACCAAGGTCATCGAGGTGGTGGACCCCTGGTTGACCCTCAAGGGCCTCCGCATGATCTATCTCTTGAACGAGGGGGGCAGATGATCCTGCAAGGGGCGCATATCGTCTTGGGGGTGACGGGCGGCATTGCCGCGTACAAGGCCATTGACCTGTGCAGCAAGCTGGTGCAGGCCGGGGCTGTGGTGGATGTGATCATGACCGAAGCGGCCACCCGGTTCATCACTCCGCTGCCCTTCCAGACCATCACCAAGCGGCCGGTTTCGGTGGATCCCTTTCAGCTTCTGCGGGATACGGACATGGCCCACATCTCCCTGGCTGCCAGGGCCGATGTGCTGGTCATCGCGCCGGCCACGGCCAATACCTTGGCCAAGCTGGCCCACGGCCTGGCGGATAACCTCCTGACCAGCACCGCCCTGGCCACTACCGCTCCCCTCATCATCGCGCCGGCCATGGATGCCGACATGTGGGCCCATCCTGCCACCCAGGAGAACATGACCATCCTGCGCCAAAGGGGCGCCGTCATCGTCGGCCCCGCCCACGGGCGGTTGGCCTCCGGGCGGGTGGGGGCCGGGCGCTTGGCCACCGTGGAAGAGATCCTCGCCGCCATCCGCCAGACCTTGGGGCGCCGGGGCCCCTTGGCCGGCCTGCGGGTGACGGTGACGGCCGGCGGCACCCAAGAGCCCCTGGATCCCGTGCGCTGCCTCACCAATCGCTCCTCCGGCAAGATGGGCTACGCCTTGGCCGAGGCGGCGCGGGATATGGGCGCCCAGGTCACGTTGATCAGCGCGCCCACGGCGCTGCCGCCCGTCCATGGTGCCGAGATGATCGCGGTGCGCACCGCCCAGGAGATGCACGCCGCCGTGATGGAACGCTTGCCCGAGACCGATGTGTTGATCATGGCGGCAGCGGTGGCGGATTACCGCCCGGCCCAGGTGGCCGAGCAGAAGATCAAAAAAGGCGAGGGCGGCCTCCTCTTGGCATTGGAGCGCACGGTGGATATCCTCGCCGCTGTGGCCGAGGCCCGCGCGGGTGGCCGGCCGGGGTTGGTGGTGGGCTTTGCCGCCGAGACGGAGAACCTCTTGGCCAACGCCCAGGAAAAATTGCGCCGCAAAAAGCTGGATCTCATCGTGGCCAACGATGTCTCGGCCTCGGATAGCGGGTTCGGCGCGGATACCAACCGCGTGGTCCTTTTGACCCCCGACGGCCGCCAAGAGGCCCTCCCCCTGATGTCCAAGTTCGAGGTGGCGGAGGAGGTGCTCCGGCGGGTGGCGGAGCTGTGGAGGGCGCGCCATGATTGAGCTGTTCCCGGGATCGCTGACGGATGTG
>DAOTZU010000222.1:0-2559 GCA_034433995.1 Anaerolineae bacterium
CCTCCATGCCCTGGACCCATCACCTGCCCGATCGCGAGGCCATCCGCCGCGTGATCGAGGCCGGCATCCCCGATGTCCACGCCGGCCTGGGGCGCGCTTGCCTGGAGACGGCGGCCTATTACCGCGAAAAGTTGGCCCCCTATCCCAACCTGGCGCGCTATACTCACATCTACCACCCCGATCTTCAGGGCCCCTTTGACGTGGCCCATCTTCTGTGGGGGCCGGATATCTTTTTGGCCCTCTATGATTGCCCGGAGCTGGTGCACCAATTGTTGGACCTGGTGACCCGCGCCTACATCGCCTGGCTCTCCCATTGGAAGGCCGTGATGGATGAAGGGAACGATTTCACCGCCCACTGGTCATTGTTGATGCGCGGCGGGGCCATGCTCCGCAACGACACGGCGGTGATGCTCTCCAAGGCGCAATATCTCGAGTTCGTCAAGCCCTACGACCAGAGGGTGTTGGATGTCTTTGGGGGCTGCATCCACTATTGTGGCTGTGGCGATCAGTTCGTGGCCGAGATGGCCACCAGTCGCAACTTGTATGGCCTCAACATTTCGCAACCGGAATTGAACGACATGGACAAGGTCTGGCGGGCAGCGCGGCAAAACCGCCTCGTGTTGTTGGATTTACACGAGGACTTTGTCCCGGCGGACGTGCGCTCCGGCGTCACCGTGCGGCGGTCATGGAAGGCGCAGCAATCCCGCTAGGGTTGCGACCCCCCGCAGGCGGCATTCCAGGCCACCTGCGGGGGGTATCCAGCCCTAGAACACGGGCAGGCCGGGGAGCTTGGTGCGTAGGGCGTAGAGGGAGGTCCGGGCGGTGATGAATAGGGTCTTGCGATCGGGGCCCCCAAAGGCCACGTTGGCCGGGCGTTGGGGCGGATAGATGGCGCCCACCAGCTCGCCATCGGGCCGATAGACCCACAGCCCGCCCGGGCCGGTGCAGTAGATGTTGCCCTCCACATCCAGCTTCATCCCGTCGGGGCCGCCCTCTTTATCGGAGACCATCTCGGCAAAGATGCGGCCACGGCTCAGCCGGCCAGAAGGGGCCACGTCAAAGGCGCGGATGTGGCGACGCACGGTGTCGTCTATATACAGCGTGCGCTCATCCGGCGAAAAGGCCAGGCCGTTACAACGGTCGAAATCATCCACCAGCAGCTCCACATCGCCCTGGGGCGAGATGCGATACACACCGTTAAACGGCAGCTCCTTCTCCTCCGGCTTGATGCCGTAGGGCGGGTCGGTGAAATAGATGCTGCCATCGCTGCGCACGACCACGTCGTTGGGGCTGTTGAGCCGTTTCCCCTGATAGTGGCTGGCCAAGACCGTCACTCGGCCATCGGGCTCCAGGCGGCTAACCCGCCGGTTGCCGTGCTCGCAGGCGATGAGCCGCCCTTGGCGATCGTAGGTGAGGCCGTTGGAGTGGCCGCTTGGCGTGCGCCAGGGGCGTACAGGCTGTCCCTCTTCCCAGCGATAGATGATGTTGGCCGGGATATCGCTAAACAGGAGGTATCCCGCCGGATGCCACACCGGCCCCTCGGTGAACTGGAACCCGGTGGCCAGCTCTTGCACTTCCAGCGACTCAAAAAGATCCGTCAGGTTCATCGTTTGTGCTCCTACTCACCGATGGCGATCGCCTCGCCCTTTTCCGCCGAGGCGACGATGGCGGCGACGATTTGAGTTTGCTTCAAGCCGTCCACGTGGGTGGGGAGAGGGCCCAAGTCGCGCCAACAGGAAGGTTCCAGGGTGTTCTCCAGGATGGCGTGGAGGCAATAATCCACCAAGGCCATGGGTGCCCCGTAGCCCAGGCCTTTATACTCCAGAGCCGGCACCCGCTCCCCACCGCCGGCGGCCAGGAATCCCGCCGAAGGCGCCGGCCGATGCAGCTTGGCGGCGACGTTGGCGCCCTTGGCCAGAAGGGCATCTTGATGGGCCAAGAGCGCCTCCGGGGCGATCTGCTTGATATTGGCCCGCCAGCCCGATTCGGTGCCAAAGCCACCGCGCTTGTTATAGATCAGGGTGCCCTCTGCGCCGGAGAAGCACATATAGAACTCGACCAACTCGTCAATATGCTTGATCCATTCCGCCTTGACCCGGATTTTCATCCCGGTATCGAAGGTGAGAAAGGCATCATAGACATCGGGGGTATAGCCCAGCACCTCTCTCTGGCTGATGGCATAGACCTCACGTACCTCGGCGGGGGCAAAATACCAGCGCAGAAGGTCCACCACATGGCTCAGCAAAAAGTGCGCCGTGGAGGAGCCAGCTGCCCAATCCTTGGTGCGCTGGCCCCACATCTGGGTGGGCACGCTGATGTTATCGTCCAGCCGCGATTCGCCATAGACCACCTTGCCCAGCAAGCCCTGTTGGATCACATACCGGGTGGCGATATCCAGGGGCGCGGCGCGGTTGGCAAAGTTGACGAACAGCTTGGCCCGATGTTGCTCCACCGCATCATAGATGGCGAGACCATCCTGCAAAGTGGTGGCCAGGGGTTTCTCGGTGATGATATTGGGCACGCCCGCCTCCAGGGCGGCGAGGATAGGTTCCCGGTGCA
>DAOTZU010000223.1:0-8793 GCA_034433995.1 Anaerolineae bacterium
GAGTTCGACCTCACCCCCTATCTTCAGCCGGGGGAGAACCTCCTGGCGGCGCGGGTCTATCGCTGGTCCACGGGGAGCTACCTGGAGGACCAGGATTTCTGGCGGCTGAGCGGCATCTACCGCGATGTCTATCTTGTGGCGCAGCCTTGGGTGCGCCTGCGGGATTTCTGGGTGCGCACCTCCTTTGACGCCGCGTATCGTGATGCCACGCTGCGCATCCAGGCCCTGGTGCGCAACGACGGCCAGCCCCTGGTGGCCGATTACTCTGTGGAGGCCGAGCTTTTGGATGCCCAAGGGCGCGCCGTCCTCGCTCCATGGTCCGGCACGGCCCGCATCCGCGGCCGCAACGAGGTGGAGGTGGAGCTTGGCCAGGAGGTGCCCAGGCCGCGCCAATGGTCCGCCGAGGATCCCTACCTCTACACCTTGCTCCTCACCTTGCGCGATCCTTCCGGTGCGGTGGTGGAGGTGGAACGCTCTCGGGTGGGGTTCCGCCAGGTGGAGATCCGCGGGGGGCAGCTCCTGCTCAACGGCGTGCCCATCTACCTCCGCGGAGTCAACCGCCATGAGCACGACCCGCGCACCGGCCATGCCGTCTCGGTGGAATCCATGGTTCAGGATATCCTCTTGATGAAGCGGCACAACATCAACACCGTGCGCACCTGCCATTATCCCGATGATCCCATCTGGTACGACCTGTGCGATATGTACGGCCTGTACCTGATCGACGAGGCCAATATCGAATCCCACGGCGTGTGGGATCGGCTGGCCAAGGATCCCGCCTGGCGCACGGCCTTTATGGAGCGCGGTGTGCGCATGGTGGAGCGCGACAAGAACCATCCCAGCGTCATCATCTGGTCGTTGGGGAACGAGTCCGGCTATGGCCCCAACCACGATGCCCTGGCCGATTGGATCCACCGCCGCGATCCCACCCGACCTGTGCATTACGAATCGGCGCGCGACGCGGCCATCGTGGATATCATCAGCGTGATGTATCCCTCCATCGAGCGGCTCACCTCCTTGGCCGAGGCGCCGGGCGAGACCCGGCCCCTGCTCATGTGTGAGTATGCCCACTCCATGGGCAACGCCACCGGCAACCTGAAGGAATATTGGGAGGTCATCCGCGCCCACCGGCGCTGCATCGGCGGTTGCATCTGGGATTGGGTGGACCAAGGGATTTTGCAGGTGACGCCCGACGGCCGCGAGTGGTTCGCCTATGGCGGCGATTTCGGCGATGTGCCCAACGACGGGAATTTCTGTATCAACGGCCTCGTTGGCCCTGACCGCGTGCCCCATCCGGCCCTCTGGGAGTACAAACATATCCTGCAACCCGTCTGGGTGGAGCCGGTGGACCTGGCCCAAGGGGTCGTGGAGGGGCAGAATCGGTACGAGTTCTCCGACCTCAAAGGCCTCAAGGGCAGTTGGCGCTTGGAGGCGGATGGCCGCGTGTTGCAGCGGGGCACGCTGCCCCGCTTGAGCGCGCCGCCGGGTGGGAAGGAGCAGATCACGATCCCTCTGCGGCCCTTCCAGGCCCAGCCGGCCACAGAGTATTGGCTCACGGTGAGTTTCTCTTTGGCCCGGCCCACCCTTTGGGCCGAGGCCGGCCACGAGGTGGCCTGGGCGCAGTTCCCCTTGCCTGTGGCCGCGCCCGCCGGGCCGGTCCTATCGGTGGGGGAGATGCCCGCCTTGAGTTGGCGCGAGACCCCTCACGATGTGATGGTGCGCGGGGCAGATTGGGAATGGGTGTTCGACAAAACTCAAGGCACCGTCCGCTCTTGGCGGGTGCAGGGGGCCGAGCTTGTGCGCCAGGGGCCGCTATTGCAGATCTGGCGCGCCCCCACCGATAACGATGCCAACACCTGGGGCAGCGAAAAGGCCGCCATCCACTGGCGCGAGGCGGGGCTGGATCGCCTGCAACACGATCCTCAGGCGGTGGAGGTCCACCTGTTGCGGCCTCAGGCGCTGCGCGTCATGGCCAAGGAGCGCGTGGCCGCGCCCGGCTGCGCCGCGGGGTTCACCTGCGCCTATACGTACACCGTGTATGGCGATGGACAGGTGCTCCTGGAGACCCACGTCCTGCCCGATGGCGACTTGCCTCACCTGCCGCGCATCGGCCTGCGTATGATGTTGCCCGGCGGCTATGAGACCTTTACCTGGTACGGCCGCGGCCCCTGGGAGACCTATGCCGACCGCAAGACGGCCGCGCTGCTGGGCGTCCATCGTGGCACGGTGGACGAGCAATACGTGCCCTATGTGCGGCCGCAGGAGAACGGCAACAAGACCGATGTGCGTTGGGCGGCCCTCACCGATGCCCAGGGGCGGGGCCTTTTGGCGGTGGGAGGACAGCCCCTGGAGGTGAGCGCCCACCATTACACCGCCGAGGATTTCACCGCTGCCCGCCACACCCACGAGCTCAAGCGTCGGGAGGAGATCATCCTCAACCTGGATGCGCGGCAATCGGGCCTGGGCGGGGCCAGTTGCGGGCCAGGGCGGCTGCCCCAATATCTTGTCCTGCCGGAGGAGACGCGCTTTGTCATCCGCTTGGTGCCGCTTCTCCCCGGTGGGCCTGGCCCGGTGGCCCTGAGCAAGGCCTGGCCGGAGCGCATCTAGGCGCACAGCGCCAAGGGTCCAGCCCCCCTCTCCCCGTGGGAGAGGGCTGGGGTGAGGGGGGGGGCAGGGGGCGGCCGGGTTTCCCCCTCACCTAACCTCTCCCCAAGGGGAGAGGAATGTCCTCCCCCCTCTCCCCGTGGGAGAGGGCTGGGGTGAGGGGGCTGCCTTGGGCTATAAACTGTTTTACAAAGGAGCTTCCATGATCATCGATATCCATGTTCACAGCCGGCCTGGGCAGCGGGCCGAGGAGATCCTGCGCGGCATGGACGCGGCAGGGGTGGATAAGCTCGTCCTCTTTGCCCTGCCGCCCCAATGGGAGGGCGGCCCCGGCGGCCCGGCCACCATGGATGAAGCCAGCGAGGACCTGGCCAAGATCGCCGCCCAAGGGCAGGGGCGCATCATCCCCTTCGCCTGGATCGAGCCTACCCTGCCCGACGCCATCGCCGCGGTGGACCACGCCGTGAACGACTTGGGCTTTCGGGGCGTCAAGATGATCCCTAACCATTGGTATCCCACCGAGGAGCGCCTCTTTCCCGTGTATGCCAAGATCGAGGAGCTGGGGGTGCCGGTGTTGTTTCATGCGGGGATCCTTTGGGGGCACGCCGACGGCTCGCGTTTCTGCCACCCGGTCTATTACGAGGTGCTGCTCCATTTCCCCAAGGTGCGCTTTGCCCTGGCCCACATCGGTTGGCCCTGGGTGGATGAATGCTTGGCCGTCGCCGGGCGCTTTCGTGCCGCGGTCCAGGGCACGGGCCAGCCGGTGCAGATGTGGATCGACACCACCCCCGGCACGCCGGCCCTTTGGCGGCCAGAGGCATTGCGCAAGACCTTCGCCTACCTGGGGGATGAGCAGGTGCTCTGGGGCAGCGATGCTACGGGAACCAACATCGCCGATGCGGGACGCACCTTGGCCGAGGATCGGCGCATCCTGCGGGAGGTCTTGGGCGGCAGCGCCGAGACAGAGCGCCGCTGGTTGGGAGAGAACGCGGCGCGCTTTCTGGGGCTATGAGGGAGAGGCCAGCCGGCGGCTGCAAACCGCCGGCCGGCACAACCCGGTGATAGCGTGGGCGCGCGGCGGCTCAGCTCCCCAGGCGCGCGAACAGCTCCGCGACCTCGCGCAGGCGTTCGGGGATCTCGAGGTGTTGCGGGCAGCGCTCCAGGCAGGTGTTGCATTCCTGGCAGAGGGAGGCGTCGTGGCGGGCCTTGACCAAGTTGGCGTACTCCCGGCGGGCGTACTCCTCCAGGCCATAGACGGTGGCATAGTTGTACAGCTCGAAGCAGCGGGGGATGTTCACCCCCTGTGGGCAAGGCTGGCAATAGCCGCAGCCGGTGCAATACAACTGGATCAGCGCGCGGGTGCGGTCCATGAGGGCGTTGATGGTGGCCACCTCCTCGGCATTGAGGGGGCCTTGGTCCACGGCGGCGCAGTTTTCCTCCACCATCTCGATGGTGCTCATGCCCGAGATGGCCACATCCACCCCCGGATGGGCCAGGACGAAACGCAGGGCCAGCCCGGCGGCGCCGGCGGCCGTTAGCCCAGGCAGCTCTTGCAAGCTCCGGGGGATGGTGGCCAGCCGCCCGCCGCCCACCGGCCCCATCACCACCACGCCCAAGCCCTTTTCGCTGGCGTAGGTGATGGCCTTCTCGTTGGCCCGATCCAGATAGTTGTATTGGCAGGTGACCAGCTCCAAGATCCCTTCGTCCACCAGGCGCTTCATCGCCTCCGGTTTATCGTGGAAGGAAAAGCCGCAGTGCTTAAAGAGGCCCTCTTCTTTGGCCTGGAGCATGTCCTTGATCCAACCTGTGCGGGCATCGATCTCGTGCCAGTTATCCCAGCCGATGCCGTGAAAGAGGTAGAAATCGAAATAATCGCGGCGCTGCTTCCAGAGTTGGTGTTCCAACATGCGGCGCAGGTCGCCGGGGTTTTGCATGCGGAACTTGGTACATTTGGCCGTGACCACCAACTCATCCCGCCGGGGCCATTCTTGGATGGCTTGGCCCACGACGAACTCGGATTCCTCGTTGCAATAGAGAAACCCCGTATCCACATAGTTGACGCCCAGCTCAAAGGCGCGGTGGAGCACGGCGATGGCCCGCTCCACATCCACATACTCTTTATCGCCGATGGTGAGCATGGGCAGGCGCATGGTGCCGAACCCCAAGCGCGAGACACGATAGCCCGTTCGCCCCAATTCCACGTACTGCATGGCACACCTCGCTTCCCATTTGACCCAAGTTTGGCCCAAAAAGGGGGTGCTGTCAAGGCGGGCCGCATCATTTGACAACCTCGCCGAACCCTCTATAATAACCAACGACCGGGTGAAATTGCGTTCCAGAAGTTTCCAATAGTCTAGAATTGACCGCAAACAACGGGCCGCTAGCTCAATAGGCAGAGCCACTGACTCTTAATCAGTTGGTTCCAGGTTCGAGCCCTGGGCGGCTCATCTTGGTGGAAGGGGATCCGCAAGGCGAGCGGTTCGGAGGCCCCACGGGATCCCGAGTTGGAACGCGGCTGGCGGTTTGGGCTCCCTGGGGGCGATGATCCTGGGGAAGTGTCGGAACTGGCAGACGAGCATGACTTAGGATCATGTGGAGCAATCCGTGAGAGTTCAAGTCTCTCCTTCCCCACTGTCGAGATTGCGGGCGGAAGTGGCTCAGTGGTAGAGCATCTCCTTGCCAAGGAGAGGGTCGCGAGTTCGAATCTCGTCTTCCGCTCTGGAGCAAGTCCAAAGCTGGTTCGCGGGTGACGCCCGAGGGCCAGCGTTTTAACGTCTAAGCCCAAGCGCGGATTTCCTGCGTACGAGGAGGAGCGAACGTTGAGAGTTACCACAGAGACCGTGGCGACCAGGGAAGTCGTGCTCAGGATCGAGCCCGATCCGGACAAGGTGGAAAAGGCCATGCGCCAGGCCGCGCGGGAGATCTCGCGCTGGCGCCCGGTGCCCGGGTTTCGCCCCGGCAAGGCCCCGTATGATCTCGTCCTGCGCCTCTTTGGCCGCCGCGTGGTGCTGAACGAGGCCATCAACCACATGGCCGATGAGCTCTATCGCCAGGCGTTGCAAGAGGCCAACCTGGAACCTTTTGAGCCGGCCGCCTTGGATATCGAATCTGAGGATCCCTTGGTGCTCAAGGCTACCGTAGCCCTTCAGCCGGTGGTCACCTTGGGAGATTACCAGGCCCTGCATGTGGAGCCGGAGCCGGAGGTCTCGGTTACCGAGGAGATGATCCAGCAAGAGCTGGAGCGCCTGCGCCAGCGAAATGCCACGTACGAGACGGTGGAGCGCCCGGTGCAGATGGGTGATCGGGTGCAATTGGCGATCAAAGGCCTCAGCGATGGCGAGGTGGTGGTAGAGCAGGACTATATCTATAACATCCTGGATGAGAAACTGCCGCCGCCGGGCTTTGCCGAGGCCTTGGTGGGCATGCAGTTGGAGGAGACCCGCGAGTTCACGCTGGCCTATCCTGAGGACTTTGATAATGAGCGGCTGGCCGGCAAGGAGGTGCAGTTCACCGTCACATTGAAACACGCCAGCGAGGTCAAGCTGCCCGAGCTCAACGATGATTTCGCCAAGATGGTGGGCGATTACGAGACCTTGCAAGCTTTGCGCGAGTCCTTGGCGGAGGATATCCGCCTGCGGCTGGAGCGCGAGGCCCGCGAGCGCGAGGCCGAAGCTGTGCTCGATGCTTTGGTGGCCCAGACCACCATGGAATATCCCGCCGCGGCCGTGGAGCGCCAGCTGGACCACATGTTCGCCCGCGTTAAGGCGGAGGTGCAGCAAGTCGGTTTTCCGTGGGAGCGTTATTTGCAGCTCATCGGCCAGACCGAACAGGCTCTGCGCGACGAGTGGCGCCCCGATGCGGAGAGCGAGTTGCGGCGCCTCTTGGCGCTGGAAGAGTTCGCCAAGGCGGAAGGGATCAAGGTTGAGCGCGAAGAGCTTGTGGATGAAACCCTGTATCGGGCCAGCACGTATGGCCGCCGGGCGACCGATTTTCTGAATCAAATGCGGCGGGATAGACGTTTGCTCGCTTCGCTCTATGAGGATGTGAGGATGCGCAAGGCATTGCGCCGGCTTGTGGCCAAAGTGACGGGCCGGCCGGAGGCGACCGAGGCCAAAGCACCGGAGGGCACCGCCAAAGCCCAGGAGGAAACGGCAGCCTCGCCAGAGGGCCCCGCTGAATCCTCCGAGGTGGCCGCGCCCCCCGCTGAGGCGTAAATTTGGCGGTGAAGAGGCTGATGGGCGACGCTTCTTGTCCGGCGCAGGGTGAGCGTCAGGATGGGGCGTCGCCTTTGTGTATTTACTGATCTGGCAGAGTTTCTGAGTTGATGCTGAAAGCTATGTTCGAGGAGGACCGCAATGGACGCGAGGGCGTTGATTCCGATGGTGATCGAATCCACAGGGCGCGGCGAGCGCGCCTATGATATCTATTCTTTGCTGCTCAAGGAGCGGATCATCTTCTTGGGCATGCCCATTGATGAGAACGTGGCCAACCTGGTGGTGGCCCAGTTGCTCTTCTTGGCCCGGGAGGATCCCGAGCGCGAGATAAAATTGTACATCCATTCCCCCGGTGGCATCATCTATGCGGGGCTGGCCATCTATGACACCATGCAGAGCATCTCCTGCCCCATCGAGACCATCGCTGTGGGCAGCACGGCCAGCATGGCCACGGTGCTCTTGGCGGCGGGGACCCCTGGTCGGCGCTTTGCTCTGCCCAACGCCACCATCCACATCCATCAGCCTTTGGGCGGCGCCCGGGGGCAGGCCACGGACCTGCGCATTCAGGCCGAGGAGATCCTGCGCCTGCGCCAGCGGTTGAACGAGATCCTGGCCAAGCACACCGGCCAACCCATCGAGCGCATCGAGCGCGACACCGATCGGGACTTCTTTATGGATGCCCTCCAGGCCAAGGAGTATGGCATCGTGGATGACATTGTGCAGCCGGTGCAGCCAGCCAAGGAGACCAAGAAGCAATGAGCGCCAAGACCGCTCCGCGCTGCTCCTTCTGTGGGCGCTCGGAACAGATGGTGCGGCGCCTCATCGCCGGCCCCGATGGCGTATCCATCTGCGATGGGTGTGTGCAGCTTTGCCAGCAGATTCTGCAATCCGAGGGCGCCGCGGCCCAGGCCGCGCCCCTCACGCTGACCCAAGTGCCGCCGCCGCAAAAATTGTACGAGGCCCTCAGCGATTACGTGGTGGGCCAGGAACGGGCCAAGCGCGTCCTCTCGGTGGCCGTCTATAACCATTACAAGCGCGTGGTGGCCGGTCGCACCGAGGACGATGTGGAGGTGCAAAAGAGCAACATCCTCCTCATCGGCCCCACCGGCTGCGGCAAGACGTTGTTGGCCCAAACCCTGGCCCGCGTGTTGGAGGTGCCTTTTTGCATCGCCGATGCCACCTCTCTCACCGAGGCCGGTTACGTGGGCGAGGATGTGGAGAATATCCTGCTACGTCTGCTCCAGGCGGCGGATTTTAACGTGGCCCGCGCCGCCCAGGGCATCGTGTACCTGGACGAGATCGACAAGACGGCGCGCAAGAGCGGCGCCAACCCCTCCATCACCCGCGATGTCTCTGGCGAGGGCGTGCAGCAGGCCCTCTTGAAGATTTTGGAGGGCACCGTGGCCAATGTGCCGCCCCAGGGCGGGCGGAAGCATCCTCACCAAGAGTTCATCCAGCTGGATACCACCAACATCCTCTTTATCTGCGGTGGCGCTTTTCAGGGGCTGGAGGATATCGTCAGCGAGCGCACCAAGAGCAAAGGGCCGCTGGGGTTCGATGCCCTCGGTGCGCGCCAGGCTCGGCCCAGCCGCGCCGAGCTTTTGCGCCAGGTGACGCCCGATGACCTGCTCCGTTACGGCATGATCCCCGAATTCGTGGGGCGCTTGCCCGTGGTGGTGGCGGTGGATCCTTTGGAGGAGGATGACCTGGTGCGTATCCTCACGGAACCCAAGAACGCCCTAGTGCGCCAATACCAGCGGCTCTTGGCGTTGGATGGCGTGGAGCTGGAGTTCACCCCTGAGGCGTTGCGGGTGACGGCCCAAGAGGCCCTGCGGGGCCAAATGGGCGCCCGGGGCCTGCGCACGATCCTGGAGGAGACTCTCCTCGATGTCATGTACGAGCTGCCCTCCCATCCCGAGATCCGCCGCTGGACGGTGACCGCGGAGGATATCCTCAACCGGCGCAACAGCCCCAA
>DAOTZU010000224.1:0-1711 GCA_034433995.1 Anaerolineae bacterium
TCTCCAGGCCATCCCATAGCTGCCGCGCCAGCTCGTCGGGCGTGCCCACGGCCAGGAGATGGCCATGATCGATGACCCCCACGCGGTCGCAGAGGCGCTGGGCCTCATCCAGGTTGTGGGTGCAGAGGAACACCGTCCGCCCGGCGCGGTGGCTGAGGTCGGCGATCAGCTCGGTCACCATGCGCGCCGCCGCCGGATCGAGGCTCGCCGTGGGCTCGTCAAAAAAGAGCAGCTCAGGCTCGTGGAGCAGGGCGCGGGCGATGGCCAGGCGCTGCTTCATCCCTTTGCTGTAGCTGCCCACCTTGTCGTTGGCCCGGTCGCTCAGGCCGAATTCCTCCAAGAGGGCGTCCACCCGCTGGGCGAGCTTCTCTTTGGGGACGCCGTAAAGATCGCCATACACCAGGAGGTTCTCCCGCCCGGTCAGCGCCTCATAGACGCTGGGCGTCTCGGTGAGCACGCCGGCGCGCCGGCGAATCTCTTGGGCCTGGCCGGCCAGGTCCAGGCCCAACACCCAAGCCCGCCCGGCGGTGGGGCTGAGCACCCCGTTGAGCAGGCGCACCGTGGTGGTCTTGCCGGCGCCGTTGGGCCCCAAGAACCCGAACACCTCACCCTGCTCCACCCGCAGATCCAGGTGGTCCACGGCGACCTTGGGGCCAAAGTTGCGGGTCAATCCTTCGGTGATGATGGCTGCTGGCATGGCGGGTTCCTTTCCTCATCCCATAACTGTAAAGATACTCAGGCTGAGCCGGGCGTCAAAAAGGCTAGTCCTCAGCGCACCCGCCATACATGCACCACGGGCTGGGCCTCGTCGGCAAAGAGCTCGAGCACATAGAGCAGGCCGTTGTTGCGGTCATAGGCCAACTCGCCGAGGCGGTAGCGGCGCTGCACCCCCCTACCCAGCATCTCCTCCTCCACGCCGGAAGGATTGAGCAAGAGTTGCTCATCTACATCCAAGACGGCATAAGGTTGCGGCTCCCAAGGTTGCATCTGCCCGGAGGCAACCTTGGCCAGGTCCGCCGGATCATACAGGATGAACCAAGCATCGAAGCGAGAGCTCCACCAGCCGCGATAATCGTTGTGACCGGCGCACTCGTGGAGATCCTCCGTCGGACAAGGTTGGCCATTGGCCAAGCGGCAGACCTCGAATTGCCCGACCATCTCCTCATCTACGCAAGGATATGCGGGGCCTGCAGGGTTCACATATCCGTACCAATACTTGGCCCCCGTTGCCTTGGTGCCGGCAAAGAGCACGGCCGTCTTGCCGCTGGGAGTGGTGATCCAGGCAGCGCCCTCCCATTCATCGGGATGCTGATAGCCATTCAGGCAGTGTTCAATGGCCTCGGTGTAAAAAGAGCTCTGGTAGCGCAGCAGCACTGTCGCCGGCAAGCGCGTCCCCGCCGGAGCGGGATTGCCGGAGGCATCCAGCCAGGGGCGATAGGCGAACAGGGCCGGCCCCATCCCCGACCAGCCGCCATCCCTAAAGCGCCCCGTGCCCAGATAACGGCCGGCGGCAAAGGTATCCGCCCAGGCCGCCGGGATCTCGAGCATGTACCCGTTGACGCTGTATACCGATTCCTCACCGATAAACCACGGGCCGCGCGTATCGGGTCTGGCCAGGTTTGGGCTGAACCAGGCGTGGGAAGCGACCTCCCCTTGCAGGTGTTGCCCCCAGGCCAGGTGCACTTTGGGGCCGGTAGCGGGGACATCCAGG
>DAOTZU010000225.1:0-16095 GCA_034433995.1 Anaerolineae bacterium
CGTTGGGTCGTCGCCTCTCCCCAAGGGGAGAGGGAGACGTGCTGGACGGGCCAGAGCTTTCGGGCCATCAGCTCTCCCCAAGGAGAGAGGAACACGTACTGGCTAGGCCAGCACTCCGTTGGGTCGTCGCCTCTCCCCAAGGGGAGAGGGAGACGTGCTGGACGGGCCAGAGCTTTCGGGCCATCAGCTCTCCCCAAGGGGAGAGGAACACATACTGGCCGGGCCAGCGCTCCGTCGGGTCGTCGCCTCTCCCCAAGGGGAGAGGAACACGTACTGGCTAGGCCAGCACTCCGTCAGGTCATCAATTCTCCGCAAGGAGAGAGGGGCGACGCTCTCCCCCGCAAAGGAGCACGACAGGGTGGGGGGCGCTGCCGGCGCGCTAAACTTGACGAATCCACCCTCTTGGCCTATACTAGGCCTTGCTGTGCCGAAGTGGCGGAATGGCATACGCGGTGGTCTCAAAAACCACTGGAGGTTGCTCCTTGTGGGTTCGAATCCCACCTTCGGCATCTAGGATAGCGCAAAGGCCCTCAATTGGCAAGTGAGGGAAGCTCACCCTCCAGTGAGGTAGCGCCGCCGGAGTTAGGGCTAATCCATCAAAGGGGATGAGGCCCTGTTTTTTTGTGTGGCGAGGCTTTTTATTTTGCTGTTTGAGCTTGCCCGGACGGGCGAGCTATCTTGGGCATAAGGAGCGAGGATCATGCCACTGGTAACCAGCAAAGAGATGTTGCTTGCTGCCCTGGAAGGGCATTTCGCGGTGGGCGCCTTTAACGCCAACAACATGGAGCAGGTGCAGGGGATCGTGGAGGCCGCCGTGGAGGAGCGCGCGCCGGTGATCTTGCAGGTGAGCCAAGGCGCCATCCGTTACGCCGGGCTCGAATTTGCCACGGCTATGGTCAAGGCGGCCGCCGCCGAGGCCAATGTGCCGGTGGTGCTCCATCTGGATCATGGCACCGATTTCGACCAAAACGTCCGTTGCCTGCGGGCGGGGTTCACCTCGCTGATGTACGATGGCTCCAAGAGGCCCTATGAGGAGAACGTGGCCATCACCTCGCAGGTGGTGCATATCGCCCATGTGTGTGGCATCCCTGTGGAGGCGGAGCTGGGCCGGGTGCTCCAATCCACCGATGGGGTGACGGAGGAGGATGTTCGCGCCGCCATGACCGATCCCGACCAAGCGCTGGATTTTGTCACCCGCACAGGGTGCGATTCCTTGGCCGTGGCCATTGGCTCGGTGCACGCCATGAAGGTCTCGGAGGCCGAGCTGGACATCGAGCGGCTGAAGGCGATCCGGGCCAAGGTCCAAATTCCCTTGGTGTTGCATGGGTCCTCGGGGGTGAAGGAAGAATCGGAGGTGGAGGCGATCCAGTACGGCATTGCCAAGATCAACGTGGCCACCATGCTCAACCAGGCCTTTAGCGAGGCACTGCGCAAGTCGGTGGCCGAGATGCCCAACGAGGTGGATCCGCGCAAGCTCCTGGTCGCCTCGCGGGAGGCCGTCAAAGAGGTGGTGCGGCACAAGATGCGTCTCTTTGGTTGCAGCGGCACGGTCACCTCTGCGGGGTTCATCAGCCCCCGGACGGTGCACCGCAGCGCGCACCTGGGTGGGGCCGAAGAATAAGCTCGCGACACAAAAACCGCCTCGGAAAGCATCCGAGGCGGTTTTTTGTTGGCGGAAAAGGTAAGCGCTTGTCTCAGGATTGGGCCACGGCCTCGGCAAAGCGCCGGCCGAACTCGATGCCGCGATGGAGGTCCTCCGCCGTGGGGTGCCCGTTAAAGATGAGGCTATCCCACCAGGACCATTTCAGCTCCTCGACCTTTTGCTTGCACTCCCTCTCGGCGCCGCCGCTCCAGCCGAAACTGCCAAAGAGGGCCACCTGTTTGTGCTGGATCCGCTTGCGGCCGGCCATATCCAACACGTGGGCAACCGGCGGGAATAACCCGCTCTCGTAGGTGGGGGCGCCCAACATCACTCCGCGTTGGGTCCACAGGGCGGGGAGGATGAAACTCACGTGGGTGCGGGCGGCATCCAAGATCTGGAGCGGCACCCCCGCCGCCGAGATCCCCTCGGCCACGGCGTTCATCATCCGCTCGGTGTGGCCATACATGGAACCATAAACCAGGGTCACCCCCGGCTCGGCCGGCTGGGTGGCGTATTGAGCCCAGCGCTTGTAGAGTTGCACGATCCGCTGCGGGTCGCGGCGCCAGACCAGCCCATGGGAGGGCGCCACCACATCCAAGGGCACTCCGGCCAGCTTTTCGATGGCCCGCAGGGTGGGGCCGCTGAACGAGGCGACGATGTTGGCATAGTAGCGCAGCGCCTCTTGAAGATAGAAATCCAGATCGGTGCACTGGTCATCGAACAGGGCGCCCCGCAGCGCCCCATAGCCACCAAAGGCATCGCAGGAAAAGAGCACCCGCTGGGTCAGCTCGTAGGTGACCATGGTCTCCGGCCAATGGACAAAGGGCGCGGCCACAAAGCGCAGGCGTTTCTCTCCCAGAGGTAGCTCCTCGCCATCGGCCACGGCGCGGATGTTCTCCCGTAGGCCGTAGTAGGCGGCCAGCATCGGCAGAGCCTTGGCTGTGCAGAGCAAGGTGGCCTGAGGGGCGATCTGGCGGAGTACGTTGAGCACGCCGGTGTGGTCCGGCTCCATGTGGTTGAGGATCACATAATCCAGCGTGGCGGGATCCGTCAGATCATAGATCTGCTCCAGAAACTCGCCCCCTTGGGCAGCCTTGGCCAGGTCCACCAAGGCCTTTTTCTCATCCAGGATGAGATAGCTGTTGTAGGAGACCCCCGTCTGGCCGATGGGCCAGACGCCCTCAAAAAGGTCGGTGGTGCGGTCGTTGACGCCGATCCAGTAGATGCCGGGTTTGATGGGGATAGCGGGCATGATCCACCTCCAAAGGAATGAGCTCTCGGCGTTTAGCCATCGGCTTTCAGCATAGGGATAGATTATGCTCGGCGTTGCACCCCGCGCTCTATGAGCCAGAGCAGCGCGCCGCCGGCCAAAGCGGTGGCAAGTTGCGGCCAGCGCATCATGTTGACCAGGCTGGCGGGCAGTGCCACCATCTGGGGCGCGCCGCCGATGGCCAGGCTGAGGGGGCGCAAGGTCAGCCAGGTCACCGCGGCAGAGAGCAAGGCGCACTTGGCCAGCGCCGCCGCGCCCAGGGCCAGCCAATGTCCCCGCGAGCGCAAGGCGCTATACACGCTCACCAAGGTGGCATTGCCCAGGGCGATGAAGGGGATCATCACCCAAAGCGGCAGCGGCAACACGCCGCGCAGCGCCGCGCTCAAGGGCGTAATAAGCCCCAGGAGCAGCGCCTGTTCCCGCCCCAACCAGACCGCCGCGCCCAAAAGGAGGGCGTTCACCAGGGGTCCGGTGATCCCTTGGGGCAGCCCCAGGTTGGGGATGATCAAGGCCAGGCACAAGCCCAGGAGGAACCCGATCCCGCGCAGACGGCGTGCTTCGTGATGCCAGAGTAGCTCATGAGGCAACATATCACATCTCTCCTAAAGGTATTCTATCGTCACCTGTTTTTGACGGCGCTCCAGCTCGCGCAGCAATTGTTTGACATAAACCTGGCGCATCGGCTCCCCCCGCACCAGGTCGGCCACTTGGCTGGGGTTGATGGCCCGGCCGATGATCAGGTGCACAGCATCGGCGGAGAGGAGGATACGCGCCAATTGGGTGGCCGCGTCATCATCCTTGGGCAGGTCATGGATGGTCTCGGCCTTTTCCAAGAGGTCAATGGTTTGCCCCAAGGTCAAAATCCCCTCTGTGACCAGATCCACCCCCTCCAGATGGGCGATGGGCGGGGTGCCTTTCTTGCGGGGAGGCCCCAGACGCTTGCTGGGGGGCACCCATTGCACCTTCAGCTCACGGCCCATCACCCGGGCGGCGATCTGGGCGGTGGTGCCGCCGCAGATGACCTTGATGCCCTCGGCGGCCAAAAGCTTGTGCACGGCGGCCTCATCCAGGGAGGGATCCGCCGGGGGGCCGCTCCACACCGTCACCGCCACCGCCGCGCGCACCCGCATGGCCACCACGGTGGCGTCGTCGCCGGGTTGGCCGTTGTAGAGTTTCTGGGCCGTGCGGGCCAACACTTGGGCCAGCTCGAAAGCGTCGCAGCCGGTTTGAACCCAGCGCTTGACGGCGATGGCGATATTTTGCCAACCCCAGCCCAAACGGTACAATCCGCCCACGCCAGCGTGCTCGTAGCCATCGCTGATCAGCACCATGTAATCACCGAGCTCCAGGGTGAACCGCGCCTCGCGCACCGTGCGCTCGTGGACCGTCAGCTCCTCCATGGGCAGCTCCACCAGGTTCCCCCGGCGCACAAGGATCAACGGGGGGCTATCGTATTCCACCAGATAGGCCTCGCGCCCGTGATAGACCCGGAGCATGGCAAAGGTGGCATAGGCCAGCTTGCGCTCGCGGCATTCGGGCAGTGTCTCGATCAGGGTCTCCATCACCTCGTGGACGCTGGCCCCCTGTTGGAACATGGAGATGGCGATCTGGGCGGTGAGGGTGGAGAGGATGTTGGCCTTGACGCCGCTGCCCAGGCCATCGGAAAGGACCACGATGAACGACGAAGGGGTGGCGGCGAGGCGCACCGTGTCGCCGCACAGCTCCTCGCCGGCCTTGTTCAGGCTCTCCCAGGCACATTCCACCACCTGCTTCATCCGTCACCGCTTTCCCTTTCCTCCATCAGCTTGGCCAGCCGCGAAAGCATGGTCTTGGTCTCGGCGGTGGCCTCGCCCAGGAGCTGGGCGATCTCGTGGGCCACCCGCATTTGGTTCTTGATCACCTCTTGGGTGCGTGAGAGGGTCTCGCTGCGCAGGCGCTCCAACTCGGCACGTTGGCGTTCGCGCTCGGTGACATCTTTGAGGATCCCCACCAGGAGATTCTCCCCCTCCACGGGCACGATGGTCTGCTCGACGGTGAGATCGGGGCGCATTTGCACCGTCTCACTGAGGATCGGCCGGCCCTCGTTGCGCACCCGGGAGAACCCCTCCACCACCGGCATGATGTGCTGCAAAGGCTTGCCCACCACGTTGCTCCGGCGACAGTGGAACATCTTTTCCGCGGAGGGCGAAAGATCTTGGATATAAAGGCGCGTATCCACGATGAGGATGGGGTTAGGGGTCACCTCCATCACCACCTGGCGCAGCGATTCGGCCCGCTGACGCATGTAAGGGATGCACATGGTGGCCTCAGCCATGCCTCGCAAGGTGGCGATGGCCTTCTCGTGGCAGGTGGGGTAGCCGCAGGCGCCGCAGTTCAGCTCGTCCTCTGGGGTGTGCTTATCCACCCGGGCCAACACCTGGCGAATCTGTGCTTCGGTGAAGGTGGGCAGGGGCACGCTGCGGTCTTGATAGCTGCGCTCCAAGGGGGGCCATTCCTCGCGGCTGGGCAGCGGCTGGGGTTGCCGCAGGCGGGCGTACGCCAGCACCCGTTGGCGGGCCAGATAAGCGCCCCCGCAGTTCTCCATGGCCGGGCCGTTGATGCAGCCCCCTTCGCAGGCCATCAGCTCCACCATGCGGGCCTGGAGTTGGCCCTCGCGGATGCTGCGCAGCACGTCTTGGCACGCCGCCAGGCCTGAGGTGGCCACGATATCGCTGGCCAGCATGTCGGTCTCCAGCCGCGCCGTGCCCACCAGGCCGCCTTCCACGGGGAATAGGCGCGCCGGGGCCCGCTCCGCCGCTTGTGGGGGTTCCTCATCAGGAGGCAAGCGCACCCCTGCCTCGTCCAGCCATTCTTGCAGTTCAGCAAAAGTGAGGGCGGCATCCACCGCGCCGGCCACGGCAGGATCCAGGATTTCCGCCTTTTTGGCGATGCAGGGGCCGATAAAGACGATCATCGCCTCCGGCCCATGGCGCGCCCGCAGCCAGCGGCCGTGGGCGATCATGGGCGAGACGATGGGCGCCAAGTGGGGGATGAGATCGGGATAGTAGCGCTCTATCAGGTTGATCACCACCGGGCAGGAGGAGGTGATCAGTGGCCAACGCTCAGGGTGGGCGTCCAGTAGGTCGCCATGGGCCAGCCCCACCATCTCGGCGCCAAAGGCCGTCTCACCGGCGGCGCGAAAGCCCAAGGCCAAGAGGGCCGCCTCCATCTGGGCAAAGGTGCGGATGCCAAAGTACGCCGGCGCCGATGGGGCCACACTGGCCACCACGGGGCGCCCGGCGGCCAGGGCCTCGCGGACGGCCGGCCGGTCGTCGCGCACCGTCTTGGCCTTTTGAGGGCAGGCGCGGACACAATCACCGCAGGCGAGGCACAGTTCGGGCACCACCTGGGCCTGGCCGTTCTCGATTTTGACGGCCTTTACCGTGCAGGTGCGCACACAACGGTAGCAATCGCGGCAACGGGCGCGGTTGGTGCTGATAACCCAGGAGGACATCGGCTACACCTTTACTTTGTTACTTTTTTCACAAATATACCCGTGTCCCAGCTTGTTGTCAAATGGGGGCGCCGGGTTCGATCCTTGCGACGTGTTCCACTGCCAGAGCCGCCCGCATGCGCTCCAAAGCCTGCACCAAAAGGGCGCGGGGGCAGCCAAAATTGAGGCGCACGAACCCCTCGCCCTCGGCGCCAAAGGTTGGCCCGTCGTTCAGGGCTACCCGCGCCCGCTCCAGGAAAAAGCGAAAAGGGCCGCCGGGCAGCGCCAGGTTGCGGCAATCCAGCCAGGCCAGGAAGGTGCCCTCTGGGGCGGCCAAGCGCACGCCGGGCAGATGCTCACGGACGTATTGTACCAATAAATCGCGATTGGCCTGCAAATAAGCGAGCAAAGCTTCTAGCCAGGGCTGGCCGTGGCGATAGGCGGCCAAGGCTGCGGTGAACCCCAGGAGATTGACCCCACCCACCAGCCCCGCCCCGGCGGATTGCACCTGACGCCGCAAAGAGGGATCGGGGATGATGGCCAGGGCGCACTGGAGGCCCGCGATGTTAAAGGTCTTGCTGGGGGCGATCAAGGTCACGGTGCGTGCCTCGATGGCGGGGTCCAGGGCGGCGATGGGCCGATGACGGTGGGGCGGGAAGACCAGGTCGCAGTGGATCTCGTCGGAGATGATGGTGAGGCCATGGCGCAGGCAGATCTCGGCCATGTGGGCCAGCTCGTCCTCCCTCCACACCCGGCCCACGGGATTGTGGGGGTTGCAGAGCAAAAAGGCGCGGGTTCGGGGGGTGATGGCCTCCTCGAAGGCCTCCCAGGCGATGCCGTAGTGGCCGTCGGCCTGCTGCACCAGGGGCGCTTGGCGGCGGGCTAGGCCGGAGCTCTGCCCGGCGCGCAGGATGGGCGGATAGACAGGCGTCTGCACCAACACCTCCTCGCCCGGGTTGGCCACTGCGCGGCAGGCGAGGTTGAACCCGTTGATCACCCCTGGCAACAGAAGGATCGCCTCCGGCGTGACCTGCCAGCCGTAAAGCCGCTGCAGCCGCTCCACCACCGCCTCGTGCAATTCGCCTGTCTCGTAGCGGTAGCCATAGACGCCGTGCTCCACCCTTTGGCGCAGGGCGGCGATCACCGGTTCGGGCGCGGGAAAATCCATATCGGCCACCCACAAGGGCAACACATCGGGATCGTAACTGCGCCACTTGAGGCTATCGGAGTTGCGGCGGTCTGGGACGTGATCAAAATCGTAGGCCATATTCATGCTCCGGAGCGTGATATGGAGAGATTATAGCACATTTTTGGTCCGGATAGGTCTTGCAAGACCTATCGGGCCTGAGCGCCGCTAAAGGGAAAGATTTGACGCGGCGGGCGAATCTATGTACAATAGGCGACGTTCAAGGGAATATTCCTCGGTAGCTCAACGGTAGAGCGGCCGGCTGTTAACCGGTTGGTTGTAGGTTCGAATCCTGCCCGAGGAGCCTGGCGAAGGGTAGAACCTGGCGTTCTACCTTTTTTCTTGGCCCTGGAGCGTCCCGTGGCGCGCTCGATCTCCTTGGGGCGCAAGGTGGGCTGTCTCTTGCCAACAGCTAGGCATTGCAAGCTATCTCCCAGGAGCACGATGATGACTTTCGATGCGTTGCGCGCGTGGATCCCCGTCTGTCGAGAGTATGCCTATTTCCAGACCGGCACCTATGGCCCCAAGCCGGAGCCGGTCATCGCCGAGGCGGAGCGCTGGCTGCGCTTCCAAAACAGGGGGCCGGCCCTGCCTGAGATTAACGCCGCCGTCCACGAGATGTTTGAACAGGTGCGGGCCAAAGTGGCCGCCGCCTTGGGCGCCGAGCCTGGCGAGATCGCCCTCACGGAGAACACCACCGTGGGGCTGGATATCGTGGCCAACGGCATAGATTGGCGCCCCGGCGATAATGTCATCCTCAGTGACCAGGAGCATCCCGCCAACAGGATCCCTTGGTACAACGTGGCCGAGCGCTATGGGGTGGAGGTGCGCATCGTCAAGGCCGGGGCGGATGTGGAGCGCTTCCTGGCCGACCTGGAGCGCCTGCTGGATGGGCGCACGCGGGTGGTCTCCCTGAGCCATGTCTCGCGGGAGACGGGGCTACGCTACCCCATCCCTGAGGTGGCCGAGCTGGTGCATCGCCACGGCGTGCCCCTCTTGGTGGATGGCGCCCAGGCCTTTGGCGCCATCCCCGTCAACGTCAAAACGTTGGGCTGCGATTATTACGCCTTTAGCGGGCATAAATACATCCTCGGCCCCCAGGGCACGGGCGGGTTCTATGTGCGCCAAGAGATGCTGGATTCCTTGCGCCCTGTGTGGGTGGGGGCGGGATCGGGCGGGCCTGATCCGGACCGTCCGGGGCAGATGCGTTGGACCGAGGGCGCTAAACGCTTTGAATTCGGCACCCGCGCCTTGGCCTATTTCGCCGGGTTCGGCAAGGCGCTGGACCTGTGGCAGGAGCTGGGCTGGCCAGAGGTGCACGGGCGCATGGCCGCGTATGCCGCCCAGGTCAAGGCCCGCCTGAGCGCCATCCCCGGCCTGGTGTTGGATACCCCATGGGATGCGGCCCAATCGGCCGGCATCGTCACCTTCCGTGTGCCCGGGCACCCGGCGCAAGAGATCTATACCAGCCTCTTGGAGAAGGACAAGGTGCTCACCGTGCCCAACGGCATGCCCGAACAGGGGGTGCGGGTCTCGGTGCACGTGTTCAACAACCAGGAGGATCTGGAGCGCCTGGTGGAAGGCGTCCGCCGTGCCGTGGCGGAGCCGGTTGCGGCCAGGAGCTAGCTTCCGCGCAGGATCGCCCATGGTCGCCGTAAAGAGCGCGGGGGCACAGCAGCGCTGTGCCCCCGCGGGTCGTCTCAATCCCCGTCCATGCCGTAGCGGCGCAGGGCCAGGTGAAGGATCTCTTGGATCAAGGTGGGGTAATCCATCCCCTCGGCCCTGGCGGCCATGACGATATCGCTATAGGTGGGGTTGAGGCCGGGCAGGGTGTTGATCTCCAGCAGATAGGGGTGCCCCGCCTGGTCCAGGCGGAAATCCACCCGGGCCACGTCCAGCCCGCCGATGGCGATAAAGGCGCGCACGGCCAGGTCTTGCAGCTCGGCCGTCAGTTCGGCCGAGATGGGCGCCGGACAGAGATACTTGGGCGCCATGGGCGTCTTGCTCTTGATGTGACCGGTGTAGATGGGCGCATCTTGGTGCAGATGCCGCACGTCGATCTCCAAGGGCGGGAAGACATGGAACCCCCGCCCATCGTAGAGCGGCGAGGGCGGTTGCTCCCCCGGCGCCAGGACGTTGCCCAAGAGTCCCACGGTGAACTCGCGCCCCGGCAGGTACTCCTCCACCAGCGCCGGCTGGCGGTAGGTGCGGATCACCCAGCGCACCTGTTCCCGCAGCGCGGCCTCGTTGTGCACGGTGGAACGGGCGTTGATCCCCATGCCCGTGCCCTCCCGGGAGGGCTTGACAAAGAGAGGGAAGCGCAACCGCGGATCCAGCGGCTCATCGCCCCAGTTAAAGACCTGGAAAGTCGCCGTGGGAAGGCCGCTATCGCGCCAGAGGCGCTTGGCCACGATCTTGTCCAAAGAGACGGCGTGGGTGAGCACCTTGGAGGCGGTGTAGGGGATGCCCAGCATCTCCAGGAGCGCCGGCACGTGAGATTCGCGGGCATCGCCCCGCAGCCCCTCGCAGATGTTGAAGCAGATATCGGGGCGCGCCTGGCGGATGGTATCCAGCAGGGTCTCGTCCCCTTCCAGAGGGATCACCTCGTGGCCCTCCGCCGCCAGGGCGGCGCGCAGGCCCTCGGCCGTCTCCTCCGAATCGTACTCCACCAGGGCATCCTCCGGCGCATCTTGGGCCACGGGCACGTGGCTTTTCAGGTTGTACAGCAAAGCGATGCGCAGCTTCCTCATGGCACGACCTCAGGATGGCCTTTGGATGTATGGCCGGAAAGCGCGCCGGTCGGCTCCCGCCGATGGGCCTGGGCCCAACCCTCCGGCGCGATGGACATCTGCTCCCCCTGGAGCAGGCCGGCCACGCCCTTTTGCCCGCCCTCTGAGGTGGCGGCGCGGCAATAGGGGCAGGTGTTGGGGTCATGGGGCTCATAGGCCGTGGGCTGAGCGTAGGTGCTGATGAACCCCTCATAGTTGCGCACCACCACCTTGGATTCGGACATGCTCAGCAGGTAGTTGGGCAAGATGGGGATCTTGCCGCCGCCCGCCGGCGCGTCGATCACATAGGTGGGGATGGCGAACCCGGAGGTGTGCCCGCGCAGCGCCTCCATGATCTCGATGCCCTTGGCCACCGGCGTGCGGAAATGCCCCGCGCCGTGCACCATGTCGCATTGATAGAGATAATACGGGCGCACGCGGTTCTTGACCAGCTTGTGCCCCAATTCCTTGATGATGTTAGGGCAATCGTTAATCCCCGCCAAGAGCACCGATTGGCTGCCCAAGGGGATGCCGGCGTCGGCCAATTTGGCCAGGGCCTGCTCCACCTCCGGCGCCAGCTCTTTGGGATGGTTGAAATGGATATTCATCCACAGCGGATGGTAGCGGCGCAACATCTGCACCAGCTCGTCATCAATGCGCTGGGGCAAAAAGGCCGGCACCCGGGTGCCGATGCGGATCACCTCCACATGGGGGATGGCCCGCAGGCCGGAAAGGATCTGCTCCAACACCCTCACCGGCAGGGTCAACGGGTCGCCGCCGGAGACGAGCACATCGCGCACCTCCGGGTGGGCGGCGATATAGGCGATCTGGCGTTGATAATCCGCCGAGGAGAACTGGGCGTGAGGATCGCCCACCAGCCGGCTGCGGGTGCAATAGCGGCAATAGCTGGCGCATTGGGTGGTCACCAGCATCAACACCCGGTCGGGGTAGCGATGGACCAACCCCGGCAAAGGCGATTGGGCCTCCTCGGCCAAGGAATCCTCCATCTCGGCCTCGTAGGGCACCAATTCGTGGGTCGTGGGCACCACCTGTCGCCGGATGGGGCAACGGGGGTCATCGGGATCCATCAGGCTGGCCCAATAGGGCGTGATGGCGACACGGAAATGGCTGGCGCTGCGCAGCGCGTGCTCCTCGGAGGGGGTCAGGTGGATCACCTGGGCTAACTGTTCGACGGACGTGAGCCGGTGACGGAGCTGCCACCGCCAATCACGCCATTGCTCGACGGGGACGTTGTGCCAGGGGTGGGGCGGCTCCTTAGGGTCGGGAGGCTCTTCAAGTTCTTTTTTCTCTGGTTCCATCCTATCTCCTTTGCTCTTTATTATTCAAGCCCAACCACGCCGCAGGCGCGATTGGGCTCGAGGGATAACGACCGTGGCGAGCAGGGGCTCTTTCGCCTACTCTTCCTCGTCCTCTAGTTCTAGTTCCTCGTCTTCTAGGTCATCCTCAAGATCGAACAGGTCTTCCTCGTCAAACTCTTCGGCGGGCTCGTAGGCCCAATCCAACTCGATGGGGTCGAGACCTACCACTTCCAACTGGGCGCCGCACCGCTCACAAGAGAGGCGCTGCCCCAGACGCACTTTACCTGGGATCAAGATATCCTCATCGCATTCGGGGCAGACAGCATAGGGCATCTGCTACACCCCTTTCCCTCAGCCCGAGGCGCGCCACCCATGGCGCGTCCTCGCGCTCCATACTCTATCCACGAATCATTATAGTCCCAAGATGTATAAAAAATGTGCAAAATGCATGTTACAGGAGGGATGATTGGGTCTGCAAGCTATGATTTTTTATACACCGGCTCAGCTTGGCTGGGCCACCAACCGATAGCCCACGCCGGGGATGGTGAGGATGTAACGCGGGTTCTTGGCGTCCTCCTCCACCTTGGCGCGCAGCCGGCTGATGAGCCCGCGCACCAGGTCCATGTTTCCCTCGCCGGTGTAACCCCACACCCGCTCCACGATGACCTCCGTGGGCAAGGTCTGCCCTTGGTGCATCATCAGGAGATACAAGAGGCGGAATTCCAGGTGGGTCAAACGGCGGGGGGGATGTCCCTCCACATGGACGTTGAGGGTGTTGGGGTCCAGGCTCAGACGCCCGGCGCTCAACGAGGGCAGGCTGAGGAGGGGCGTGCCCCGGCTGCGGCGCAGCAAGGCGCGCAACTGCACCGCCAACAGCCGCGCGCTGTAGGGGCGGGTGAGGACCAGGTCGGCGCCGGCATCCAAGGCTCGGCAGAGGGCGTCTTCATCCGGGGTGGTAGCGATCAACGCCAAGGGCACCTCGGTCTCTTGGCGCACCTGGCGGGCCTGCTCCTCCGGCGTGCCCTGGCGCACGGCCACCAAGATCACGTCGGCCGGGCGCTGCACCCAACTGCGCAACGCCCGCTCCAGCTTGTCCGCCGAGGTGACGGTCAACCCCACCCGCTGCAGGACCAACTGCAAAAGCGCCGCCTCATCGGCATCGTCGCACACCAAAAGGGCATACATGGATGGCTCTCAGCTTTCAGCGTTCCTAGTGCGGGCCATGTCCCGGCCGGTGGTTGCCGGCACCCTCGGTGGGCACGGCGTCGCTATGCATCGGATCCTTCCAATACCTTTTGTATTTTGGCCAGTAACATCATGGCGGTAAAGGGTTTGGGCAAAAAGTTGATCCCCCTCTCCAACACGCCGTGGTGCACGATGCCGTTCTCGGTATAGCCCGAGACATACAACACCTTGAGCTGGGGCCGCGACGCCTGCAACCGCTCGGCCAGCTCGGGGCCGCTCATCTGGGGCATGACCACATCGGTCAAAAGCAGGCGGATCTCGCCGGGATATTCCTCTGCCAGGCGCAGCGCCTCCTGGCCGGTGGAGGCTTGTAGGACGGTGTAGCCCCGGCCCTCCAAGACCCGGGCGACCATCTGGCACAGGAGCGGCTCATCCTCCACCAACAGTACCGTCCCTTGACCTGGGGAGACGGCGGAGATTTCCTCCTCTTGGGCCGGCGCCTCCCCCGGCTCGGTGGCCCGGGGCAGGTAGATCTTGAAGGTGGTGCCCTGCCCCAACTCGCTATAGACCCAGATGTTCCCGCCGTGCTGCTTGACGATGCCGTACACGGTGGCCAGCCCCAGGCCGGTGCCCTTGCCCGGCTCTTTGGTGGTAAAGAACGGCTCGAACAGATGGGCCTTGACCTCGTCGCTCATCCCCGTGCCCGTATCGCTCACCGAGAGGAGCACATAATCGCCGGGGACGGTCTCTGCGTGGTTCCGGGCATAGGCCTCATCCAGGGTCACGTTGGCGATCTCGATGGTCAGCTTGCCCCCCTGGGGCATGGCGTCTCGGGCGTTGACAGCCAGGTTCATCAACACCTGCTGGATCTGCGACGCATCCACCTTGGCCCAAGCCGGCTCCGGCGCGGGGATGGTCACCAGCTCAATATCCTCGCCGATGAGGCGGCGCAGCATCTTGTGCACATCCGCCACCACGTCGTTCAGGTCGAGGACCTTTGGGGAAATGATCTGGCGGCGGGAGAAGGCCAACAACTGCCCGGTGAGCTTGGCGGCGCGGTCGGCGGCCTTGAGCACCTCGGCCAGGTCTTTTTGGGCGGGGTGGAGGGCGGCGATATTCATCCGGGCCAGCTCGGTGTAGCCGCGGATGGCGGTGAGGAGGTTATTGAAATCGTGGGCCACCCCGCCGGCCAGCCGGCCGATCCCCTCCATGCGCTGGGCGTGCAGCAATTGTTCCTGAAGGCGACGTTCTTCGGTCACATCATCAAAGAGGGCCACCACCTGGCCCGAAGGCAGCTTGTACACCCGGTTTTCGCGCCATCCTTCGTGCCGCCCATTGCGGTAGAGGCGCGCCGGCAGGAGCTCCGGTTGGCCCGTGCGCCACACCCGCCGGAGAACATCCAGCAGGCCAAATGCTTCCACGCCGGGGAACACTTCCGTGAGCTTTTTGCCCAGAATCTCTGCTTTGCGCACCCCCTCCATGCTCTCGGCGGCGGGGTTGAAATCCACAATGCGGAAATCTTGGCCGTCGTCCAGGGCCTCGTACACGGCCACGCCGCTGGACATGGTGTGGAACAGCTCGCGGAAGCGGGCCTCGCTCTCCCGGAGAGCCTCCTCGGCCCGTTTGCGCTGGGTGACGTCAGTGATATAGCCCTCCAGAAAGAGCAACTGGCCCTCCGGGCTAAAGATGCCCCGCCCGCGCTCCCACACCCAGCGGGTTTCGCCCCCGGCGGTGAGGATGGGGTATTCGTCTTCAAAGACGCCCTTGGCCGCCAGGACTTGCTGCCATTTTTGCCAGAGATGCTCGCGATAATCCGGGTGGATGATCTGGTTATACGAAAGTTTGCGGTTGTGCACCAGATCCTCCGGGGCGTAGCCGGTGACCTCGCGACACCCTTCGCTGAGGAAGAGCATGGTCCAATCACGGTCGTTGGCGCAGCGATAGACAAAGCCGGGAAGGTTGGCAAGGATGCTGGATAACTCGCGTTCCCGTTCTTGTAGGGCCTGCAGCGCCTGTTTCTGCGCGGTGATCTCCCGGCCGATGCCGACGAGGCCGATCACCTCGCCGCGCTCGTTGCGCAAAGGGATCTTGGAGGTGAGGAACCAGTGCCGGCGACCTTCGGGATCCACCAAGGGTTCCTCGCGGTGGAGCAGCGGCTGGCCGGTGCGCAAGAGCTCTTGTTCATCCGCGGCATACTGGCGGGCGAGCTCCGGAGGAAAGAGGTCGTGGTCGGTCAGCCCCACCAGCGCCGCCGGGTCGCCCACTCCCGTGTTGCGCGCCGTCACCTGGTTGGCGAGGACAAAGCGGCTGGCCCGATCTTTGACATAGATTTGGTCGGGGAGGGTATCAAAGAGGGTGTGGAGCAGGAGGCGCTCTTGGCCCAACAGGGTTTTGCTGTAGCTCAGCTCAGAGACCAGCTGGGCGAACTTGGCATAGAAGGACATGATGGCCTGCACCCGTTCCCGGCGCACCCGGGGCACCCGCTCCAGGGCGGCGAGGTAGGCCGCCTCGTCAAAGCCACAGCGCCGGGCCTGGGCGCGGAAACGCTCCACGTCCAGGGGTTCCTCCGCCAACCAAAACTGCCCGATGAAGAGGTTGCCCACCTGGTGCCCGCCCACCATGAGGGGGGTGGCCATATCCCACAGGCCGTTGAGGCAGCGATAGAGTTTGAAGGTGCCCGGGGCCACGCCGGAGGAGAGCTGGATATCGCTTTCCAGGCAGTTGCGGTACGTTTCGGGATGGGCGCGATGGAACCGGGTGCAGATATCCTGCCAACCGCTGGCCACCAGCACCTCGCCCCGCAGGTCGATGATGGCCGAGGCGATGCCGGAGAGGGCATGAAAATCATCCATCAGGGCCTGCAAGGTGGGGATATCCAGCACAGCGGCCAGCTCCGGTGGCTTGGTGTAATCGAGGAGCAAGTGTTCCATCGCCCTGTCCCTCCCACAAGTGATGCTCCCATGCCGTGCAAACATTATAGGAGGAATGGGCGCGGTTTGACAAATGGCAAGGTTGGGCGGCGGGGGTGGGTGGCCGGTGGGTGGGGGCGGGCGGGTGCGGCGGTGGATAGAATCCACCGCCTGGTGATGGGAAGCCCGCGCGGCGGGCTTGATAGGGGCAGCCGTCGGTTTCCAACCGACGGCGCTGAGGTGGCCGATGGGCGTGGATGGGGCGGGTGGCGGTGGATAGAATCCACCGCCTGGTGATGGTAAGCCCGCGCGGCGGGCTTGATAGGGGCAGCCGTCGGTTTCCA
>DAOTZU010000226.1:0-1908 GCA_034433995.1 Anaerolineae bacterium
GCCATGCCGTCCATGGAGGAGGCTCCTGCGGCGCAATCCAATGCCGAGCCCGCGGCCGCCGAACCTGCGCCGATGCCGGCCCGGCCTGCGCCAAGCCCAGAATTACCCCGTCGGGCGCCTCTGCGCGGGCCTGCGGTAGCCGGGGAGCACCCGCCTGCCCCAGCGCCCCAATCCGGCGGCTTTGCCCCTGTGAGGCCCGCGCCTCGCCCGGCAGACCGGGGGGCGGCCAACCACATCTGGCGCGACGCGCTGATGCTCCTGATGTTGGGCTTTGTGTTGCTGGGGTCTTTGGGGCTGATCTTTTTGGCCCGCAACGAGGAGCGCACCCATCGCGTCCGCGCGGCCTTGGGCGTGTTCACCAAGACGCCCACCATCACCCTCGCACCCTCCCTCACCCCTTCGCCCACGGTGACGCCATCGCCCACCACCACCCCCACCGCCACGCCGACGCACACCTTGACGCCGAGCCTGACGCCTTCGCCCACCCAGACGTTGACGCCCTCGCCCACGCCGACGCCCTCGTGGATCAGCCAGCGTTACTTGCCGCTGCCCTTGGAGGAAAAGTGGATCGAGGTGGACCTATCGGAGCAGAAACTCTATGCTTATGAAGGCATCACCCGGGTGTTCACCGCCACCATCTCCAGCGGGAGGACCGGCACGCCCACCGTGCAGGGAAAATTCCGCATCCAGCGCAAATATCTCTCGCAATTGATGACCGGGCCGGGGTACTACCTACCCAATGTGCCTTATGTCATGTACTTCTATGGTAATTTCGCCCTCCACGGCGCCTACTGGCATAACAACTGGGGCACCCCCATGAGCCACGGCTGCGTGAACCTCCGCCGGGAGGACGCCAAATGGCTCTTTGAGTGGACGGATCCCAAACTACCGGCCGGCTATAAAGAGATTATGGCGACCAAAGAGAATCCGGGCACCTGGGTGTTGGTGCACGAGTAGCCCTGGCCAGAGCCCCAGGAGGGATGGGGAGGTACCATGCAAACGCTAAACCACGCTCCCGTGCGCTTGGCCATCCTGGGAGCGGGCACCATCGGCACCATCCACGGCCTCGCCTCGCTGGAAGCACCTGAGGCCACGGTGAAAGCTGTGTGGAGCCGCTCGCCTCATAAAGCTCAAGAGCTGGCGCGGCGTGTCAGCGCCACAGCCTACGAATCCTTGGAGGACGCCATCGCCGATCCTCAGGTGGATGCCGTGCTCATCTGCACCCCCACCTTCCTGCACCAGGAACACGCCCTGGCGGCCATCCGCGCCGGCAAGCACGTGTTTTGCGAAAAGCCTTTGGCCCGTGATCTGGCCTCCGCCCGCGCCATCGCCGAGGCCGCCGCCGAGGCCGGCGTGCTGCTCTATGTGGGACACGTGGTGCGCTTTTTCCCCGAATTCGTGCGCCTGCGCGAGCTGATCCTCCAAGGCCAAGTGGGCCGGCCGGCGGTGGTGCACATGTCCCGGGCGGCCTCCTTCCCCCGTGGCAGCGGCGATTGGCACAACGACCTGGAGCAAAGCGGCGGCGTGGTCTTGGATATGGGCCTGCACGATCTCGATTGGCTGCTCTGGACCTTCGGTCCCGCGGAGCGCATCTATGGCCGTGGCCTCTATCAGGCTCGGTTGCCCTTCTTGGATTATGCCCTCCTCACCCTGCGCTTTCGCTCCGGGGTGATGGCCGAGGTGGAATGCTCCTGGGCCGAGATGGAGGGTTTCCGGGTACATGGTGAGGTGGCCGGCGATGGGGGCTTGCTCACCTACGATAGTCTGAACTCCACGGCATTGCAGATCGCGTTGCGCCAGCCGCCGGAGGCGCCACCGGGGGTGAACGTGCCCACCGCCTACACTGCCGAAAGCCCCTATGTTAGCCAATTGCGCCATTTCGCCCGCTGCGTGCTGGGCACAGAACAG
>DAOTZU010000227.1:0-9134 GCA_034433995.1 Anaerolineae bacterium
AGGCGCCCCATCCCCTCCACGGCGCGCCGCACCAGATCGTTCAGCTCGGCCACGGTGGCCTTGGCCAGGTCGCAGGGGAGATGCAAAAAGCGGCGCCCCAGCGCCATCACCTGCCGCCCCGTCTCGGCGCACTCCCCACGAGAGACGCCGACGATATCGGCCCCCGCCTCGGCCAAGCCCAGGGCGATGCCCTGTCCCAACCCTCGGCTCGCCCCTGTGACCAGGGCCACTTTGCCATCCAGCTTGAACTTGTCCAGGATTCCCATGGTTCACCTCGTTTGTTGTGCAGTTGGAGATTAGAGCTGTACGATCCACAGCGGAACGAGCATGTCCTCAACCAAGAGAGAGCCGGACATGGCCCGCTGGCCCTCTTGGTCGGACGGGTGCAGCCCATAGCCGCCGCAGATGAGGAGCAGGGTATCGGCGGGCAACGCCTCGATGAGGAGGTGGAGCTGGGTATCTATCTCGCTCAACTTGGCCAGCTCCTGGTCCGAGGCGATGCCGTAAGCCTGGCTGGCCTCCACCAGCCCCCGCAGATCGAGCCAGAGCAGGTGGGGTGGATCTGCAGTAGCGGCGGCGATGCCTTGGGCCACGACATCATCATCGGTGGAGCCGTCGCCGTTGTCATCCTTGGCCCAGAGGATGGCGGCGTTGCCCAGGCGCAAGCGTGCCCCAGGCCCCTGCACCACCGTGCTCCGCTTGCCCGCCTGGGCGAGGACGTCCAGGAGGGTCTCGGCGCCGATTTTATCCCGCTCGGGGCCGTAAACCCCGTGGTTCTGGGGCAGCGTGCCGGTGAGGAGGGACGCCGTGACCACCCCATCCTCGCCCGGATAGATGCCGCGCACCAGCCGCGGTTGCCCCAAGCTATCCAGCAAAAGGGTGATCCGCTGCCCCTTCACCTCTTGGTAACGTTGGTAGCCCAGGCCCTCCAACACGACCACCACCACCCGTTCGGCCTTGAAGGCGCCCCACGCCCGGCCGGTGGTCATCTTGGGCGAGCGGGTGCCCAAGGCGCCGGCGACGGTGGGGGCGAGGTCGGTCAGGCTCCAGGCGATGCCGGCCGTCTGCGGGGGGGCGATGACCTCTAATGTGCCGGGGGGAAAAGTTGCCTCGCCGATTTGCGCCTGGCCCTGGGCCGCAAGCCACGCAACTCCATGCGCCTCGCGCCATGGGAAGGTCTGGCCGTTGAGGCGGAGCTCCTCCACCGCCCAAACGCCCTTCTGCCAAAGGGCGCGCTCCAAGGGCAGAGTTTGTTGCGTGCCCTTCCCGCGCAGCTCGGCGGGGAAGGTCTTGGCCCACACGCACCACTCCTGGGCCGTGATGGCAGGCAACGGTTGCCCGTCCAGGGTCACCCTCCACTGCCAACTCGGCCGGCACGCCGCCAGCAAGGCCAGGAGCAACAAGCTCCACGCTGCGCGTTGTAGCCAAACGTTCCGCTTCACCGGTACTCCCTCGTCTTTTTGGAGATTCAGGCGTTGGACCAGAGCACCAACCCCGGCAGATGCAGATCGGCGAGTTCGGGGTGATAGGGCAAGACGCGCACGGTGTACCCCACCAACCCGCTCTGGCCACAGGAGGTTACCCCGCGATAGATGTGATGGCCGGCCTCGTCGGCGCCGATGGGCAGCATGGTCACCGTGCTGTAATCGGTGATCTCACCCTGCGGCCCGATGCGCCCGTAGAAGGCCTGCACCAGCACATCGGTGGGCGCCAGGGCCCCCAACTCGATATGGGCGGTGATGGTGGTATCGGTGTTGACGGGGATGCCATCTTGGGCATCGCAGGAGATCTCGTGGAAGCGGATCTCGCCCCAATGGGCATGGATCTTGTCCAGCCAGCGCACCAACTCTTGCACCCGCTGCCCCTCGTCGGCCGCCAGCCGCTGATAGCGCGTCGCCGCGGGGAAGTAGAGCTGCTCGGCATATTCCAACACCATGCGATGGGTGTTGAACACCGGCGTGATCTCGCTGATGGAGTGCTTCATCTTGGCGATCCACTCCCTGGGCAGCCCATCCGATCCCCGTTGGTAAAAGAGGGGCACGATGTCCTTTTCCAAGAGGTCATAGAGGGCCGCGGCCTCGACGTCGTCGCCATAGCGCTCGTCCTCATAGATCTCGCCGAGGCCGATGCGCCACCCCCTGGCCGGCGTGTAGCCCTCGCACCACCAGCCATCGAAGGTGCTGACGTTGAGCACGCCGTTGGCGGCGGCCTTCATGCCGCTGGTGCCGCTGGCCTCCAGGCCGGGGCGAGGGGTGTTGAGCCAGACATCCACCCCTTGCACCATGTAGCGGGCCAGGGAGGTGTCGTAATCCTCCAAAAAGATCACCCGCCGGCGCAGGTCTTCGCGCCGGGCAAAATGGATGATCTGGCGGATGATCTCTTTGCCGGGGTTATCCTGGGGATGGGCCTTGCCGGCAAAGATGATCTGCACCGGCCGTTGCGGGTGGTTGAGGATGCGCGCGAGGCGCTCCACGTCGCGGAAGAGGAGCGCGGCGCGTTTATAGGTGGCGAAGCGGCGGGCGAAACCGATGGTCAGGATATCCGGGTTCAGCACCTCCGAGGCCTCGGCGACCTCCTTGGGGGTGGCGCCGCGTTGCTCCAATTGGCGCCGCATGCGCTCCCGGGCCACCGCCACCAGCCGCTCCCGACGGCGCTCATGGGTGCGCCAAAGCTCTTCGTCGGGGATGCGGTTGGCCCGCTCCCAGACCGTTTGGTCGAAGGGGCGGTCGATCCAGCGGGTCCCCAGGTAGCGCAGGTACAGGTTGGCCATATCGCCCGAGATCCACGAGGCGGTGTGGATGCCGTTGGTGATGTGGGTGATGGGGATCTCTTCTTGAGGCGTTTGCGGCCAAAGGTCTTGCCACATTTTGCGGGCCACCTCGCCATGGAGGCGGCTGACGCCGTTGGCGCGATCCGCTAGGCGCAGGGCCAGGATGGCCATGGAGAAATTATCCCCCGGCCGCGGGTCATGGCCGCGCCCCAGGCGGAGGAAATCGTCGCGGCTCAAACCCAGCTCCTGGTAATAGCTGCCGAAATAGTAATCCATCATCGAGGGCGAGAACAGGTCGATCCCCGCAGGCACCGGGGTGTGGGTGGTAAAGATGTTCCCCGCCCGGGTGAGCTCCTTGGCCTCGGCAAAGGAGAGCCGCTTATCGCGCATCGCCTGGCGAATGCGCTCCAGGGCCAAAAAGGCCGAATGTCCCTCGTTCATGTGGCAGATGGTCGGCTCGATGCCCAACGCCCGCAAGGCCCGCAGCCCGCCGATGCCCAACATGATCTCTTGGCGGATGCGCATGTCCATATCGCCGCCATACAGTTGGTCGGTGATATCCCTATCCTCTGGACGGTTCACGGCGAGGTTCGTATCCAGCAAATAGAGGGGCACGCGCCCCACCTGGCAGCGCCAGATCGCGGCTTTGACCGTGCGGCCGGGGTACTCCACCGTCACCAGGATGGGTTCGCCATCCTGGCCCCGCTCGAGCTGGATGGGCATGGTGTAAAAATCGTTGATGGGATAGGATTCCTGTTGCCAGCCATCGGCGTTCAGATATTGGCGGAAATATCCCTGTTGATACAGTAGCCCCACCCCGACAAGGGGCAGGCCCAGGTCGCTGGCCGATTTCAGATGGTCGCCCGCCAACACGCCCAAGCCGCCCGAATACATGGGCAAACACTCGGTGATGCCGTATTCCGCGGAAAAGTAGGCGATCTTGAGCTCAGGGAATTGGGCCCCATAATTCTTTTTGAACCAGGTCTCTGTGCTGCTCATATAGCGATTCAGGGCCTGGTACACCCGCATCATGTGGGCCAGGAACCCCTCATCGTTGGCCGCCTCTTGCAGCCGATCCTGGGAGATGGTGCCCAGGATGCGCACAGGATTATGGCCGCTCTCCTCCCAAAGGTCGCGGTCCAGGCGGCGAAAGAGGTCCACCGCGTCCAAATTCCAAGTCCACCACAAGTTGTAGGCCAGCTCCCGCAGGGGCGCCAAGCGCGGTGGCAGGGAGGGCACCACGGTGAAGGTGCGGTAGGGACGCAACATGGTTCTACTCCTCATGGGCCATAACTTTTGCTCGCCCACCGGCGGCCGGCGGGCGACAACACGGGCATTATAGCGAGACTTGGCCGAGGTGACAATTTAGGGGGCGAGCCTTCAGCCGGCGTAGCAATAGGCGCAGCGGTGGCAACGGATCCAGTTGCCGTAGGTGCCCAAGTCGTAATAGCGGGCACAGCCACAGCCCGGCCGGCTGCCCGGCGCCGCCGCGCGGCCGGGGTCGCGGCCGGAGAGGCGCACAAACCAGGCATAATCGCCGCAGGCGGCGGTCCCGAGGCCGGGGACGCGCTGAAAGAGATGGGCGCACTCGGCGCAACAGGCCAAGCGGATCCCCTCCTCGGCGGCCAGGGCCACCAGCTCCCAGGCCGTGGCCTCTTGCCAGGCCAGGTCATAGCCCGGCATCCCTTCGGCCCAGCCCGGCAACAAGGGGGCCAAGCGCCGATCCACCCGTTTATAGCGGCCGGGCGGGGCGATGAAATTGATCACCCCTTGGGTTACGCCCACCTCCGCGGCCTGCCGCGCCAGGTGTTGAAAGCGCTCCGCACGATGCACCGTAGGGATGATGGGGTCGTAGCGCCATTTGATGTGCTCCATCCCGCCGATGATCTCGGCCAGGCGGGGCAGATGGCGCAGGGTATCCGGCGGCACCAGGGGCTCCCAGAGGGTGCCGGCCAGGCCGGTGCAGGTGATCAGGGCCGTCACCGTGGTGCCGGCGGCCACCAGCTCTCGCAGCAGCGCCTCTCCCAGGCGCAAGGTGCCGGCCACATCCTTGGTCCAAAGCTGCACCACCCACGGCGGGCCGTAGGCGGTCAACACCTCACGCAGGTTAGCCCACACCTGGGGGAAGCGCGCCGGGTCGGTGCGGCGGGTTACGTCAAGGTAGGTTGCCTCGCCCACCGCCGCGCGGTAACGGGCATAATCTGCCAGCGAGTAGGCGAAAGGCATGGCGCCCCCTAGCCGCCGATCACCTCGCCGCCGAGGATCACCGCGCGCAGCGCCAGGGTGGCTCGGTCGAGGATGAGGATATCAGCCCAGCGTCTCGGGGCCAGTTGCCCCACGCGCTCTGCCACCCCCAGGATGCGGGCGGGGGTCAAGGTGGCCATCTGCAGCGCCTCGCGCAAAGAGAACCCCACCACCTGCACAGCATGCTGCAGGCATTGCAACATGGTGCTGATGGAGCCGGCAAAGGCCTTGCGGTCGGCGGTGATGGCCACGCCGCTCCCCTCCTCCACCAAAGCGGCGACGCCGCCGATGGTGTATTCTCCCGGCCCCAGGCCCGAGGCGCGCATGGCATCGCTGACCAAACACAGTTTTTCGGGGCCCTTCATGCGGAAGGCCAGCTTCATCAGGCTGGTGGGCAAATGGTATCCATCGGCGATGATCTCGCCGGTCAGATCGTCCTCCACCAGCGCCGCCTCCAACATCCCCGCGTAGCGCTTGGGGCCGATGCGCCGCACCATGGACATGCCGCTCCACAGGTGGGTGATGTGGCGCATCCCCGCCTCCATGGCGCGGCAGACCTGCTCATAGAGGGCGTCGGAATGTCCCCCGGCGATGAGCACGCCGCGCCGGCTGAGGGTGCGGATGATCTCCAGCGCCCCCTCCCGTTCCGGCGCGATGGTCAGGCGGGCCAGGTCGGCGGCGTAGCTGTAGAGCCGCTCGCGTTCGGCGGCATCGGGCATGCGCAGCACCTCCGGCGCGTGGGCGCCCCGCTGCTCAAGGGAGAAGAAAGGCCCCTCCATGTGGATGCCCAAGGCCCGCGCCTCGCCGGGGCCGGGATGGGACACCACCTCTTTGATGGCCTCAAAGGCCTGCCAGACCTCGGGCAGAGGGGCGCTGGTGGTGGTGGGCAAAAAGCTCGTCGTGCCCGCCCGCAGATGCCGCCGCGCCACGGTGCGCACCGCCTCCGGCGTGCCATCGCCGCAATCGGCCCCATCGCCGCCGTGGACGTGGATATCCACCAGGCCGGGGCAGACGATCTGCCCGCCGGCGTCGAGGCGCTCCGCCCCCTCCGGGATGGTCACCTGGCCGGGCGTGCCCACCTCCACGATGCGCCCTTGGGCGATGAGCACCACACCCTCTGGAATGATGCGCGTGGGCGTGTAGACTGTGCCGTTGACGATGGCCCGCATGGCGTTCCCTCTCTAGATCTCGTAGGCGATGCCCAGCTCGGGCAAGAGCCGCTCCAGAAAGGCGATGGAGCGGCGCATGGCGGCATCCATATCGGGCAGGCGGCCGATGTCGATGGCCACATAGCCGGAGAAATGATGCTTCTTCAGGGCGGTGAACACGCCGCGCCAATCCACCGTGCCCTCGCCCAGGGCCTTGTGCTCGTTAATCTTGCCGTCGTTATCGGCCACGTGTAGATAAAAGATGCGCGGGCCCAGTTTCTCCACGCTCAGGGGCAGGATCTCTTTTTGGGCGTGTTGATGGGCCGTATCCAGCACGGCGCCGAAATTCGCCGCCCCCACATGCTCCATCAGCCGCAGGAGGGCATCGGTGTTGCTGATCATCTCGCCCACCCTCGGCTCCAGGCAGAAAGGCAGCCCGGCCCGCTGGGCCTCCTGGGCGCAGAATTTAAAAGTCTCCACCAGCACACGCCATTGTTCCTCCCAGGAAAAGGCCGGATCCACCACGACGCGAAACTCGACCCCGTAGTTGAGCATCTCCTTGTACGGCCGCTCGCCCACGAATTGCAGCGGCGGCGTGTAGCTATCAATCTGGATGGTAGCGCAGCCAAAGTATTGGGCCAGCTCCACCGACCGGCGAAAGAGGTCGTAGGCTCGCCGCCGTTGGGCGGTGTCCAGGCTGACCAACTCGGGGATCACCGGACAAAAATTGACCACCCGCAACCCCAGAGCAGCGCAGAGGTTCTTGATCTCCTGGCGCCGGGCGGCGAGTTCCAGCAGGTTATCCCCCTCCGAGGCGCCTTCCAGCTCCACATAGTGGAACCCCAGGTCGGCCATCTGGCGCAGGGCGGCGGGGATATCCCGCACCGCCACAGGATAACCATAGCGGCTGATGGCATAGAGCCAACAGCAACTGATCTTGACCTTTTCCGCGGACATGATCTCCTCCTTGCAGCAATCATCAGCTCTCAGCGCTCAGCCATCAGCACGTCAAGACAGGGCTCACTTGTCTTCCGGCGGCTGCATCTGCGCTTTGAAACTATCCATCAATTTTTGCACTTCCTCCGACGAGATCATCCCCAGAGCCTCCAGCACCTTGGCCACAAAGAGGGGCTCGGGCAGCGCCCCCTCGATCTGGGTGGTCTCGTTGATGATGGTCTTGGGCACGCCATAGACGTTGTACTTGTTGGCCAGATGGGGGAACTCGATGGATTCGATCATATCCGCCCGAATCTTGTCGCTGGCCAGGGCCAGGCTGTGTCCCATGCGCACCGCGCTGGGGCAATAGGGGCAGGTGGGCGTGACGAACACTTGGATGTGGACGGGATCCTTGATGGCCTGGATCGCCTCCAACGTCTTGGGCGAGAGGCCGCTCTTGCCGCGGGAGACGTCCACGATATCCTCGATCAGCGAGGTGAACTCGTAGCCGGAGGGGATGCCGTAGAAGCGGATGCCATAATCCACGTCGCCCATCACCACCGTGGCCGGGATCTTGTCGATGCCGTACTGGTCGGCCACCGCCTTATCGGTGACGAAATTATAGACCTCCAGGGTGATCTTGTCCGAGAGCTCCGCCACCTCGCGCAAGATCTGCTCCGTCTCTTTGCAGAACTGGCAGGCGATGGTCTGGGTGAAAAAGAGGAGCTTGACGGACGCCACCATAGATTGGGCCAGGTGCTGCTGCAAGAACTGGCGATCCTTATCGCTCAAGAGGGCCATTGGACATCTCCTTTCGCATTATATTTCGATCGCTGCTTTTTGGCTGTTGATCGCCCGGATGAGCTGGGGATCAAACTTGGGCCGCCGGTCGTAGGTGTAGAGGCCGTTGACCTCCTGTTCCACATCGTACAGCTGGGTGTAGCAAAAAGCGCACATCCGCGGATGGCGGAGGAGGGTTTCCGTCAAGGCGCGGTAGCGGGCGATGAACTCGTCCACCGAGCGAGGGCGGGCGCCGGGGCCGCCATAGCCCCAAGCCTTGTCATCGGCCTGGCCGGGGTTCCACCAAATGCCGCCATACTCGCTGACAAAATAGGGTTGCCCCTGATAGGGCGCGTCCAACTGCGGACGGTTGCGGAAGGGTTCCCCGCCCTCGGCCAAGGCGGCAAAGAAAGAGGCGAAACGCTCCGGATCCTGCTCATAGTTGTGCACGTCATAGATATCGGTCTCCACGTGCTGGTAGCCGCTGGTATCGATCACCGGCCGGGTGGGGTCCAGGAGTTTGGTCACGCGATAGACGTTGCGCAACACCTCAGGGTCTTGGTCGGTCTGGGTCTCGTTAAAAGGACACCAGCCCACCAGGGAGGGATGGCTCTCATCGCGGCGCAGGGCCTCCAGCCATTGGGGCAGGAAAACCTCCAGCGCCTTGGGGTTGCTCACATCCAGGCCCCAGCTGGGAAACTCGCCCCACACCAGGTAGCCCAGGCGGTCGGCCCAGTAGAGGAAGCGCGGCTCAAAGACCTTCTGATGCAGCCGGGCGCCGTTGAACCCCAGCCCTTGGGAGATGAGGATATCGTTGCGCAGCGCCTCGTCCGAGGGCGCGGTGTAGATGCCGTCGGGGTAAAAGCCCTGATCCAACACCAAACGCTGATAGACCGGCCGGCCGTTGAGGAGGATGGCCCGGTCCGTCAAAGCCAGGGAGCGCAGGCCGAAATAACTGCGGACGCTATCCGGCACGCCCTGGGTGGGGGTCAATGTGAGCTCCAGGTCGTAAAGGGTGGGCCGCTCGGGAGACCAGGGCTCCACCTGGCCCACGGGCAAGACGGCCGCCGCCCGTTGGCCGCTGAAACGCGCTGTGACCCGGCCCACGGCCGCCTCGCCGAGGAGGGCCCGGGCCTGCAAAAAACCGTGGGCCGGGGTGCCGGCGATGCTCGCCTCGATGAGCACCTGGCCGTTCTCCAGGTCGGGGGTCAGCCGCAAGGCAGCGATGTAGGTTTGGGGCACCGGCTCCAGCCAAA
>DAOTZU010000228.1:0-10703 GCA_034433995.1 Anaerolineae bacterium
GTTGGCTCTGTGCTCGTGGTGGGAGGGGGCATTGCCGGCATTCAGGCTTCGCTGGACCTGGCCGATTCCGGCTTCAAAGTGCACTTGGTGGAAAGCTCGCCCTCCATCGGCGGCACCATGGCTCAGTTGGACAAGACTTTTCCCACCAACGATTGTTCCATGTGCATCCTCTCGCCCAAGGTGGTGGAGTGCGCCCGGCATCTCAATATTGAACTCATGACCTACGCCGAGCTGGAGGAGGTGCGGGGCGAACCGGGCAACTTGACCGTGAAGGTGCGCCACAAGCCGCGCTTTGTCAACCCGCTGCGCTGCACAGGCTGTTCCGAATGCACCAACGTTTGCCCCGTCGAGGTGCCCAACGCCTACGATGAGAACCTGGCCCTGCGCAAGGCCATCTATCGCCCCTACCCGCAGGCCGTGCCCAATATCTTTGCCATCGATAAACGGGGCACTTCTCCCTGCAAGGCGGCCTGTCCGGCGGGCACCAGCGCCCAGGGTTACATCGCCCTCATCGCCAAAGGGCGCTACGCCGAGGCCTTGGAGCTGAGCCGCAAGGCCAACCCCTTCACCGCCGTCTGCGGGCGGGTCTGTTACCATCCGTGCGAGACGGCCTGCAGCCGCCAGCTCCTGGGCGAGGAGCCCCTGGCCATCGCCGGCCTCAAGCGTTTCATGGCCGATTGGGCCTATCAGCACGGCGACCAGCCGGTGCAGCCCGTGCCCGTCACCCGGAAGGAGAAGGTGGCCATCGTGGGGGCCGGCCCGGCGGGCCTCACCGCCGCCCGCGACCTGGCCCTCCTGGGCTACGAGGTGACAGTCTATGAGGCCAAACCCAAGCCCGGCGGCATGCTGCGCTACGGCATCCCCGATTACCGCCTGCCGCCGGAGGTGCTGGACCAGGATATCCGCCGCATCACCGATCTCGGGGTCAAGATCCTCACCAACACCCCGGTGCGCGACCTGGACGCGCTGCAACAAAAGTACCAGGCCGTGCTGCTCAGCATCGGCGCCCACGCCTCGCCGGCCATGCGCATTCCGGGCGAGGACCTGGCCGGCGTCTATACCGCCATCGATTTCCTGGCGCGGGTCAACTCGGGCGAGCGCCCGCAAGTGGGCCACAAGGTGGTGGTGGTGGGTGGCGGCAACACGGCCATGGACGCGGCCCGCTGCGCCCGCCGCCTGGGGGCCGAGGTGACCATCGTTTACCGCCGCTCCCGCGATGAAATGCCCGCCTATGCCTTTGAGGTGGAGGAGGCCGAGGCCGAGGGGGTCCAGATCCGCTTCCTCACCAATCCGGTGCGGATCTTGGGCGAGGACGGCAAGGTGGGCGGGTTAGAGCTGGTGCGCATGGCCCTGGGCGACCTGGACGCCAGCGGTCGCCGCCGCCCCGTGCCCATCGAGGGCTCCAACTATACCCTGGAAGCCGACACGGTGATCATGGCCATCGGCCAGACGCCGGATACCTCCTTCCTGCCCAAGGATTTGCGCATCACCCGCCAGGGGACCATCGGCTACGACGAAGAGAACCTGGCCACCAGCCGGCCGGGCGTGTTCGCGGCCGGCGATGCCGCCAGCGGCCCCCGCAGCGCCATCGAGGCCGTGGGGATGGGGCATCGCGCCGCCGAGGCGATCCATCGGTACCTCTCCGGCGAACAGATCACGTTCGTGCCCCGCATTCGCCCCGAGGAAGTGGTGGCCCTGGAGCGCAGCGAGGTGGCCCAGCGGGTACAAAAGGGCGAGGTGCAGCGGCGGCCGCGGGCGCGGATGGCCGAGCGACCCGTAGAGGAGCGGCTGCAGAGTTTCGCCGAGGTGAGCTTGGGGTTCACCGAGGAGCAAGCCCTGGCCGAGGCCCAGCGCTGCCTGAACTGTGGCATCTGCTCCGAATGCTACCGCTGCGTGGACGCCTGCAAACCCGGCGCCATCGATCATACCTTCCGCGAGACCTATTCTGAGCTGAACGTGGGGGCCATTCTCTTGGCCACCGGTTTCGACGAGTTCGACGCCCGGCGCAAGTACGAGCTGGGCTATAGCCGCTTCGCCGACGTGGTCACCAGCATCGAGTTCGAGCGGCTGCTCTCCGCCTCCGGCCCCTGCGCGGGGCACGTGCGCCGCCCCTCCGATGGCAAGGAGCCTCACCGCATCGCCTTCCTGCAATGCGTCGGCTCACGGGACCAGCAATGCGGCAACACCTACTGCTCCTCGGTGTGCTGCATGTACGCCATCAAAGAGGCCGTCATCGCCAAGGAGCACGACCGCAACGTGCAGGCGACGATCTTTTTCATGGACATGCGCGCCTTTGGCAAGGATTTCGATAAATACTATGAGCGCGCCCGCGATGAATACGGCGTGCGGTTCATCCGCTCGCGGGTGGCCAAGGTGGAGCGCAAGGCCAACGGCAACTTGGATGTCGTCTATGTCACCGAGGATGAGCGGCTCATCCACGAAGAGTTCGACCTGGTGGTCCTCTCGGTGGGGCTGGAGCCCTCCAAGGGGACGCGGCAATTGATCGAGAAGCTGGGCTTGCGCCGAGGCGAGGGCGGGTTCGTCCACTCCGAGGAGTTTGACCCGTTGAGCACCTCGCGGCCGGGCATCTATGTCTGCGGGGTGGCCAACGGCCCCAAGGATATCCCCGAGACGGTGATGCAGGCCAGCGGCGCGGCCGCCCAGGCCGGCGCTCTCCTGGCCCCGGCGCGGGGCACGCTGGCCCGGCAAAAGGAATATCCGCCCGAGATCGACATCTCTGGCGATCCTCCGCGGGTGGGGGTGTTCGTCTGTCATTGCGGCATCAACATCGCTGGCACGGTGGACGTGAAGGCGGTAGAGGAATATGCCCGCACTTTGCCTTATGTGGTCTACGCCGGGCGCAACCTCTTTACCTGTTCGCAGGATACCCAGGAGACGATGAAGGAGGTCATCCGCCAGCACGGCATCAACCGGGTGGTGGTGGCGTCTTGCTCGCCGCGCACCCACGAGCCGCTCTTCCAGGAGACGATCCACGAGGTGGGCCTCAACCCCTATCTCTTTGAGCTGGCCAACATTCGCGACCAATGCTCCTGGGTGCACATGCAGCTCCCCTTGGAGGCCACCGAGAAGGCCAAAGACTTGGTGCGCATGGCGGTGAACCGGGTAGTCTACAACCGTCCCCTCCACGGCCGGCCGTTGCCCGTCACCCACAGCGCCCTGGTGGTGGGCGGGGGCGTTGCGGGCCTCACGGCGGCCCTGCAGATGGCGGGCCAAGGGTACGACGTGGCCCTCATCGAGCGCGAAGGGGAGCTGGGCGGCAACGCCCGCCACATCCACAGCACCCTGCGCCATGAGAACGTGCAAGAATGGCTGCAAGGGCTGATCGCCCAGGTGTACGCCAACCCCCGCATCAAGGTCTATACCCACGCCACGCTGCAAAAGGTGGATGGCTTTGTGGGCAATTTCCGCAGCGTCATCACCCAAGAGGGGAACGGCCGCGGGCCCACGGAGGTGACCATTGACCACGGCGTGGTGATTCTGGCCACCGGCGCCGAGGAGCGCCAGACGACGGCCTACCTCCGCGGCCAGGATCCCCGCGTCCTCACCCAGCGGGAGCTGGAGGAAAAGCTGGCCCAAGGGCAATTCGCCCTGCCGCCACGAGGCACGGTGGTGATGATCCAATGCGTCGAATCGCGCACGCCGGAGCATCCTTATTGTAGCCGCGTGTGCTGCTCCCAGGCGCTGAAGAATGCCATCACCTTGAAGACGCGCTACCCCGAAAGCAACGTCTTTATCATCTACCGCGATATCCGCAGTTACGGCCTGCGGGAGAAATACTACCAACAGGCACGCGATCTGGGCGTGCTCTTTATCCGCTACGACCTACAGCCGGATGAGCACGGCCACGGCGGGCTGCCGCAGGTGGAACGGCGCGACGGGCAACTGTGGGTGAAGGTGTTCGATCCTCTCATCCAGCAAGAGATCGCCCTGGCCGCCGATTATCTGGCCCTGAGCGTAGGCATTGGCCCGCGAGAGGATGCCGAGCACCTGGCCACCCTGTTCAAAGTGCCCCTCAACGCGGAGAAATTCTTCCTTGAGGCGCATATGAAGCTGCGCCCGGTGGATTTTGCCACCGAGGGGGTCTATCTCGCCGGCATGGCCCACAGCCCGAAGTTTGTCGAGGAAGCCATCATCCAGGCGTCGGCGGCCGTCTCTCGCGCCTGCACGGTGCTCTCCAAGAAGGAGCTGATGTCGGCTGGGTCCATCGCCTCGGTGGATCAGCTCTGCTGCGTGGCCTGCGGCGATTGTGTCAAGATCTGCCCCTACCAGGCCATCTCCATGGTCAACAAGGAGGTCACGCGGCGCAACTTTAAGGATTGCGCCGAGGTGAACCCGGCGCTGTGCAAAGGCTGCGGCGCGTGCACGGCGGCCTGCCGTTCGGGATGCATCACCCTGGATGGGTTCGACGATGTGCAGCTCATGGCGCAGATCTCGGCGTTGGTGGCAGATTAGCAATTAGCCATCGGCAGTCAGCTTTTGCTGTTGGCTGACGGCTGAAAGCTGACAGCTTACGAGGAACATAGCATGACCGAATCAACGACGGCAAAACCTTGGGAACCCAAAATCTTGGCCTTTCTTTGCAACTGGTGCTCTTACGCTGGGGCGGATCTGGCCGGAACCTCGCGCATCCAATATCCGCCCAACGTGCGGGTCATCCGCGTGCCCTGTTCGGGGCGGGTGAACCCCATCTTTATCGTCGAGGCGCTGCGCCAGGGGGCCGATGGCGTGTTGGTCTCCGGTTGCCACCCCGGCGATTGCCACTATTTGGCCGGCAACTATTACGCCCGGCGGCGTTTTGCCTTGCTCCAACGTTATCTCGAATATTTGGGCATCGAGAAGGGGCGGGTGCAATTCTCCTGGGTCTCGGCCTCCGAGGGGGCCCGTTTTGCCGAGGTGGTGACCCGGGTGACGGAGGATGTAAAGAAACTCGGCCCCGCCCGTCATCTGAACATCCGCATCGCCGCCATCAACGAGAGCGAGCCAGAGGCGAGATGAACGCACTACCCCAAACCATCCGTGAGACCATTGCCCGCTGGCTGAGCGCCGGCGAGATCGAGCTCTTTATCGGTTGGGAGGCCGGCACCATCCCCTTGCGCGCCACCCCCGCCTTTATCCGCAAGGCCGAAGAGGTGGAGCGCTTGATCTGGGATGCCACCTGCGAGAACAACCTGGTCAACTTTTTGCCCAAGTACAAGGGCAAGAAGGTGGGCTTGATGGTCAAGGGCTGCGACGCCCGCGCCGTGGTCGGCCTCTTGCAGGAAGGACAGATGATCCGCGAGAACCTGCGCATCGTTGGGGTGAGCTGCCCAGGGGTGGTGGACCCGCGCAAGGTGGCCCGTCGGCTGGGCATCCCCGTGGAGGATCTGGACGAGGCCCAGGCCGAAGGAGACGAGGTGGTCGCCAACGGCCAACGTTTCCTGCTGGCAGAGGTGATCTATGACGTGTGCGCCGATTGCCGCCAGCACAACCCGAACATCTATGATGTGGCCATGGGCGAGGAGGTGGCCGATCCCGCCGGGGATCCCTTTGCCCATGTGCGCGCCATGGAGGCCCTGAGCGCCGAGGAGCGTTGGGCCCGGTTCGCCGGCGAGCTCCAGCGCTGCAACCTGTGCTACGCCTGCCGCAACGCCTGCCCGCTGTGCTATTGCAACGTCTGCTTTGCCGACCGGACCATGCCCCGCTGGGTCTACCAAAGCGATCGGCCGGAGGATGTGCAGTTTTACCAGATCATGCGCACCTTCCACCTGGCCGGGCGTTGCGTGGGCTGCGGCGCGTGCACCCGGGCCTGCCCACAGGGGATCAACCTGCGGCTGTTCTTGGACAAGCTGCGGCTGGATGTACAGGAGCTGTACGGGTACGTGGCCGGCACCGACCCGAACGCCAAGCCACCGCTCACAACCTACCGCGAAAAAGAGGATTACAACGATTTCGTGCTCTAGTGGCCTAGGCCGAGCCCTCGTGGCTCTGACTTGTGGGGGGATAGCGTTGTGGATGTCTTGATGCTCACCAAAGATCGTTTGAGCGCCTTTGTGGAGGCGCTGATGCGCCGCTACAGGGTGTTTGCCCCGGTGCGGCGCGCCGAGGAGCTGCGTTTTGAGGCCCTCTCCTCCGCCGACGAGGCCGTGTTGGACTATCGCAACACCCTCAAAGCCCCGAAAGGGATCCTGCTGCCCCAGACGGAATGCTTGATCCGCTTCCAGCGTCCCCTGGATCAGTTCAACGCCGTGGATGCGGTGCCTTTGGAAGCAGCCCCCACGGTTATCTTGGGCGTGCGCCCGTGCGATGCCCGGAGTTTTCTCATGCTGGATCGGGTCTTTTGCCAAGGCAAATATACGGACCCCTATTACAAGGCGCGGCGCGAGGCTACGTGGATCATCAGCCTGGCCTGCGACCATCCCCGGCCCACCTGCTTTTGCCACGCCTTTGAGAGCGGTCCTTATGACAGCGCCGGCGCCGACATCTTGATGCGCGAGGCCGGCGACGCCTATCTGCTACAAGCCGTGAGCGACCGAGGCGCACAGCTCTTGGAGGGGCTGAACCTGCCCGCCGCCGATGTCGCCCATCTGGCCCAGGCCGAGGAGATCGAGGCCCAGGCCCGCGCCCGCCTGCGGGAGGTTACCCCCGTGAAGGGCATCGAAGAGGGGCTGGACCATCTTTTCGAGAGCAAGGTCTGGCAAGAGATCGCTGAAAAGTGTATCGCCTGCGGCACGTGCACCTACATCTGCCCGGAATGCCACTGCTTCAACATCGAAGATCGCGTCTTGCTTAGCCGGGGCGAGCGGGTGCGCAGTTGGGATGCGTGCATGTACAGCACTTTCACCCTCCACGCCTCCGGCCACAACCCCCGTCCCGACCAAGCCTCCCGCTGGCGGCAACGGGTGATGCACAAGTTCAACTATCTGCCACGGAATGTGGGGCTATACGGCTGTGTGGGCTGCGGACGCTGTGTCTTGGCCTGTCCTGTGCGGCTGGATATTCGCCAGGTGTTGCAGCGCGTCCGCGAGGCATGCGCCGCGCCAGATCGCGTGTAGGAGCCGATAAAACCGCCATGAGCGCAACACGAGAATGCACCTGTGCCCAAGGGACTGACAACCCCTACCTGCCCACGAGCATGGTCATCCAGCGCATCGTGGATGAGACCGACGACCGCACCATCAAAAGCTTTGACCTGGCCTTTGTGCGGCCGGAGGACGCGGCCAACTTTCATTATACGCCCGGGCAGTTTTGTGAGCTTTCGGTGTTCGGCGTGGGCGAGGCGCCTTTTGGCATCGCCTCCTCGCCCACGGAGCAGGGGTTTGTGCGTTTCACCGTGAAAAAGGCGGGCGTGGTCACCTCCAAGCTCCACAGTCTCAAGCCAGGGGATGTCATCGGCATGCGCGGGCCGTTGGGCAACCATTTTCCCCTGGAGCTGATGCGCGGCAAGAACATCGTCGTCATCGGCGGCGGGTTCGCCTTCACCACCCTGCGCTCGCTGATCGTCTATCTCTTGGAGGGCGGGCAGCGGGATCAGTATGGCAAGATCACCGTCATCTATGGCGCGCGCACGCCGGGCCTGCTTATGTACCAACAGGATTTGGCCGCCTGGGAGGCCCGCGACGACATTTATATGGTGCAAACCATCGACGTCGCCGTCCCAGGGTGGACGCGCAAAGTGGGCTTTGTGCCCGCCGTCACCGAAGAAGTGGCCCCGGAAGCCGAGAACGCCGTCGCCATCATCTGTGGTCCCCCCATCATGATCCGCTTCACCCTACCCGTCATGACCAAGCTCGGCTTCCAGAAGGAACAGATCTATACCTCGCTGGAAAACCGCATGAAATGCGGCATCGGCAAATGTGGCCGTTGCAATGTGGGGCGCAAGTATGTCTGCGTGGATGGCCCCGTCTTTAGCATGGCCGAGCTGGCCGAGTTGCCGCCGGAATACTGAGCAGAGAGCGAGACCCGACAGGTCTGCAAAATCTGTCGGGTCTGTGGCACGTTATTCTGAGGGTGTCGAGAAATGCCCCCGTCGGTTAGAAACCGACGTCTGGGGATGTTAAGCCCGCGCCGCGGGCTTGGCAAGCAGAGCCGTCGGATTCCATCCGACGGCAGGCAAGGCCTCTACACACCTTTTTTCAACACCCTCGTTATTCTGGGCCTTGCAAGGCGCGCACAAACTGGTATATTACTAGGGAGGTGCTCTTGGGCACCCTCGGCCGCCCAAGAGACCGGCGCGCAAGATGGCCGTTGGACCCGGCTTGTTGCAGGAGGGTTCTCAGGCCCTTGCGGTTCACTGCCAAGAGTGCGCATATGCTTGACCCATGAGGAAGGGCGGTGGTGATGTTTATCGAAAAACGCGTTACCGAATTCCTTGACGCTTTGGCCTCCAAAGAGCCTGTGCCCGGCGGGGGCAGTGGCGCTGCCCTGGGTGGCGCACTGGCCGCGGCGCTGGTGAGCATGGTCTGCAACCTGACCATCGGCAAAAAGGGCTATGAGGAGGTGAGCGCGGCCATGGGCGAGATCCTGGCCGAGAGCGAGGCCCTGCGCCGTGAGCTGCCCCAACTCTTGGAGGCCGATACCCAGGTCTACAGCAAGGTGATGGAGGCCTACCGCCTGCCCCGCAAGACGCCGGAGGAAAAGGCCACCCGGGAGGCGGCTTATCAGCAGGCCTTGAAGGAGGCCGCCCAGGTGCCCTTGGCCATCGCCCAGCGCTGCGCCCGGATCGTGGAATTGGCCCTGCCGGCGGCCGAGATGGGAAACCAGTGGGCCGTGAGCGACGCCGGCGTGGGTGCTCTGCTGGCCGAGGCCTGCCTCCACGCTGCCCTGCTCAATGTGACCATCAACCTGGCCAGCATCACCGATACAGACTATGTGCAGGCGACCAAGGCCAAGATGGCCGCCATCACGGCCGGCAAGGACCAACTCAAAGAGCGCGTGCTGGCCATCGTCCATCAGAAAATCGGCGCCTGAAACGGAGGGAGCATGACGGCACAAATCCTTGATGGCCGGGCCGTGGCCCAAACCATGGGCGAGGAGATCGCCGCGGCCGTGGCCCAATTTCAGCAGGAACACGGCTGGGCGCCGGGGATCGCCGTGGTACAGGTGGGGGGCGATCCGGCCTCCTCTTGGTACGTCAAGCAGATCAACAAGAGTTTCACCAAGGCGGGGATGCGCTTCGCCCTGCACACCCTGGAGGAGACGGCCAGCCCCCAGGCCCTCACCGAGCTCCTCCGTGCCCTGAACAACGATCCGCGCACCAACGGCATCATCGTGCAGATGCCTCTTCCCAAGCATCTGCCCCAATCCCTGGTTACCGATACCCTGGATCCGGCCAAAGATGTGGACGGCATCCACCCCATCAACGCCGGGCGGCTGTTGCAACAGAGCGGCGATTTCTACGCTCCGGCCACACCCGCCGGCGGGATGGAGCTTTTGCGCCGCTACGGCATCGCGCTCCAGGGCAAACACGCCGTGGTGGTGGGGCGCAGCAACATCGTGGGCCGCCCCATGGCCTTGCTCCTGCTCCATCAACACGCCACGGTGACCATCTGCCACTCGCGCACGCCGGATATCGGCGCCCTCACCCGCCAGGCGGATGTTTTGGTGGCCGCGGTGGGCAAGGCCAAGATCATCACCGGCGAGATGATCCGTCCGGGCGCCGTGGTGTTGGATTTTGGCGTCAACGTGATCGGTGACAAACTGATCGGCGACGTGGATACCGAGGCCGCCATGGAGGTGGCCAGTTATGTCACGCCGGTGCCGGGCGGCACGGGGCCCATGACCAACATCATGCTCATGACCAACACTTTGGCGGCCGCCAAACGCCAAGTCGCTGCCTCGGCCAGGTAATGGTGAAGAAAGGAACGGGCGCGTTCCTAGCTATCAAAATCTTTTCGCAGGAGGTTCCAGCATGCCATCGGATCTAGAGATTGCCCAAGCCGCCAAATTGAAGCCGATTTTGGAGCTCGCTCAGGAGATCGGCCTCAGCCCCAACGATTTGGAGCCCTACGGCTGGTACAAAGCCAAGGTGCACCTTGACGTGCTGGAGCGCTTCAAGGATAGACCCAACGCCAAGTACATTGACGTCACCGCCATCACCCCCACTCCTCTGGGCGAGGGGAAAACCACCACCACCGTGGGCCTGAGCCAGGCTCTGGGCTCACAATTGAAAAAGCGCGTCTTTACCTGCATCCGCCAACCCTCCATGGGCCCCACCTTTGGCATCAAGGGCGGCGCGGCAGGCGGCGGTTATTCCCAGATCGTGCCCATGGAAGATTTCAACCTGCACCTGACGGGCGATATCCACGCCGTGGGTGCAGCCCACGACCTGATGGCTGCCGCCATCGACGCCAGAATGATGCACGAGCGCGTGCTGAGCGATAAATCCCTGGCCGCGGCGGGCCTCAAGCGGCTGAACATTGACCCCTTCTCCATCCTGTGGAACCGGGTGGTGGATGTCTCTGATGTGGCCCTGCGCCAGATCATCATCGGGTTGGGCGGCCCCCAAAACGGCATGCCGCGCCAATCCGGCTTTGATATTACCGTCGCCAGCGAGGTGATGGCCATCCTCGCCTTGGCCACCAGCCTGCAAGACCTGCGCCAGCGCCTGGGACGCATCGTCTTTGGCACCGATACCAAGGGCAACCCCTTGACGGCCGAGGTCCTGGGCGTGGCCGGGGCCATGACGGTGTTGCTCAAAGACGCCC
>DAOTZU010000229.1:0-4872 GCA_034433995.1 Anaerolineae bacterium
TGGCGTCCTCTATCGCGGCCAGACGGCCCTCGCGGGCGCGGCGGAGCTGTTGGCCTTTTTGGAGGAGCACGGTCTGGGGTACCTTTTGGTGACCAACAACGCCACGCGCACGGCGGAGCAATTCGCCGCCCGCCTGGGAGAGATGGGCATCCCCGTGGCGGCGGAGCGCATCCTCACCTCGGGCATGGCCACGGCTTATTATTTGAGCACCCTGGCTCCCGCAGGGACCAAGGTGAACGTGGTGGGGGAGGAGGCGCTGGTGGAAGAGTTGCGCAAACAGGGATTCGTCATCGCCGGGCGCGACGCCCAATACGTCGTCTGTGGCCTGGATAAGACGGTCACATATGAGAAGCTAAAGACGGCCACCTTGGCCATCCGCGCGGGGGCCACCTTCATCGGCACCAATCCCGACAAGACGTACCCCTTGGAACAGGACATCATCCCCGGCGCGGGCAGCATCATCGCCTCCATCGTCGCCGCCACCGATGTGCAGCCCATCGTGGTGGGCAAGCCGGAGCCCATCATCATCCAGCAGGCCCTGCGTTTGTTGGGGGCCAAGGCCGCCGAGACGGCCGTCTTGGGCGACCGCCTGGAGACGGATATCCTGGGCGGCCATCGCGCCGGCTGCCTCACCATCTTGGTGCTGACGGGGATCTCCTCGGCCGAGGAGGCGGCCCGCTACGAGGTGCAGCCGGATTGGATCTATCCGGATCTGCCCGCCCTGCTGCGAGATTGGCGCCAAGCTCTGGAGGGTTAGCGCCGGCGCCAAGCTTCAGACTTTACATAGTATTCATTTCGGCGTATATTTTCAGTGTCTCCATAGGGTACATGCTCGGCCAAAACGCTGTTGGCCGAGGGCCGATGGCTGATAGCTTTTACGGGAGGGTTGCAACGATGTATTGGCCCATGTTCAATATGATGTATTATGTCTTTGCCTTGCCGGCCCTGATCTTGGGTCTGTATGCTCAGTATAAAGTGCGCAGCGCCTACCAGCGTTATTTGCAAGTGCGCAACAGTAGCAACATGGTCGGCTACGAGGCGGCGCAGCGCCTGCTCCGGCTGAACGGTCTGGACAATGTGGCCGTGGAGGAGACGCCCGGCCAGCTCAGCGACCATTACGATCCGCGCCGCAAGATGCTCTTCCTCTCGGCCGGGGTGGCGCGCTCACCCTCGGTGGCCTCGTTGGGGATCGTGGCCCACGAGGTGGGCCATGCCGTGCAAGATTTTCAGGGTTACGCCCCCCTCAAGGTGCGCGCCGGGCTGGTGCCTGTGGTGCAGTTGGGTTCGTGGCTTGGCCCGATCCTCTTTTTGGCGGGGATGTTCTTGCCGGTGCCCAACCTTTCCTTGATCGGGCTGTTGCTCTTTTCGGGCACCCTGGTCTTTGCCCTGGTCACCTTGCCGGTGGAGCTGGATGCCAGCCGCCGGGCCGTGGATATGCTGCAGCGGGGGATGATCATCAGCCCAATGGAGGAAAAGGGCGTTCGCCAGGTGCTTTCGGCGGCGGCGCTGACCTATGTGGCGGCGGTGGCCCAGGCCGTCTCCACCATCCTCTACTATATCTTTTTGTTGGGCGGGTTCCGCCGGCGCGATTGAGGCCAGACCGAGCGCCCTTGCGATAAGTCTGTCATGCGCCGAGTACCGGAATAGGATCGTAGGACGATGCCGGACAAGATCAACCTTCTGGATCTGACCTTGGACGAGTTGACGCAGCTGGTCATTGACTGGGGCGAGCCACGCTTTCGCGCCCTGCAGATTTGGCGTTGGGTTTACAACACCCTGACCAGCGATCCCGACGAGATGGTCAACTTGCCCAAGGAGCTGCGCCAGCGCTTGCGCCAGGAGGTTTATGTGGGGCACCTACAGCCGCTAGCCACCACTGTGGCGGAGGACGGCCTCAGCGAGAAGGTCCTCTTTGCGGCGGCTGACGGCCAGACGCTGGAGACGGTGCTGATGCGCTACACCAACCGCAACACGGTGTGCGTCTCCTCGCAGATCGGCTGTCCCGTCGGCTGCATGTTCTGTGCCACAGGCCAGCGTGGTTTTGTGCGCAACCTGACCACCGGCGAGATCGCCGCCCAGGTGTTGTATTTTGCCCGCAAACTGCGGGAGCAGAACGCCCATGTGACCAACGTGGTGTTCATGGGGATGGGGGAGCCCCTGCTCAACGACGACGCCGTCTGGCGGGCCATCCACAATCTCAACGACCGGGAGGGTCTGGCCCTAGGGGCGCGACGCTTTACCATCTCCACCGTGGGCGTGGTGCCCGGCATCGAGCGCATGGCCCGGGAGTCCATGTCGGTGGGGCTGGCGGTCTCGCTGCATGCCCCGGATAACGCCTTGCGCGATCGCCTTGTGCCCATCAACCGGCGCTATCCCCTGGAGCAGCTCTTGCCCGCTGTACGCCGTTACATCGAACGCACGGGACGCCGGGTGAGCTTTGAATACGCCTTGGCCAAGGGAGTCAACGATTCGGACGAGCACGCCCAGGGGGTGGTACGTTTGCTGCGCGGCCTGCTTTGCCATGTGAATCTGATCCCGCTCAACCCCACGCCCGGTTGCCCTTATGAAAGCTCCCCCCGCGAGCGCGTGCTGCGCTTCCAGGATATCCTGGTCAAGGGGCGCATCCAGACCACGGTGCGCCTGCGGCGCGGCGTCGAGATCGAGGCCGGCTGTGGGCAATTGCGTGGGCAATATCTAGACCAAACCTGAAGGTGAACCGTATGCCCCTACCTCCACGACGCATCCAAATCGCCCCTTCGATCCTTTCCGCCGATTTCGCCCGCCTGGGCGACCAGGTGCGCGAGGCCGAAGCCGCTGGCGCCGACATGGTGCATGTGGATGTCATGGATGGCCACTTTGTGCCCAATATCACCGTGGGGCCTTTGGTGGTGCGGGCGCTGCGGCCGGTGACCCATTTGCCGCTGGACGTGCACTTGATGATCGCGCAGCCCGAGCGCTATATCGAGGACTTTGCCCGGGCCGGGGCGGATTTTCTCACCGTACACGTGGAGACATGTCCCCATTTGCAGCGCACCTTGCAACAGATCCGGGAGGCGGGTGTGCGCCCCGCCGTCTCTCTCAACCCGGCCACTCCCTTGGTGCTGTTGGAGGAGGTCTTGGCCGAGGTAGAGATGGTGTTGGTGATGACGGTGAACCCGGGGTTTGGCGGGCAAAAGATGATCCCCGCCACCATCGCCAAAGTGCAGCGTCTGCGCCAGATGATCGCTGCGCGAGGCCTGGCCTGTGCCATCGAGGTGGATGGAGGCATCAACGAACAAACCATCGGAGAGATCGTGCAGGCGGGGGCGGATATCTTGGTGATGGGGGCGGCGGTCTTTGCCCATCCTGAAGGCATCGCCGCGGCGCTGCGGCGCTATCGGGCTCTGGTGGAGGCGAGGCAATGAAGAGGGCCAGCCGCAAGAGCTGGCCCTTTCACCATCGGGGCGTCTTGGCCGCTACTTCAGGCTTTGTGGAGGGTGCGCAAGCAGCGGGTGCAGACGTTCACCCTTTTGGCTTGGCCATCCACCATGATGACTGCCTTTTGGATGTTGGGCAGCCAGCGACGGTTGGTGCGCCGCTTGGAATGGCTCACATTGTGCCCGAATTGGGGCCCCTTGCCGCAGAGTTCACACTTGGCCATATTGCGATTTACCCCTTTCTCCGGCGGGCCACACAGAGCGGGCCCATAGATTTGCTTTGCATAGGCAAAATATGATACCATAGATGCCACAGATCTGCAAACGCCAACCAGACAGGTTTTGGGAAACCTGTCTGGTTTGGGCAATGGTGTGGGGAATGAGATTTCCCCAAGACCGGACACACGCGGGCGAGGAGATATTTTTCATGAGCGAGGATTCCACCCTTGGCAAGATCGAGGTATCGCCCAGGGCCATCGCCAGCATTGCCAGCGAGGCCGTGTTGCGTTGTTACGGCGTGGTGGGTATGGCCGCCGCCACCCTGCGCGATGGCATCGCCGAGCTCCTCCAGGGCGATAGCTATCATCGGGGTGTTGAGGCCAAGCTGGTCAACAACCGCATTGTGATCGACCTGTACGTGGTGATCGAGTACGGCACGCGCATCTCGGAAGTGGCGCAGAATGTGATGCAAAGCGTCAAGTTCAGCGTGGAAAAGGCGCTGGGCATGCCTGTGGCCGAGGTCAATGTGCATGTCCAGGGCTTGCGGGTGAGCGATCAGGATTAGGGCGCCGTGTCCGCAGACCGAATTGAGCAGAGCGGAGGTACACATCTTTTGGCAAGCGAGACGATTCCTCAGGGCACGGCACACCCTCAGGCGGGCCATCTGGGCGACAAGCCCTCCACCGGGGCGGCGGTGTTCGCCTGCGATGGCGACCATCTCTTGCGCTGTTTGCGGGCGGGGCAGGCTTGGTTGGAGCGGCATGTGGCCCAGGTGAACGCCCTCAACGTCTTTCCCGTGCCCGATGGCGATACCGGCACCAACATGTTCCTCACCATGAAGGCCGCGGTGGGTGAGGCGGGGGAGCGCTCGTATCCTTCCGTCTCAGAGTTGGCCAAGGTGGTGGCCCATGGCGCGCTGATGGGCGCCCGGGGCAATTCGGGGGTGATTCTTTCGCAGATCATGCGCGGTTTCGCCCGAGCCCTGGATAACAAAGAGACCTTGACCGCCACAGACCTGGCCAAGGCCCTGCAGGAGGGCGCCGCCACGGCGTACAAAGGCGTGATGCGGCCGGTGGAGGGCACCATCCTCACCGTGGCGCGGGAGGCGGCCCAGGCGGCCGGCCTGGCCGCGAGCAGCGGTGGGGATTTGCTCCAGGTGCTGGCCAGCGCCTGTGCCGAGGCCCGAGCCTCCTTGGCCCGCACCCCCTCGCTCTTGCCGGTTTTGGCCGAGGCCGGC
>DAOTZU010000230.1:0-4864 GCA_034433995.1 Anaerolineae bacterium
GTGGCCGCTCAGCGCCTGCAAAAAGGCCTCGCGCATCAGCGTTTGCTCCAATATTCTTTGAGGAAGCGGGCCCCGTTGGCCACCGCCGCCTCCATGATGATGCGCCCCTTCTCCGCCGTGGCGTGGGTGGGGGCGCCGTAGGTGCCCGTGCGGCTGGGCTGGAGGTACCAGGTGGACCAGGTAACTTGCTGGCTCCCCAGGAAGCCATCGCCGGCGACGAACTCGGAATGGTACTGCATCATGTCCTCATCCGTCGCCCGCGACATATCCACCACCTCAGGGCTGATATGGAGCACCAGCGACGTCTCCCATTCGCCGGCGTGGATGGCCCCGCCTTGCGGAGAGGTGCGCACGGCGTTGAACGCCTCGCGGGAGAGGCGCGCCGGACTGATGATGGCGATGGCCTTGTCGCAGGCATCGCACAGCTCGCGAGAGACGGCGTTGAGCGCGCCGGCGTGGTGGCCGTGGCAATCCAGGATGACGAGTTTATCAAATCCCATGTCCAAGACGGAGCGGCAGATATCAAAGATCAGGTCCATGAACACCCGGCTGCGCACCACGATGGTGCCGGGCCATTGGCGCATGATCTTCATGGAATAGCCGTAGCGGATGGTATCCATGAGGAGCACGGGGATTTCCGGCGCCAGGGCCGCGGCCAAGCGTTCGCCATAGGCCTCGGCGATGCGGGCGTCGGTATCCACCGGAAGATGCGGACCGTGCTCCTCGGTGGTGCCCACGGGCAAAATCAAAAGGGAACGTTTTTGTAGCTGCTCCTGTAAGTGCACCCACGATTGATCGCGGAAACGGTAAGACATTTTGCTACCCCCTCGGATCTGGTTGAAACTCCCCAGGAACTACTGATTTTGATGTTTTGCGCAACCCGCTCTTGCGCAGAGTGTGGGTACACTATAATCCAAAAGGCCGTCCGAGGCCAATGGCGGCACAAGCACGTGGCTGCTTGGATGCAAGCGCCTTTTCTGTTATCATGGAAGGCGAGATGGTGTTTGGTGCAAGAAAGGTTGCGCGCCATGGCCGCAGAACAAGCGCTGCCCTCGGAACAGGAGCTGGTGGAGAATATCCAGGAGTTGCGGCAGGACCTGCTGCCGATTTTCCTGGCATTGGTACCGTTGGCGGGTTGGGGCTGGTACTATTACATGGTCTCGGTGCGCCACCAAGGGGCCACCAACTTTATCCCCTTTATCTTGGTGAGCTTGGTGACCGGGCTGGCCTTGGGGCTGCGTCGGCGCCATTATCGGTGGGCCTCGTGGATCACCGTGGGAGGCCTGATCCTGGTGCAAATCCTTTTGGCGCATAGTCAGGTCACCTCCATGCCCCTGGCCTTCGGCGCCGGCGTGGTGATGGCGGCCAGCGCCCTTTTGGGCACGGTCCCGGCCTTGGGGGCTGTGGTGCTCACCTGGCTGGCCGGCACCCTGGCCCGCGATGGCTTGCCCGCCCTGCTCATCTGGCCTTGGAAGACGCTGGATGCCCTGGCTTTGTATGTGCTGGTCTGGGGGCTGGGCTATTTCTCTTGGCGGCCGCTGCACATTTCGGCAGCGTGGGCCTTGCACGGTTGGGCTCGGGCGCGCAAGATGCTGCAGGAGATCCGCGATCGGCGCGGCGAGCTGTACCGCGTGGTGCGCGCCCTGGAAGAGGCCTCGTATCGCATCGAGCGCATGAACCAGGAGTTGATCACGGCCCGCAAGGAGGCCGAGCTGGCTCGCGCCCTCAAAGCGCGCTTTGTGGCCACGGTGAGCCATGAGCTGCGGGGCCCCCTCAATTTGATCCTGGGCTTCAGCCGGCTGATGGCCCTCTCGCCGGAAAAGTACGGCGAGCCCCTCCCCCCGGCCTATTATGCCGATGTGGATGCCATCTACCGCAATACCCAGCATCTGGTCAGCCTGGTGGATGATATCCTGGATCTCTCCCAGGTCGAGGCTGAGCGTCTCCCTTTGGTCAAAGACAAGATAGATTTGGAGAAGGATGTGGTGCGGCGGGCGCTGGAGATGGCGCGTCCCTTGGCGGAACGCAAAGGGCTGACTTTGCGCGAGGAGCTGGCCGGCGATTTACCCTGGATCCTGGCCGACGAGGTGCGCCTGCGCCAGGTGTTGCTCAACCTGCTCACCAATGCCATCCGCCTCACGGAGCGTGGCGGCATTGTGGTGCGCACGGGCAAGCAGGCCGGCGAGGTGGTGTTTTCTGTGCAGGATACCGGCCCCGGCATCGCCCCGGAGGACATGCCCAAGCTGTTCCAAGAGTTCCGCCCCTTGGGAGAGACCAAGTTGGCCCCCGGCAGCGGCAGTGGCCTGGGGTTGAGCATCAGCAAGCAGTTGATCGAGCTCCACGGCGGGCGCATCTGGGCGGAGAGCACATTGGGCCAGGGGAGCACGTTTTACGTGGCCTTGCCGTTGCCCGGCACGGAGCCGCTCACGGCCAAGAACCTGCCCAAGGGCGAGCCGGCCTGGCGCAAGCAGCGCCATGAGGTCTGCCTCGTCGTCCACGATGACCCCAACGTGGTGCGCCTGCTCAGCCGCTACATCGAGGCCTACCGGATCATCGGGGTGACCGAGGAACACGAAGTTGCGGAATTGACCGAGATGTTGCACCCCCGGGCCTTGGTCACTACGCCGGAACGCCTTCCCCGGCTCAGCGAGCAACTGGTCAAGCTGCCCTACTCGGTGCCGGTGATCAGCTGCGCGATGCCCCATCTCAGCGATGTGCGGCTGGAAGGGGTGTTGAGCTACCTGGTCAAGCCCGTCTCGCCGGAGGTGTTGGGCAGCTTGATGCGCCAGGTGGAGCGGGATGGCGAGACCAAGGTGCTCCTGGTGGATGACGAGCCCGATAGCGTGCGCCTGATGGAGGACATGCTCACCCTCTTGCCTCATCCCTACAAGATTTTCAAGGCGTATGATGGGCAGCAGGCCCTGGCCATCATGCGCCGCACGGTGCCCGATGTGGCCTTTGTGGATCTGCTCATGCCTGGCTTGAGCGGAGAACAGCTCATCGTGCAGATGCGCGCCGAGGAGAGGTTGCGGCAGGTGCCGGTGGTCATCGTCTCGGCCAAGGATTGGGTGGAGGGGGGAGTCACCTTTGCCCCGCCCATCTCGGTGCAGGGAGGCCAGCCCTTGGACGTGACCAAATGGGCCAAGTGTCTGCAGAGTCTCTTGGAGACCCTCAACCCACGCTATCTGCCCGAGACAACGCTGCCCTGACGGCCTCCACCAGCGCCTCTTCGGTGATGGGCTTGCGCAGCACGCGCACAGCGCCCAGCGCCAGGGCCAACTGGGGTTGTCTGAGGACGGAACAGACGATGACGGGGATGGAGGCCGTCTCCGGCTCTAGCTTCAATTGCTCCAGGATGGCCCATCCATCTTGTTGAGGCAGGAGGACGTCCAGCAGGATCAGGTCGGGGCGCTCCTCGGCCAAGATGGCCAGGGCTTCGTCGGCGGTGTAGGCCACCTGGAGGGCGTAACCCCGTTGCTGCAAGTAGCGACAATAGAGGTTAGTGGTATCGGGGTTATCGTCCACGATGAGGATGGTGCGCGCGGGAGCGTTGGGCAAGGTGAAGCTCAAGACCACGCTGCCATCGGCCTGTTGCTGGCGGCTCAGGCGGCGCCCCAGGGCGCCCAGAATGCTTTGGCCCACGGCGAATCCCTCGGCGCTCTCCAGTAAGCCCGGCGTGCAACGTTGGGGATCCAACCCGCGCAGCTCCCAATGCGTCTCATCCCCTTGGGCGCTCACTTGCAAAGTGAGGGCTCTGCCGGCGGCCAGGAGGAGGGCCTCGCTGAGGAGATTGAGGATGAGCTGGCGCAGGAGAGCGTGCTCCCCCCAGGCCAAAGGCAGGTCGGGCGGCGTGACGATCTCCACTGCCACCCCGCGCTGCTCGGCCAAGGGCAGGATGGTGTGGTGCACGCTGGCCAGCACCGTGGGCAGGTCCACCGGGCCGTAGTGGGCCTCTTGGGCCAGCCTGAGCACTTCGTGCTGGACCTGGTCGCCATCCGCCGTTTGCCCCGACGACGCAGTGGCCTCGCCGGGTGAGCTTCCCTTGTGTGGGCGCTGTTCCCACAACAGGGCCGCCACCGCCTCCACGGCTTGCTGGTGTTGACGATAAAAGGCCGAGCGGCTGAGGCCCAGTTCCTCGCCGATGGCGAACTGGCTGCGCAGTTGGATGTAGCGCATCCAGAGCAGGCGATAGCCGGCCCATTCCGGACGCCCAAAGGGGAGGGACGGATCGGGCCGCAACGCCTCGATGGCCTGGCGCAGACGTTCCCTTAGGGCCGTGGCCGCGCCGGCGCCCCCCGCCCCGCGCAGCCCCAACAGCTCCACCAAAGGGCTGATCTCCAGGCGCACGGGATCATACAGGTTGGCCAGGGCATCTTTGACCCACCCGAGGAAACATTCGCGGCTTGGCCAGGCGGTGCCGTCCGCAGCAGATGGCAATTTTGCTTGCATTTTATCTGAGAATAGCAGGGAAAGATGGGGGCGCAGCAGACTGATAATCTTGTATAATACAATTAAAGCATAAGTTCCTTTGCGGGTCTTGTCAAGCGGTTTTCCCCTGCACTTCACATTCCTCTCCCCACCGGGGAGAGGCTAGGTGAGGGGCGATGTAGCCCTCGTGGAATGGTGCTCAATCCAGCAAGCGGGTTGCTGGTTCAGGCCCCTTGGCTGAGGAGTACATACAAAAGTGGCGCTATCGTTCCTCTCCCCACCGGGGAGAGGCTAGGTGAGGGGCGATGTAGCGCTCGTGGAGTGGTGCTCAATCCAGCAAGCGGGTTGCTGGTTTAGGCCCCTTGGCTGAGGAGTACATACAAAAGTGGCGCTATCGTTCCTCTCCCCACCGGGGAGAGGCTAGGTGAGGGGCGAT
>DAOTZU010000231.1:0-4100 GCA_034433995.1 Anaerolineae bacterium
TCGAGAAATGCCCCCGTCGGTTAGAAACCGACGTCTGGGGATGGTAAGCCCGCGCCGCGGGCTTGACAAGCAGAGCCGTCGGATTCCATCCGACGGCGGGCAAGGCCTCTACATGCCTCTCTTCAACACCCTCAGCGCTGCCGGACTTGACACGCCTTCTTGAGTGGCTATACTGGGTGGCGGTTGGCCGGCGATGTCCCTGGCAGGCTCACCGGCGCGGGTATCCACCATTAAACACCTTGGGAGGGAGTTTCTCATGGCTTTTAAAATCACCGACGAATGCATCGCCTGTGGCTCGTGCGAATCCGAGTGCCCCAACGAGGCCATCTCCGAAGGGGACGAGATCTATGTGATCGATCCCGACAAGTGCACCGAGTGTGTCGGCTTTTATGACACGCAGCAGTGCTACGAGGTTTGCCCTGTGGAAGCGCCGGTGCCCGACCCGGATCATCGGGAGACCCGCGAGCAGCTTCTGGCCAAGTTCCAGCGTCTCCATCCGGGCAAGAAACCAGCCTGATCCTCTCCACAACGGCTTCGCTGCCCCCTATCCGCGCTGATAGGGGGCGTTTTTTCTAGGATAGACGCTGGGCTCCTTGCCCGCCGTTGCTTGCCGTGGTATCATCGCGCTAAGGCGGTGTTAGGGCTGGAGAGGAGCCGGCAGATGATCCTACGACATGCCGCGGGGCGCTCGATTTTGCGGAGCATCCTGCTCCTGTGCGGGGTGTGCTCCCTCCTCTTGGCCTGCCGCGGAACATCCCGGCCCAGGCCATCCCCCACCCCCGCGCCCACGGTGCGCCCCTCTCCCACAGCTGTCACCCATCCCCGGGTATTGGATGGCTCGCGCTTTGCCATCACCTTGGGCGGCGAGCTTTTGGCCACCGAGGAGATCCGCGTCGAGGAGGTGGGCGGCCAATTGCTGGTGACCAGCGAGCTGCGCCGCAATCTGGATTATCCCGCGGTGGAGAAACGCATCCTGACCCTGGCCGACTCGGCGCCTTGGCGCTACGAGCTAGAGGTGAACGCCCTGGGGGCAAGATCCCTCTGGATCGCCCAGCGCCAGGATGGCACGGTGGATCTCCTGAGCAATAACCTGGATTGGTTCGGCCCCGTGCTCCTGGAGGGGCTGGAACCCGCGCCCGATCTGCTCCTGGAGAGCGTCCCCAGCGCCCTGCCCTTTGCCCTCTTGGCCTTGCGTTTCGAGTTTCAAGGCGCTCAGGGTGAGGCTAGCCCACCTTTGGCGCTCCGCGCCCTGGACGTACTGGAGGATTTCCCCGTCAGCCGGCCCCTGACCCTCACCGCCGCGCCGGCGCGCCAAGGCATGGTCATCGGCACCGTGGCCTTGGAGGGGGAAATCGCCAGCAGCCGCAACCCGCGCTTCACCATGTGGGTGCGCCCCAGCAGCCGCACCCTCTACAGCGTCGAGATCCCTTCCTACCGCTTCAATCTGTGGTGGGTGTTGGCCCATCCGGGGTTGGGCCGTCTTGCCCCTGTGGTCATCCAGCGGGTGAGCACCCTGCCCGAACTTTCTGCTCCGCCGGCCAGAGGCCAGGCCAAGCGCCTGGCCTTGGAGTTCAACGGCGCCGATGGAACCCTCCGCCGGGGCACCCTCATCCTGCCCGAAGGGGCGGGGCCTTTCCCCTGCCTGGTGCTGCATAGCGCCGGCGGGGTGGCGCCGCGGTGGGATCCCGGCGACGCCCCCACCAAGCAGGGCTGGGCCGTCTTTTGCTATGACAAGGCGGGCCTGGGAGAGAGCCAAGGCACCTTCAATCGGGGCTCCCTGCGGGCCCTGGCCCAAGACGCCCTGGCCGCCGCAGCCATGCTGCGCCAGCGGCCAGAGATCGATCCCCGGCGCCTCGTCTTCCTGGGTACGGGCGAAGGGGGCCAGGTGGGCGCCCTGGCCATGATGACGGAAGGGGGGTACTCCGCCGCCGTCCTCGGCTCATGCGCAGCGGCAGGGCCCGTCATCCCCACCCTGGCGCAATACCGCATCCGTTCCGTCTTGGCCACCTTCCACGGCTGGCAAGCCGCCCGCACGCTGGATTACGAGAAATCCAGCCTGGGCCGCTGGCAGGAATGGCTGGCCGCCGGCCAAAATGAGGTGGCGCTATTGCGCCGCCGGATCGCAGTGGGCTCTCTGCAAGACCTGGCCCAGACCGACCTGGCCGTGGTTTTGGCCCAGGCCAAGGGGCCGGTCTTGCTGCTGCAAGGCCAATACGACGGCTGGACGCCGGTGGAACGGGCCCGCGATCTTGCCAGCCGGCTCAAGGATGCGGGGGTAACCCAGGTTACCCTGCAGATCGTGCCCGACCTGGGCGCCGATCTGGGCAGCAACCAAAACCAGGGTTGGCTCGGCCCCCAGGCCGAGCAGATCCTTTGGACCTGGCTGGAACGAACCTTGCCGCGCTAGGGTTGAGCGCCCCCGGTTTAGAACCGGTGCCAGGGCAAGGTCTCGGCAAAAAGCAGCCGCATGAAATCTTGCAGCCGCGCTTCGGCCATCGTGACGTCATCGGCGGCATCGGCCACCAACCGCCAAGAGGCCACACCCTGGGCGGCGTCGCGCTCCGGGCCATCCCACTGGTACCAATAATAGACCACCTGCCGCTCCCCACCACGGGCAAAGAGACCCCGCCGCACGGCCAAGCTCCCCGAGACGAGCGGCACCCGTTGTACCTCGTCCGCCAGGCTAGACCAGCCGGCGCTGGGGTAACACGTGTGCGGCGTATGCTCAAAAAGGTGAAAGCTCTTGGGCCCGCGGGAGGCGATGACGGTGAGCCAAAGGATGTGGCCTTCCAGATCCACATACCTGCGGCGCAACACCCGCTCCGGCTGGGCGAACCAGGTCTCGATGGCCTCGTCCGGGCCCAGGTCGGTGCCCTGCCACGGCCCCAATTGCAGGGGCAACGCAGCGGGCAAGGCCGTCCAATGCAGGTCGTAGCGGCTGGTGACGGCTTTTTCGTCGGCGGTCGTCTGGTACCAGCCGGCCCAATCCACATAGACGATCTGGAGCGCGGTGGCGCCCGCCCCGGGCGGGGCCGGCCGAGGCCGTGGCCACACCCAGATGGCGCCGACGCCCAGGGCCAACAGGGCCAGGAGAGCTAGAGATCGGAGCGTATGCCGCTGCATCGCCATCCCCTACCCACCAAGACGAGCAGCCCCAAGGCCAAAAGAAAGAGCAAGGGGCTGGACCAGGTGTGGAAATACTTTAGCGCCACGGCCACCCCCGCCCCGTGGGCCAGCAGGACCATCGCTGTGACGCGCACCAGGTTGGCCAGCAAGGCGATGGGCGCGGCCGCCGCCACCAGACCCAGCCGCCCCCACCAAGGCCCCCGCACCAAAAAGGCATAGAGCACCGCCAAGGTCACCAGGGCGGCCAAAGAGTTGACGCCGCTGCAAGGCGCGCCCACGGCCAGGGCTATCCCGCCCAACTGCACCTGCGCTCCCTGCGCCGTGGCCGGGATCCCCAACCCCCGCGCCAGGCCCGCCGCCGCGCCCGCCACAGCCCGGGCCAAGGGTGGCGTGATGGCCTCTGGCCAGGGCAAAGGGACCATCAAGAGGGTGAAGACCAGGGGGAACGCCTGGCGCCGCAAAGTGGCCCTCCCCGCCAAGGCCCATACGATCCCGGCCAAGGTCCCGATCAGAGCGACTCCGGCCCACGGCCAGAGCCCCCGCCGGATGGCGCCCCAGCCGCCCCCAAGCCCCAGGCCGGCCAGGAGGAGGCCACCAAACACGTCTTTATTCCCCAGGCCCTGCTCGGCCGCGGCCGGCCGGCCCCTTTCCAGACGCCAGGCCAAAAGGAGGGAGACCAACGGCACCAGGAAGCCGTGGCTGTAGTAGGGGCTGCCCAGCCAGGTGGCCACCAGCCACTCCCATAACGGATAAAAGGCAGCCAGCCAAAGCCCCAAGGCGGCCACCCACAGCCACCAGGGGGCACGAGCTGGGATTGGCCTTGGCCCCGGAGATGCCGCGCCGCAAGGGGATCCCGGATACTCTTCCATAGCGCCCCCCAGTATAGCACGGCCATCCGCCAGATGCCAAAGGGACGGACACCTCCCCAGACCTGACAGGTCTCGGAAGATTTGTCAGGTCTTTTTGCAAGTGGC
>DAOTZU010000232.1:0-12762 GCA_034433995.1 Anaerolineae bacterium
TTGACGGACCTCGGCGGCATCAAACTCACCGATCTCGAGGCCCTCAAAGCGCAGGGGTACGATCTCGCCTCCATCGCTGCAACCCTCGTGCAGCTCTATCTAAAGTTGGTCTTTGACCATGGCATCTTTCACGCCGATCCCCATCCGGCCAATATCCTCGTCTGCGGCGACAAGATCGGCCTGGTGGATTTTGGTGTGGTGGGTTACCTCACGCCACGGATCAAGGAGGACCTGGGGGATCTGCTCTATGCCTTGGTGCAGCAGAACGCCGATGATATGGTGCACATCATCTCCCGCATGGGGGCGATGGATCCCGGCGCCAATCGCGACGGCCTGCGGCGTGACCTGCGCCGCTTGATCGTGCGCTACTATGCCGCTTCCTTGGAAAGCCTGCCCATGGCCGAGTTCCTGGGCGACCTGATGAGCGTGGCCTTTAAGCATCGCGTGCGCCTGCCGCCGGACCTGGCGCTTTTGGCCCGCACCATCGTCGTCTTGGAGGGGGTGGCGTTGGCCCTGGATCCCTCTTTTGTCTTGACCAAATATCTGGAGCCCTTTGTGGCGCGGTTGATTCGCGAGCGCTTTTCCCTCAAACGCACGGCCGTGGAGGCGGCGGCCCTGTTCCACGAGGTGGAGGCCTTGCTCCAGGTGCTCCCCCGCCGGCTGGATAGCATCTCCGATCAGCTTGAGCGCGGCGAGATGACCCTCGGTGTCGAGGTGCATCAATTGCAGCAGGCCATGCGCAAGTTGGATGCCGTGGGCAACCGCATCGCCTTCAGCGTGATCGTGGCGGCCATCGTCATCGGCTCAGCGCTCATCCTGTTGGGCGGAGAGGGAGCGGCCGTGTTCCGCGTGCCCTTTACCAGCATCACCCTGCCCATCCCTCAGATCGGGTTCCTCGTCTCTGCCCTGTTGGGCGGGTGGTTGCTCTTTTCCATCGTGCGCTCCAAGGGGCTCTGAGGCCGCCTCGGCCCCTGAGACAAACATATCCTTACAAGCGAGGTGAAAAAGCACCCATGAAAGTGATGGTGACAGGCGGGGCCGGTTTCATCGGCTCTCACGTGGTGGATGCCTGCCTAGAGGCGGGCCACGATGTCTGCGTCGTGGATGATCTCTCCACAGGCAAACGGGAGAATGTCCATCCCAAGGCCAAGTTGTATGTCGCGGATCTCCGCGCCGAGCCGGCCCTCCGTGAGGTGTTCGCCCAGGAGCGACCGGAGGCCATCTGCCACCTGGCGGCCAAGGCCAATGTGCGCGAATCAATGGTCAAACCGGTGCTTTATGCCCAGGTCAACGTGTTGGGCTCCCTGATCCTGCTGGAGCTGGCGCGGGAATACGGCTGCCGCAAGATCGTTTACGCCTCCACCGGCGGGGCGGTCTATGGCGAACCCGAATATTTGCCGGTGGATGAATCTCATCCCATCAACCCGCTGGATCCCTATGGGGCCAGCAAGCACCATGTGGAACATTACTTGTTCATCTATCGCAAGCACTATGGCTTGGATTTCACCTCTCTGCGCTATCCCAATGTGTATGGGCCGCGCCAAGACCCCTACGGCGAGGCCGGCGTGGTGGCCATCTGGACGGCACAGATGCTGAACGACGGCGCGCCGGTGATCAACGGTTCCGGCGAGCAGGAGCGAGATTTTGTCTATGTGGGGGATATCGCCCGGGCCAACGTCCTGGCGCTGACCCGGGGCAGCGGCGAGATCCTGAACCTGGGGTCGGGCATCGGCACCTCCATCAACGACCTCTTTGTCCAACTACGGGAGATCACCGGTTGCGATTGCCCCGAGATCCACGGGCCGGCCAAAGCGGGCGAGGTTTTCAAGATCTACCTCAACGCCCGCAAAGCCCAGGAGGTGCTTGGCTGGAAGCCCGAGGTCTCGCTGCGCGAGGGTTTGGAGAGGACCGTGGCCTATTTTCGCGCGTTGAGGCGGCCTTAGCCATCGCGGACTCGGCAATGAGGCCTGCGCGCACGCCCAAGGTCAGGGCGGGCGCCAGGCCCAATGGAGCGCACCACCATGGACGACCTGCGTGAGCCGTCGCCATTGCCGGAGGAGACTCCCTCCTCCGCCAAGGGGGAAGCCCCCTCGGTGGAGGAGGCTTTGGCGCGCCTGGGCCAGGCGCTGCACGTGGCCGACGGTCAGCAGATCGTCCATGTGGAGGTTTTGCCCGCCTCGCCTCCGTGCTATGCCGATCCCTCGCCCCCTTTGCCCGACCCTTTGCGCCAGGGTCTGGAGCGCATGGGCATCCCTCGGCTCTACAGCCATCAGGTGGAGGCGTTGGAGCGGGTCCGCCGGGGCGAGAACGTGGTCGTGGTTACCGGCACCTCCAGCGGCAAGACCCTCTGCTACAACCTGCCCATCCTGGAGCGAATCCTCCAAGATCGCACGACCCATGCCCTGTACCTCTATCCCGTCAATGCCCTGATCAACGACCAGCTCAAGGGGCTCTTCCGGCTCAACCTGGCCTTGGGCAAGCAGGCGGTGGGGATCGCCCGTTACACCGGCGCCCTCAACAGCGAACAACGCCAGCTCGCCCGCGCCCGCAGTCCCCATATCTGGCTCACCAACCCAGAGATGCTGCATCTCAGCTTCCTCCTCTGGCACCAAAACTGGGAGGAGCTCTGGCGCAACTTGCGCTTTATCGTCCTTGACGAAGTGCACACCTACCGTGGCGTCTTTGGCGCCAACATGGCCCATCTGTTGCGCCGGGTGTTGCGCATGGCGGCCCATTATGGCGCCTCGCCCCAATTCATCTGCTGCTCGGCCACCATCGCCAACCCCCGCGCACTGGCCGAGACCCTCACCGGGCGACCCTTCACGGTGGTGGATCGCGACGGCGCCGGCAAGGGGCGCAGGTTCTTTGTCCTGTGGAACCCGCCCCTACAAGGCGAGCAAGGCGCCAACCTGCGGCGCTCCTACGCCGAGGAAGCGGTGGATCTCCTCTTGCACTGCGTGCGCCTGGGCTACAACACCATCGTCTTTGCCCGGGCCCGCAGCCTCACCGAGCGCATGCTGCGCCTGGGCCGCAACGTCGAGGCGCGCTTGGCCGAACGCATCAGCTCGTATCGCGCCGGGTATTTGGCCGAGGAACGGGAAGAGATCGAGGGGAAACTGAAAACCGGCGTCCTCCAGGGGATCATCACCACCAACGCCCTGGAACTGGGGATCGACATCGGCGGGCTGGACGCGGCCATCATCGCCGGCTATCCGGGCACCATCATGTCCACCTGGCAACAGGCCGGCCGGGCCGGGCGCAGGGGGCGCGATGCCCTGATCCTCTTGGTGGCCTCGCAGAACCCCTTGGATCAATATTATGTCAATCATCCCCGCGAGTTCTTTGCCCAGCCCCACGAGCTGGCCATCGTGGACCTGAACAATCAGACCATCCTGCTCAAACACCTCCTGTGCGCGGCCCGGGAGCTTCCCCTCCTGCCCGCCGAGATCGCCGCCCTGCCTCCGGCCATGGGCGAACTCATCGCCGAACTGCGCCAAGAGGGGCTGCTCGTGCCCGCCACCTTGCCGGAGGGCGAGGAGGGGCTGACCTATCCCCCCAATCGTCGGGAGATCCACCTTGAGGTGGCCCTGCGTTCGGCCAGCCACGAGACCTACCGCATCCTCGACGAGAACCGCAACGAGGTGGGCACCATCGAGCCGCCCAACGTCTTTCGCGAGGCCCATCCCGGCGCCATCTATCAGCACGGCGGCGATGATTACCGCGTGGTCTTGCTCGACCGCAAACAAAAGATCGTCCATGTCCGCGAAGAACAGGCGCCCCATTACACCCGGGCCAGCAGCACGTTGAGCCTCAAGCTCGAGGAGGTGTACGCCACGCGGGAGCAAACCCTGGGCAACCTGTCCTTCACCGTGGCCCTGGGCGATGTGCTGGTGGAGGAGACCATCCGCGGCTACCAGGAGTTGCGCCTGGGGAGCGACGAGCTGGTGAAAAAGGTCAACCTGGATTATCCCTTGGTGCTGCGCCTGCACACCACCGCCATGTGGTGTGTGATCCCCAAAGGATTGGCGGCGGTGGCGGCCCAGGCGGCCCAGGCGACATCTCCAGAGGAGGAGGACAAGGGCGAGAATACACCCTTGGCCGAGGGGCTCCACGCCATGCAGCACCTGCTGACGGGGGTACTCCCCCTCCTGGTGATGTGCGACCGGCGAGATATTGATGGCTTTTACCATGTGGCCCATCCCGACCTGGGCCTGCCGGCGGTTTTTGTCTATGACGCCTATGAGGGAGGCATCGGCCTGGCGGAGGTGGCCTACCAGCGCATCACGGAGCTCTTGCGCCTGGCCTACGACACGGTGGCGGGTTGCCGTTGCCAGGCCGGGTGCCCCTCGTGCATTCAATCGGGCGTCTGCCGCTTGCGGAACGAAGCATTGAACAAGGCGGCAGCCAAGGCCATCCTGGCCCGGCTCACGGGCGTGGAGGCGGTCCCGGACATCTTGCGGGAGGAGGTACCAGCGTATGCTGCGCCGGCAGAAGGCGCCCCCGGCGCGCCGCTGGCCGCGAGGACGGGCTTGAGCGCGCGTCGGGCCCTGGCAGAGCTACTGGAACGCACCCGGCGCGCCGAGATTTTCGATCGGGTGGCCTTTGCTGCCCAAGCGCCGCCGGAACCCCGGTTCGCCCCAGGGGATGTGGTGGAGCAATCCCCCTATGGCCGAGGCGTCGTCCTCTCCTCGCGCATCGAGGGTCAGCGGGAGATCGTCCAAGTGCGCTTTTGGCGACGCAACCTGGTGAAGGAGCTGGATGCATCCAAGACCCTGTTGCGCAAGGTGAGCTAGCGGTCCGGCACCGCCTTGGGGCGCCCTCCGGCCAGCCAGATGGCCACCAACAGGAGCGCCAGGCCGGCCCCATCGAACCGGATAAAGCGCATGGCCGTCTCGCGCAGCGCCTCGTGGCCCGGAGGCAAACCCCAGAGCAACAGACTTTCCCCCAAGAGGCCGATGGCCTGCATGACCGTTGCCTCCCCAAGGGAGACGCGCCGACGGACGGGGTGCCAGGCGGCCACGGCATAGGGCACGTTCCACATCACAAAGAGCACCCCGAACCCGCGCACCACCGCCTCGCCTGCGGCCCCTTGCACCTCGAAACCGGCCGCGTAGCGCTGGGGCGCCCACAAAAAGGCCAGGGCACATTCCAAGTTCACCAATAACACCAACCCCACCAGCAGGCGGGCGGCCCATAATCTCCCCGATGGATGAAAAAGGCTGTTCGGCATAGGCGCCACTCCTTGCAGATTGTACCCGGCAGGTCTAGCTCCCTTGACGCCATCTGGGCGCCATGATATAGTGCTTGCTCAATACAGGCAACCGGCACATTGTGATGAGGAGGGATCACCGTGAGCAAGGAAAGGTACACCATCGGCATTGATTTCGGCACCGAATCGGCCCGCACCGTGTTGGTGGACCTGGCCGATGGCCGCGAGGTGGCCGCGGCCGTGTATCCTTACCCCGATGGCGTCATTGATGAAAAACTGCCCGGCACCGACATTCGCCTGGAGCCGGATTGGGCGCTGCAGAACCCGGCGGATTATGTCCAAGCGGTCAAGGTGACCATCCCGCAAGTGCTCAAGGAGAGTGGGGTTGCCCCGGAGCAGGTCATCGGCATCGGCATTGATTTCACCGCCTGCACCATGTTGCCCACCAAGGCCGATGGCACGCCCCTCTGTGCTTTGGCGGAATATCGCCGCCGGCCCCACGCTTGGGTCAAGCTATGGAAGCACCACGCCGCCCAGCCGGAGGCCAACCGCATCAACGAGGTGGCCCGGGAGCGCGGCGAGGGCTGGCTCCAGCGCTACGGCGGCAAGATCTCTTCCGAATGGTTCTTCCCCAAGGCGCTGCAGATCCTCAACGAGGACCCCGAGATCTATGACGCGGCCGACCGTCTCATCGAGGCCGCCGATTGGATCGTCTGGCAATTGACCGGCGTGGAGACGCGCAACTCGTGCACCGCCGGCTATAAAGCCATCTGGAGCAAGCGCGAGGGCTTTCCCAGCCCCGAATTTTTCGCCGCTTTGCACCCCAGGATGCGCCACATCGTCAGCGAGAAAATGTCCACCCAGATCATGCCCTTGGGCCAGCGCGCCGGCGGGCTAACGCCCCAGATGGCCGCCGCCACCGGGTTGCGGCCGGGCACGGCGGTGGCGGTGGCCAACGTGGATGCCCATGTCTCCGTCCCCGCGGCCACGGTGGTGGAGACGGGGCGGATGGTGATGATCATGGGCACCTCCACCTGCCACATGGTCCTGGGCGATGAGCAAAAGATCGTCCCCGGCATGTGCGGCGTGGTGGAGGATGGCATCCTGCCCGGATTTTTCGGCTACGAGGCCGGCCAATCTTGCGTGGGCGACCATTTCGCTTGGTTCGTGGAGCATTGTGTCCCCCTGCCCTACCAGGCGGAGGCCGAGGGAGCCGGCCTGAACCTGCATCAGCTCCTGGAGAAAAAGGCCGCCGCCCTGCGGCCAGGGGAATCGGGCCTTTTGGCCCTGGATTGGTGGAACGGCAACCGCTCGGTGTTGGTGGATGTGGACCTCACCGGGCTGCTTTTGGGGGCCACCTTGGCCACCAAGCCGGAGGAGATCTATCGCGCCCTCATCGAAGCCACGGCCTATGGCACGCGGATCATCATCGAGACCTTTGAAGCCAGCGGCGTGGCCGTGAACGAGCTGGTGGCGGCCGGGGGGCTGCCGGAGCGCAACAAGCTGCTCATGCAGATCTATGCCGATGTCACCGGGCGCGAGATCAAAGTGGCAGGGACCAGCCAGGCGGGATCCTTGGGCTCAGCCATGTTCGGGGCGGTGGCGGCGGGGGCGGCGGCCGGCGGGTACGACACCATCCAGCAGGCCGCGGCCAAGATGGCCCACCTGAAGGATGAGGTGTATCGTCCCATCCCCGCAAACAAGCGGGTGTACGACCAGCTCTACGCCGAATATGTGATCTTGCACGACTATTTCGGCCGCGGCGCCAACGACGTGATGAAACGCCTGAAGGCCATCAAGGTCGCCGCGCGCCAAGGGTAATGGGTGCTCAGAGCACCGAGACGGGGTCCACATCCACCTGCCATCCCAGGGGCAAGGTCATATCGCGCAACAGGACGGCGGGATCCTGGCCGCGGATCAAGATCTGCCAGCGCGCTTTGCCCCGCAGCCGGGCAAAAAAGGCCGGCGACGGGCCGATGAGCTGCACGTAAGGCAGGCCCAAGCGGGCGATCTTCAGGGTCAATTGGCGGTGGAGGCGTTCCGCCTCTTGTTGCGCCTTTTCGGCCTTGGGGTGGGCGTACACCAGCTGGATGAGCCGGCTGAAGGGCGGGTAGCCATGCTCGCGGCGGAAGGCCAGCTCGCGCTCATAGAACGCGGCATAGTCATGGCGGCTGGCCGCCTGGATGACGGGATGGTGGGGCGCGTAAGTCTGGATGATCACCTTGCCCCCCAGGATGCTGCGGCCGGCGCGGCCGGCCACTTGGGTCAGTAGCTGGAAGGTCCGCTCGCCGGCCCGCAGATCGGGGAGGTTGAGGGTAATATCGGCGGCGATGACCCCCACCAACGTCACCCGTGGCAGATCCAACCCCTTGGCGATCATCTGGGTGCCCACCATGATATCGGCCTCGCCGCGGATGAATTGCTCCAAGAGCTTTTCGTGGTCTTCCTTACCCCTGGTGGTATCCAGGTCCCAGCGCACCACCCGTGCCTGGGGATAGCGCTCTCGCACCAGCTCCTCCACCCGCTCGGTGCCGCTGCCAAAGAGCCTGATCCGCCCGCTCCAGCAACTGGGACATTGCGGGGGCAAAAAGGTTTTGTAATTGCAGTGGTGGCAGATCAAATCGTCCACGCCGGCATGGTAGGTGAGGGGCAGATCGCAACGGGGACATTTGAGCACGTGGCCGCAATCCCGGCAAAGGATGAAGGTGGCCGTGCCCCGGCGGTTGAGGAAAAGGATGATCTGCTCACCGGCGGCCAGGGCCACGGTGATGGCCTCCTGGAGGGCGCGGCTAAAGATGGTCCTGTTCCCCGCACGCAGCTCGGCGCGCATATCCACCACCTCCACCGGCGGGAGCTCCGCATACAGGGCCTCCCCCGTCTCGGCGGCCGCGGTGTAGTGACCGGCGGGCCGGGCCAAGCCTTCCGCCTGTTCGGCCAACGCTTGGCGATGCCCCATGATGCGCTGCGGCAGGCGCAGCAAGACGTATTCCCCTTGCTCGGCACGATAGGTCGATTCCAACATCGGCGTGGCGCTGCCCAGGATACAGGTGGCTCCGCTCCATTGGGCCAGGCGCACAGCCACCTCCCGGGCGTGGTAGCGGGGCGTCTTTTCCTGCTTGTAGGAGGGTTCGTGCTCCTCATCCACCACCACCAGGCCCAGGTTTTGCACCGGGGCAAAGATGGCCGAACGCGAGCCCACCACCAGGCGCAGCTCCCCCGCGCGGATGCGCCGCCACTGGTCGTAGCGTTCCCCCGGCGAAAGATGGCTATGCAGCACAGCGATGGTGCCGGGGAAACGCGCGCCAAAGCGGCGAATCGTCTGGGGGGTGAGGGCGATCTCGGGCACCAAGACGATGGCGCCGCGTCCTTGTTCCAAGACACGCTGCACGGCGCGGAGATAGATCTCGGTCTTGCCGCTGCCCGTCACCCCTTGCAAGAGAAAGGGACGGCCGGCGGGGGATTCCAGATCGGCGGCGATGGCGCGCCACGCCGCCTCTTGCTCCGGCGTGAGGACCGGCGGGATGACGGGCACAAAGGCGCGCCCTTGCAACGGATCGCGCCAGACCTGCCTTTGGCCCAGCTCCACCAAGCCTTGAGCTGCCAAGCTACGGAATGCCTCCGTGGGCACGCCGGCCTCGGCGGCCACCTCGGCCAGGGGCAGCCAGGCGTGGGCGCCGGGCCGCTGCCGGAGGTATTCCCAAGCCCGTTGCAGCTTGGTGGCCCGGGCGCCCCAAGAGGGTTCCGGTGCCTCCGGGTTGAGCCGCACCACGGGGATGCATTTGGGCCGCACCGTGGGGGGGCGGATCTCGGCCTGCTTGCTGGCCCAGCCGTGGGCCACTAATTGATCCACCACGGAACGCCAGTTGGGCTCCCGGCTCAGGCGGGCGATCTGGGTCAGCGACAGTGCCCCATGTTGCTGCAGCAGGAGCCAGAATTGCCGCTGGAGCGGCGTCGCACCCTCTGGCTCGGCCTCAACGAGGGGACGCACCACCACATCCACCTCTTGGGTGATGCCGGGCGGCAGCATGGTCAAGATCACCCGGTACAGAGGGGCCAAGTAGTAGCTGCTGATCCAGCGCGCCAACCGCAGGTGCACCGGCGAAAGCACCGGCTCCGGCGCGACGATCTGGTCAATATCCTTGGTCTTTTCCACAGGAGATTGGGTGTCTAGCCCCACCACCAACCCTTGGAGGTAACGCGCCCCAAAGGGCACCCAGACCAATTGCCCTATCTGCAGCTCGGAGCGCAACCTCTCTGGCACGGAATAGTGGAACGTACGGATGTATTGGTCCTCGTCTTCCGCGTCCTCGGTGGGGACCTCGGTGGCCGCGGTGACCGCGCGGCGCAGGGAGGTGTGCACCACGACCACGGCGTAAAGGGGCTGCTCGGTGGTGGGAGGCGAGACAGCTTGCTCGTCCATGGCCTCAGACCAGGGCCACCGCGCCATAGCCGACGATATCCGTCGGCGGGGATGAGGGCATCACCTCGTAGCTATTGGTATAGTGCAGCAGGACGCCACGGGTCGCGCCTAGCTCGGCGGCATAGGCGATGGCCGCGGCGATGGCGCCCGCGCCGCAGGCATTGAGGCGCCTCTCCGCCTCGGGGACGATCTCCTCGGCGCGCATCTGCACCACCAAATCCAGCAGACGGGCGTCGTTCTGGCGCAGCCATTCCAGGCCGCGCTGTCCCACGCCGGCGGGGGTGAGGCCAAAGCGCGGGCCGTAATGGGTCAGGTCGCTCGATCCGATGGCCACGGCCTTGCGGCCCAAGGCCTTGACGGCGCGGGCAACGGCCCGCCCCACCCGCTGGGCCTCGGGCAGGGGAGGCATGGAGATGGGCAGGATGGACGCCTCAGGGAAGAGGTATTGCACAAAGGGCACCTGCACCTCGATGGAGTGTTCAGTGGCGTGGGCTTCGGGCCGGTTCACCACCAGCCCCCGGCCCTCCTGGAGGACGGCCTGGGCCAACGCATCGTCTATGGAGATATCGCCCAAAGGGGTGCGCCAGCGACCCTCGCCATAGAGGCTAGCCCCTCTGACGCCCCAACTGTGCACCGCCCCGAACAAGACCACCGTCTGCGGCGGTTCCTGGGCAGCCAGGGCCGCGTAGAGCCGCCCGGCGGTATAGCCTGAAAAGATCCACCCCGCGTGGGGGACCACCCCGCCGCGGATGGGCGGGAGCTTGGGCAATGTGGCGCTCTCGCGCACACAATCCTCCACCTGCCGGCGACATTCGGCCTCATCTGCCGGGTAGAACATGCCGGCTACCGAGGGAAAACGCAGGGGCATAGCGCACCTCCTCCGCCAGGAATGGGCTCCTAGAGCTGCACCGCCTGGCGCGCAACGCGACACTTTTCCGCCTGGATGATGGCCATGATCCGGGCCGCCGTCTGATCCAAGGCCCCCTCATGGTTGACGACCACATAATCAAAGGCGCCGGCACAGCGCAGCTCCGCCAGGGCCATCTCCAGGCGCCGTTGCAACTCCTCGGCGGATTCCGTCCCCCGTTGGCGCAGGCGATGGATCAACACCTCCAACGAAGGCGGCACCAAAAAGATGGTCAGAGCCTGGGGCACCTTTTGCCGCACCGTGGCCGTGCCCTGCACATCCAGACGCATGATCACATCCATCCCGCTGGCCAAAGCCTGGCGCGCCTGGGCCTTGGGCACCCCTTTGTATTGGCCATAGACCCGCGCATACTCCAGGAACTCGTCGGCGGCGATCATCCGCTCGAACTCGGCTGTGCTGAGGAAATGGTAATCTATGCCATTGACCTCAGCGGGGCGGCGGGGCCGGTCGGTGGCGGTGACCACGAAATGAAAGGGATACGCCAATTCGCGCATCCGTCGCACGACACTATCTTTGCCCACCCCGGAAGGCCCCGAGATGATCACCAAGAGCGGCGCGGGATGGAGATACCGCTCGATGAGGGCCATCACCTCGCCGGCCTGGGGCGGGATGATCAATCCATCGGACTGCAACAGATCTGGCTCCCTTGGCTGGGTAAAATGTGCGCAACGCTTGCGATGGGATCAGGTCCATCTCGGCGCTGCGCCAAAAGTTGCGGCTTGCCTTGGCCCGTTGGCCAGGGCGCAGGGTGGATCAGAGCTTGACCAAGCGCTCCACATGCAACACAAACACCACCGCGCCTCCCACCTGCACCTCCACCGGGTTGGGCATATACAGCTCTCCCGGCTCCATCACCGGCGGGAGGGGGTTCACATATTGCGTGCGGGTGTGGCAGTTGCGCTTGATGATCTCCAGCACCTTGGGCACATTGGCCTCATCGGTGCCGATGAGCAGGGTAGCGTTACCCTCGCGCAGAAAACCACCTGTGGTGCTGATCTTGGTTGAAGAAAAGCCGCCATCGCGTAACGCTGTGGTCAGTTGGTCCGCATCGTCGCTATGCACGATGCTGATCAGCAACTTGATCGCCATAACTTTTGCCCCCTTCTTTGCTCCGCAGCCGGCCTCCTGGGTGCGCTTTTGGGCACGAGGCTGCCGGCGGGCGAATACCGTTTTACCCTAGAGCAAGCGCAACACCCGGTCAAACACCACTTGGTGGAGCAACGCCACAGGTTGGGTGGCGTCCAAAACCAGCCAACGCGCCGGTTCCCGCTGGGCCATCTCCAGATAGCCCGCGCGCACGCGAAGGTGAAAGGCAAGCTCCTGTTGATCCATGCGGTTCCATTCCCCGCGTCCCGCCTGCTGGTCGCGGCGCTTGCGTTCCAACCCTTCTTGCACATCCAAGTCGAGATAAACGATCAGATCGGGGCGCAACCCGCCCGTGGCAAAGGCGGTGATCTGCCGCAACATCTCCAGATCCAAGCCCCGCCCATAGCCCTGGTAGGCCAAGGTGGACTCGGCGTAACGATCGCAGATGACCACCTCTCCCCTGGCCAGGGCCGGGCGGATCACCTCGCCCACGTGCTGGGCGCGAGAGGCGGAGTAGAGCAGGATCTCGGTGAGGGGAAGCATAGCCGTGTTGCGCACATCGTGCAAGATGTTCCGGATTTGCTCGCCGATGGCCGTGCCCCCCGGCTCCCGCGTGCACAGCACCCGCAATCCCCTGGCCACGAGCGCCTCGCCCAGCAGGCGCGCCTGGGTGGATTTGCCGCTTCCCTCCGGCCCCTCGAAAGTGATGAAACGGCCCAAAGCTCTCCTACTGGTTGCTATAGATGGTCACCCGCCGCGTCGGCTCGGTGCCCGAGCTGCGGGAGAGAAGGTTGGCCTCCCGGGCCATCTCGTGCTGCATGCGGCGGATATAAGCCTCCTGCGGAGATAGTTGCACCGCATCGCGCTCGCCCACGCTCACCTGGGCGATGGCCCGCCGGGTCTCCTCCAAGGCGACCTCCACCGCATCCGGGCTGCGGGCCAGGCCAAAGATCTCGGCCAGGTAGGATTCGATCTGCACCACGGTGTTATTGCGCAAGACATAGATGGGCACGCCGTGCCGCTCCGCGTCGCTGATCACCTGCGGCCGCTTGCGATAGTAGACCCGCAGGGTAAAGAGGGCATCGGCTTGGCCCAGATCATCCACCAACACCACCGGCA
>DAOTZU010000233.1:0-5766 GCA_034433995.1 Anaerolineae bacterium
AAGCGACCTGGCCCGTTATGGCGACCGGATCCGGCCGGAGGTGTGTGCATCCTTCGCCCCCTCCATTGCCGACGCTTACCAGGAACAGGGGATCGGCACGGCCATGGCCCGGCATGTGCTGGCCTGCGCCCGCAAGCTGGGCCTGAAACAGGTGATCCTCATGGGCGGCGTCCAAGCGCGGAACGAGCGGGCGCGGCATTTCTATGCCAAGCTGGGCTTTCAGCCCCAGGGGGAATTTTGGCTCCATCATGGCGGCGAGGAGCTGCTCAATTATGATATGTTGCTCGAGCTGGATTAGTTTGTGCCCTCTCTCAGGATCGGGAAGGAGACCCATCCTATGGAACGCTCAAGACCCCATGTCCTGCTCATTCATTGCCATGATCTGGGCGACCTGATCGGCTGCTACCCCGATAACTCTGCCCAGACGCCCCATCTGGACCGGATGGCTGAGGAGGGCGCCCTCTTTACCCAATACTTTGCTTGCGCGCCGCAGTGCAGCCCCAGCCGCGCCGGCATGTACACCGGCCTTCATCCCAACCGTAACGGCCTGCAAGGCCTGGCCCATATCGGCCCCTGGAACCTGAACCCTGCTTTGCCCACCCTGCCCAAGGTGATGAAGGAGGTGGGTTATTGGTCGGCCCAGGTGGGCGTCTTTCACATCGGCTCGGACCCCAAGCTGTACGATTTCGAGGCCAGCATGCGGCTCAGCCACTGCGAGGAGGTGGCCGAGGCCGCCCTCCACATCTTGGAGGACCGCCCCACCGATCGTCCCTTTTTCGCCGTGGTGGGCTTTTTTGAGCCCCATCGTCCTTATACGGCCACCTGGCCGCACCTGCAGGACCCCGTCAAGCTTCTGGTGCCGCCCTACCTGGTGGATTGCCCAGCCGGCCGGGAGGAGCTCAGCCGCTTCTATGGCGAGGTGAGCCGGGTGGATGCGGCCGTGGGGCGCTTGCTAGAGTGGCTCCAGGAGCAGGCCCTGGACGATGAGACCCTGGTCATCTTTACCACCGACCACGGGATCGCCATGCCTTTGGCCAAGGGCACGCTGTACGATCCGGGATTAAAGATCGCCCTGCTGATGCGCTGGCCCGGCGTCATCCCCGCCGGCCGGCGGGTGGAGCGGCTGCTCAGCAATGTGGATCTTTTTCCCTCCATTCTGGACGCCGTGGAGGCGGAAGATTGTACGCCCGCCGGCCTGGATGGGCGCAGTTTCTGGCCTTGCGTGGTGGGCGGCCTGTGCGAACCGCGCCAACAGGTCTTTGCCGAGATCACCTGGCATGACTATTACCAGCCCATGCGCTGCATCCGCACCGCAACCCACAAGTTGATCCGCAATTTCGAGCCGGGGATCGGCCTGCAAGTGCCGGGCGATGTCCTGGCCTCGCCCTTTACGGCCGCCAACCGTGAGGCGTTGCGCTCCTGGCCCCGGCCGGAATATGAGCTCTATGACCTCACCACAGATCCGTTGGAGCGCCACAACCTGGCCGGCGATCCCGCCGTGGCGACCATCGAGGCGCTCCTCAAGGGACGGCTTCAGGCCCGCTTGGAATGGGCCCAGGATCCCATCCTGCGGGGCCCGGTGGAGCCGCCACCGGGGTACCGGGAGGCTTTGGCGGCGCGCCATGGGGGCCTACCCGCCTAGTAGGAGGCGTAAGATGGCCGAGTTCGTGCACCTGGAGATGTTGCCCGCCGATTATGGTGATGCGCTGCACCTCGCTTACGGTGATTCTGGCGAGGAGCACCATCTGTGGATCGATGGCGGCCTCACCCAATCCTACCGCAAAGGTTGGAAAAAGCGCCTCCAGGCCCTGGCCCGCCAGGGCCTGGCCCTCGATCTTTTGGTGGTGACCCACATCGACACCGACCACATCAACGGCGTCCGCGCCTTTATCGAGGACAACCGGCGCGGGCGGCGCTTCCCGGCCATCATCCCCGTGGAGGAGGTGTGGTTCAACCAGTATCGGCACATCCGCGCATACGGCGAGGAGCGCGCTGTGGCTGCCGAGGGGGAGTTGCCCTTCTTGGCGGCGGCCAGCCCCATCCGCTGGCCCACCCACAAGGCGCTGCTGGACGAGCTCTCCCGGCGGGCGCCCCGCTTCCGTCGCCTGGCGCAGCGGGTGGCCCGCCAAGCCCGCCGCGAGGCCATCGCGCCCGTGGGCGCGGCGGAGGGGGAGCTGCTGGCCGGCCTGCTGGAGGGCAACTATCGCTCCAATGTCCGCTTTGGCGACCAGGCCGTGGTGCGCACGGACATCCCGCCGGAGGTCGCCCTCCCCGGAGGGGCCAGGATGTGGATCCTTTCGCCCACACCCGAGACGCTGCGCAAATTGAACCGCATGTGGACGCAATATTTGCAGGATAACGGCCTCTCCCTCCTCTTGGAGGCGGCGGCTTGGGGGCCGCCGGGCAGCGGCGATGCCCTGGTGCCGGCCCTGGCCCAAGAGGCCATGTTGGCTGCCCGCGAGACCTTTGAACCGACCCCTGCGGCCCGCAAGGAGGACGCTGTGCTGCCCCTGGCCGAGCTGGCCCAGCGTCCCTTTGTGGAGGATAAAGCCCCGGCCAACGGCAGCAGCGTGGCCCTGCTTTTCGAGTTCGCCGGCCGCAAGGTGCTCCTGGCCGGCGACGCCCACCCTTCCGTGGTGGCCGAGGGGCTGCGCCGGTTGGGCTATAGCCCCGAGGTGCCCGTGGAGCTGGCCGCCTTCAAGCTCGCCCATCACGGCAGCCGGGCCAATACCGGTCCGGAGCTTTTATCCTTGGTGCGTTGTTCCAACTATCTCATCTCCACCGACGGCAGCCGTTTCAACCACCCGGATAAGGAATGTTTGGCCCGCATCCTGTGGGCCAACCGCGATGCAGGGGAGACGGTCTTTTATTTCAATTACAAAGGCACACCGGGGGAGCGCGCGCTGGCCCAGCCCGACGAGCGCTCGCGCTATCGCTATCGTGTGGAGCACCTCATCAAGGGGCAGGTCTTGGCCTGTTGAGCGGGGAAAAACATAGGTCTCGCTTGGCTGTCCTGGGATACTCGGGGGGAAGAACAGACAAACGAGACCTAGCGTCTATACTATAGCACAAGATGGCCTTTTGGACGGTTACAATTTTATTAGAAAATCCTTAGAAATTTCTTGGAATGGCGGGCCCTGGGTGGCCCCGTTCTGGATCAGGGGCAACACGAGGATAACATCAGGACCGACCGTCGCGAGCTGCTGAAGGAGCAGGCACCATGAGAGGCACCATCAAGCTGGAGGGGGTTTACCCGCCCATCGCCACCCCTTTCGACGAGCGGGGGCGGTTGGATGCCCAGGCCCTGGCGGCCAATATCTGCCGTTGGAACGAGACGAGCCTCAGCGGCTATGTGGTGGCCGGCTCCAACGGCGAGGGCGCCCTGCTAGAGTTCGACGAGGTTCTGGCCGCGCTGCGCTTGGCCCGCGAGGCGGCCACACCGGATAAACGCGTCATCGCCGGCACAGGCTGCCAATCCACCGCGGGCACCATCCGCCTCACCTGTGCGGCCGCCGATGTCGGCGCCGACGCCGTCTTGGTGTTGCCGCCCTTTTTCTACGGCGAGCAGATGACCGAGACGGCCCTGCTCAAGCACTATGAGGCGGTGGCCAACACCTCGCCGTTGCCCGTGATCCTCTACAACATGCCCAAGTTCACCCACCTCAACCTGGCCCCGGAGACGGTGGCGCGCCTGGCCGGCCACGGCAACATCGTGGGCATCAAGGATAGCGCGGGGAACATCGGCCAGTTGATCGAGCTGCGGCGCCTTTGCCCGCGCGATTTTCAGATCCTCGTGGGCAACGCGGCCGCCTTCCTCAGTGGCATTCAGATGGGCGCCACGGGCGGGATCCTGGCCTTGGCCAATGTGGCCCCGCGGGAATGCGTGGCCATCTGGCAATTGGCCAAGCAAGGACGTTTTGAGGAGGCGCGCGAGATCCATTTCCGCCTGATGCCGGTAGCCCGCGCCGTCACCACCCAATTCGGCGTGCCGGGCCTCAAGGCGGCACTGGACCTTCTGGGTTACGAGGGGGGCTCGCCCCGGCTGCCGCTTTTACCGGTGAGCGAGGCGGCGCGGGAGGAAATTCGCCAGATCCTCATCACCGCTGGGCTCCTCGCCTGAATCACCAAGGCCGGCCCGGAGCGGCGCCCGGGCCGGCGGAACGTTCACTCCTCCACGGCGTTGGCCGCGATCACCTGGGCATAGTACTTGGCGCTATCCTTCAGATAGCGCTTTTGCGTGGCATAATCCACATAGGTGATGCCGAAACGACGGCTGTAACCGTAGCTCCACTCAAAGTTATCCATGAGGGACCAGACGAAATAGCCCTTCAGCGGCACGCCCTGCTCAAGGGCGCGGTGCGCGGCGAGAAAATGGTGGTGTAAATAGTCCACCCGTTTGGCGTCGTGCACCTCGCCCTGCTCGGTGAGCACATCCTCGTAGGCGCAGCCGTTCTCGGTGATATAGATCGCAGGTGGGCGGTATTCCTGCGCCAGGCGGCAGAGGAGATCCGTCAGCCCTTGGGGATAGACCTCCCAGCCCATGGCGGTGTATTCGCCGGCGGGCTGCACAGCGGCGTAGCCTAATAAGTTCCCCGGCTCATGGCGCAGGACGACGCGAGAGTAGTAGTTGACCCCTAAAAAGTCCAGCGGCCGCCGGATGATCTCCAGGTCGCCGGGGGCCACCCGCGGCACCCGGTAGTCGTAAAGCGCCCACATGTCTTGGGGATAGTGGCCCGTGAACACGGGGTCCAGGAACCAGCGGTTCAGGTAGCCATCGTGGCGCTGGGCCGCGGCGACGTCCTCCGCCCGGTCGCTGGCGGGATAGGCCGGGCTGAGGTTGAGGGTGATCCCCACTTGGGTTTGGCTGCCACCCTGTGCCCGCAGGGCGTCCACCGCCAGGCCATGGGAAAGGAGCAGATGATGGGCCACCTGCAGAGCCAGGCAGGCGTCTTGCCAGCCGGGGGCGTGGCGGCCGTCCAGGTGGCCGATAAAGGCCACCACCCACGGCTCGTTGTGGGTGATCCAATGGTGCACCCGGTCGCCCAGGCGGTGCGCCACCAGGGCCGCGTAATCGGCAAAGCGATAGGCGGTATCCCGCGCCGCCCAACCGCCCAGGCGCTGGAGCTCTGCGGGCAGGTCCCAGTGATACAGGGTGACAAAGGGCTGTATGTTGGCCGCAAGGAGCGCATCCACCAGGCGGCTGTAGAAATCCAGTCCCGTCTCGTTCACCACCCCTGCGCCGGAGGGCAGAACCCGTGGCCAGGAGATGGAGAAGCGATAAGCGCCGAGACCCAGCCGGGCCATGAGATCCACGTCTTCACGGTAGCGGTGATAGTGGTCGTCGGCCACATCGCCGGTATCGCCGTTCCACACCTTGCCCGGCCAACGGCAGAAATCATCCCAAATGCAGCGCCCGCGCTCGGCGATGCCTCCCTCCACCTGATATGCGGCCGTTGCCGTGCCCCAAAGGAACCCCTGCGGAAAGTGTCGTTTCTGTTTCATCGGCAGAACCTCCTCATGCTGGTGCTCGGCCTTATCTTGGAGCAAAACGGGGCGCGCGTCAAGCGTGTGGGGCTTTTTATGCTGGGTAAATCTTGACAAAATGGCTAAACTATGTTTTAATATGGGCGAGATGCAAGACGTGCAAGTCTATCGCTGGAGGTAAAAAGATCATGGTCAAGGAGAACGAGTTAGCTCCGGATTTCACCTTGCAATCCGATGAGGGCGAGGCGATCACCCTCTCGTCCTTTCGGGGGAAAAAGGTGG
>DAOTZU010000234.1:0-24402 GCA_034433995.1 Anaerolineae bacterium
TATGACGCCGCCACCATTGACGGCTGCTCCGAATTCGGCATCCTCTGGCGCATTGTGCTACCTTTGTGCGGGCCGGTGCTGGCGGCCGTGGCCATTTTCCAGTTCCAGGCCCACTGGAACGAGTTCATGGGGCCGCTAATCTATCTCAACAGCTTTAAAAAATCCACCCTGGCCCTGGCCCTGTACACCCTGCGGGGCGAGCCTCAAGGCGCCTATCCCACCTGGCTGATGGCCGGCGGCACCTTGATGACCCTGCCTGTGCTCCTTGCTTTTGCCCTGTTTCAGCGCTATTTTATCCAGGGTGTAGCCCTGACGGGCATCAAAGGCTGAAAAAGGGGGAACCATGCGCCAGAGGAACCATCAGGTGGATTTTTGTGTTGTGGGGGGCGGGCTGGCCGGGATGTGCGCCGCCATCGCCGCCGCGCGCCATGGGGCCAAGGTGGCCCTGATGCAGGACCGCCCTGTCTTGGGGGGCAACGCCTCCTCCGAGATCCGTATGTGGATCTGCGGCGCCCATGGCGAGAACAACCGCGAGACGGGCATCCTGGAGGAGATCGCCCTGGAGAATTGCTACCGCAACCCCAATTTCAACTATTCCATCTGGGATAGCATCCTCTATGAGAAGGTGCGCTACGAGCCGAACATTCTCCTTTTGCTCAATTGCTCTTGCAATGGCCTGGTGATGGATGGCCAGCGCATCGTGGCCGTCAAGGGGTGGCAGACCACCACCCAGACCTGGCACACTGTGGAGGCGGCCCTCTTTGCCGATTGCTCCGGCGATAGCATTCTGGCGCCCCTCTCGGGCGCCGAGTTCCGCGTGGGCCGCGAGGCGGCCGGCGAGTTCGGCGAGGATATCGAGCCGCCGGAGGCCGACCACAGGACCATGGGCATGAGCTGCCTCATCCAGGCCAGGGAGATGCCCACGCCGCAAACCTTTATCCCGCCCGTCTGGGCCTACGATTTCCCCAGCGAGGCGGACCTGCCCTACCGCGACCATCCCCTGCCCCGGGGCAATTTCTGGTGGATCGAGTTGGGCGGCGAGCAGGATTCCATCCATGATACGGAAGAGATCCGCGACGAGCTACTAAAGATCGCCTTTGGCGTCTGGGATCATATCAAGAACCACGGCGACCACGGCGCGGAGAATTGGGCCTTGGAATGGGTGGGCTTTTTGCCCGGCAAACGGGAGAGCCGCCGCTATGTGGGCGATCACATCCTCACCCAAAACGATGTGCGCGCCGAGGGGCGTTTTGGGGACCTGGTTGCCTATGGCGGGTGGACCATGGATGATCATCATCCGGCGGGGTTCCGCTATCCTGGGCCTCCCACCATCTTTCATCCCGCCCCTTCGCCCTTTGGCATCCCCTATCGTTCTCTCTACTCGCGCAACATCGCCAATCTCTTTTGCGCCGGGCGTAACATCAGCACCACCCACGCCGCCCTCAGCGCCACCCGGGTGATGGCCACCTGCGCCCTCTGCGGCCAGGCGGTGGGCACGGCGGCGGCCATCGCCACGCGGCACAATCTTTCGCCCAGGGGGGTCTATCAGGAGCGGATCCACGAGCTGCAAGAGATCCTCATGGACGATGATTGTTATCTCCCCTGGCATGCGCGCCCGGTGCCGGCCCTCAGCCGCGCTGCGCGGTTGAGCGCTTCCGAGGGAGATCCGGAGCCGCTGCGCAACGGGCTGGACCGGCCCATCGGCGGCGCGGATAACGGTTGGCGCGGTTCCCTGGGGGCCTGGGTGGAGTATTCCTTCGCCACGCCGCAACCGATCCGCACCTTGCGCTGGGTGTTCGATAGCGATCTCAACCGCCAGGGACGCAACGCCCTCAGCAACTATCCTTTGCACATGGAACCCCAGCGCGTGCCCGCCACCATGATCCGCCGGTTTCGCGTGGAGGCCCTGGACGAGGCGGGAAATTGGCGCGTCATCGCCCGCCAGGAGAACAATTACCAACGCCTGGTGCGGGTGCAAACCGAGGTGGTGACGCGGGCCGTGCGTTTCATCCCCGAGGCCACCTGGGGCAGCCCCCAAGCGCATCTCTTTGCCTGGGATGTGCGCTAGCCGATTGGCCGGGGAGATGTTTTCTGGAGCAAATGGCGTGACGAACGCCAGGAGGTTTTTCCGCGCCCTTGGCCTGCGCGCCATCCCGGCGCAGGGTCTGGCTGAGGGCTGCACGCTGATCGCCGAGAGCGAAAAGGAGGAATGACGGTGAAACACGAAACCCACGAGGTGGATCTCTGTGTCATCGGCGGCGGGCTGGCCGGGATGTGCGTGGCCCTGGCCGCCGCGCGCCACGGGGCCAAGGTGGCCATCATGCACGACCGGCCGGTGTGGGGCGGCAACGCCTCCAGCGAGTGCCGCGTGGGCATCGGCGGGGCGGATCGCGGCGGCGGGATACCCCATGTCCGCGAGACGGGCATCGTCGAGGAGCTGCGGCTGGAGAACCTCTACCGCAACCCCAACGATGTCTATTCCATCCAGGATACGGTCTTTTATGAGAAGATGCGCCTGCAGCCCAACCTCATCCCCATCCTGAACTGCTCCTGTGTGCGGGCCGAGATGGAGGGGAACCACATCCTCAGCGTCACCGGCTGGCAATTGACCAGCGAGACCTGGCACACAGTGAAGGCCAAGCTCTTTGCCGATTGCTCCGGCGATTCCATCCTCGCCCCGTTGACCGGCGCCGAGTTCCGCATTGGCCGGGAGGCGCGGAGCGAGTTCGGCGAGTCCATCGCCCCTGAGGTGGCCGATAAGCGCACCATGGGGATGACGTTGCTCTTTTACTCCCGCGAATACCCCACGCCCCAGCCCTTCAAGCCGCCCACGTGGGCCTACCGTTTTGAGAGCTGTGACGATCTGCCCTTCGGCGAGCGGGACCACAGCCGCTGGATGGTGGGCTATTGGTGGATCGAGCTGGGCGGCGAGTACGATAGCATCCACGATACCGAGATGCTGCGCGATGAGCTCCTAAAGATCTGCTACGGCGTGTGGGATCACCTGAAAAATCACTGCCGCCATCGCGACCAGGTGGCCAACTGGGCCTTGGATTGGGTGCAATTCTTCCCCGCCAAGCGAGAGAGCCGCCGCTACATGGGTGATTACATCCTCACCCAGCGGGATATCGAGGCCGAGGGCAAGTTCGACGATGTCGTCGCCTACGGCGGTTGGACCATGGACGACCACCATCCGGCGGGGTTCTGGTCGGTGAAGGTGCCGGCGCCGGCTACCATCTGGCATCCCTGCCCCTCGCCCTATGGCATCCCTTACCGCATCCTCTACTCCAAGAACATTGATAACCTGATGTTCGCCGGCCGCAACACCAGTTGTTCCCATGCCGCCCTCAGCTCCACCCGGCTCATCGCCACCTGCGCCGTGATGGGCCAGGCGGTGGGCACGGCGGCGGCCCTGGCCACCAAGCTGGGCCTCTCCCCTCGCGAGGTGGGCCAACACATCAAAACATTGCAGCAGACCCTCCTGCGCGACGATTGCTACCTGCCCGGCGTGCGCCAAGAGTTCGGCCCGTTGACCATGGAGGCCGCCCTGGTCGCCAGCCGGGGCAACCCGGAACCCCTGCGCGATGGCATCAACCGCCAAGTGGGCAACGAACCCCACGCCTGGGAATGTAGCCCCGGCGATCATGTGGCCTATCTCTTTACCCAGCCATCATTGGTCTCGGAGGCTACCCTCTTGTTGGATAGCGACCTGGCCAAGGGGATCGGCCACAAGTATTCGCGGGGCAACATCCTCACCAGCATCCCGCCCGTCATGCCCAAAGCCTTCCGTCTGGAGGGGTTGCGCGAGGGGAGCTGGCAGACCTTGGCCCGCTTCGACGAGCACCATCAACGGTTGGTGCGCGTGCCCCTCAACCAACGGTTGGAGGGCGTGCGCTTTGTCCTGGAGGAGACCTGGGGCGCCGACCGCACCCGCGTCTATGCCTTCTATCTGGATTGATCCCCTCAGGAGAGAGCCAACATGACCACAAGGACCATGACCTCGCGGGAGCGCCTGTGGGCCGCGCTGAACCACCAGGAGCCCGATCGCGTCCCCATCTGGATGCTCTATCCCCGCGAGTACTATGGGGCTTATGTGGATGTGCATCACCTCCCTTCCTACGCGCGGGTGATGCCCGTCATCTGGGCCGAGACCGATTGGCTGGATCGCCGCGACCTGCATTCCCCCGCCTTTTACACCGCGGCCACCCAGATGGAGACCTCCGTGGAGACCCACGGCGACTATACCATCCGGCGCACTGTGCTGCACACCCCCTTGGGCGATCTGACCTCGCAACATTGGCAGGATCACAAGAACGCCGCCGGAGCGACGGTGGAGCATTTCTGCAAAGACATCTCGGATTTGGAGAAGGTCCTGGCCATCCCCTACGAGCCGGTGGAGCCGGACCTGACCGCCTTCCATGAGGCGGGCCAGCGCCTGGGAGATGCCGGTTTGATGATGGTGAGTCTGGGGATGCCCATCGGCGTGGCCTATGGTTTGGTCCACCCAGAGACCTTTGCCCTGTGGACCCTGACGGAGCGTGAGGCGCTGGTGCGCTTTACCCAGGTGATGTTCGAGCGCAAGTACGCTTTTCTCAAAAAAGCCCTGGAGAAGGGGGCGGGGCCGGTATTTTTCACGGTGGGCACCGAGTTCGTCGCCCCGCCCATGTGTTCGCCCCAGGCTTTTGACGCCTTGATCACCCCCTTTGACGCGCCCCTGTTCGAGCTGATCCACCGTTACGGCGGCAAGGTGATCGTCCACCATCATGGGCGGATCTCGGCCATCCTGGAGCGGATCGCCGAGATCGGCGCCGACGGCATCCAGCCCATCGAGGAGCCGCCCGTGGGCGATTGTCCCCTGGCCGAGGCCAAACGGCGCATCGGCGACCGTGTCTGCCTGGTGGGCAGCGTGCAATACGATGATTTCGAACGGCTGACGCCGGACGAGATGGAGGAGCTCGTCCGCCGGCAGATCCGCGATGCGGCGCCCGGCGGCGGGATGATCCTGGCCCCCACCGCCGGCCCCTACGCCGCCGAGTTGAGCCCCAGGCATCAGGAGAACATCCTGCGTTTCATCGCCGCGGGCCACAAATGGGGAAAATATCCCCTGGCTTTTTAAGCGATACGGGGATATCGGTGGCAAGAAACACGGAGACGCGGAGGGCACGGAGAGGGACAGGAGATTCTCCGTGCTCTCCGTGACTCCGTGGTGAGGGAACGTCTTGGCGCCTTTCGTGTGCTCTGAGAACACAGGGGACGTTGGACGAAAGCGTCCATTGTGCGTATAATCTCCTCATGCAATCTTGCATGGGGAGGCTGCAGGGTGCGCGAGCTAGAAGAACTCAACCAAGAGATCCGGCAGTGCACACGCTGCCGGTTGGCCCAAGGGCGGCATCTGGCCGTCCCCGGCGAGGGGCCGGAGCATCCCAAGATCATGTTCATCGGCGAGGCGCCCGGCTTTCACGAAGACCAACAGGGACGGCCGTTCGTGGGCGCAGCCGGCCAGTTCCTGGAGCAGCTCTTGGCCTCCATCAACCTGACGCGCCGGGATGTGTTCATCGCCAATGTGATCAAATGTCGCCCTCCGGAGAACCGGGATCCCCTCCCCGATGAACTGGCCGCCTGCCGGCCCCATTTGGAACGCCAGATCGCGCTGCTCAAGCCCAAGCTCATCGTCACCTTGGGCCGCTACTCCATGGAGCTGGCCTTTGCCGGCGTCAGCATCTCCAAGGTGCATGGCATCCCCAAGAAGGTGGGCGATGTGGTCTATTTCCCCATGTTTCATCCCGCCGCAGCGTTGCACCAACCTCGGTTCCGCAGCTTGATCGAACAAGACATTATGAAGATCCCTCGCATCCTGGCCGAGCTGGAGAGCATCAAGGCTGAGGAAGAGCCGCCCAAGCCGCCCCAACAGTTGAGTTTGTTCTAGCGAGGACGCGGTGAGCACGCCAAAACTGCGCATCATTCCCCTGGGGGGCCTGGGTGAGATCGGTCGCAACATGCTGGTGTTCGAATATGGCGAACACTTGCTCGTCATCGATGCCGGCTTGATGTTCCCCGCCAACGATATGTTGGGCGTGGATATCGTCATCCCCGATATGCGCTACGTGGTGGAGCGGGCCCAGCAGGTGCGGGGGATTATCGTCACCCACGGCCACGAAGACCACGTGGGCGCGTTGCCCTACCTGCTCGACCAGGTGCGGGCGCCCGTCTATGCCACGCGCCTCACCCGCGGCCTCATCGAGGTGAAACTGCGCGAGACCCGGGTGCAACAGGCCGACCTGCGCACCATCACCTGCCAAGACACCTTGGAGCTTGGCCCCTTTCAGGTCGAGTTCTTTCATGTGAGCCACAGCATCCCCGATGGGTTGGGGCTGGGCATCCGCACGCCCGTGGGGCTGGTGGTGCATTCGGGAGATTTCAAGTTCGACCACAGCCCGGTGGATGGCCACCGCACCGATTTCGCCAAGCTGGCCGAGCTGGGCGGCCGCGGCGTCTTGTTGCTCCTCTCCGATAGCACCAACGCGGAGAAGGCGGGCTACACCCCCTCGGAACAGGTCATCGGCGAGACCTTTGCCCGCATCTTTGCCAACGCCAAGGGGCGCGTCATCGTGGCCACCTTTGCCTCCAACATCTCCAGGGTGCAGCAGCTCATCGAGACCTCCCAAGCCTACGGGCGAAGGGTGGCCATCGTGGGACGTAACATGGTGAACAACGTGCGCATGGCGCGGGAGCTGGGCTACCTCAACGTGCCCGAGGGCGTGCTCTTTCCCGTGGAGCAGTTGGACCAATTTCCGCCCCACCAAGTGACCTTGATCTGCACGGGGAGCCAAGGCGAGCCCACCTCGGCCCTGGTGCGCATGAGCCGCGGCGATTTGCGCTCTGTGGAGGTGGTGCCGGGGGATACGGTGGTGGTCTCGGCCACGCCCATCCCCGGCAACGAGGAGTTGATCAACCGCACCCTGGATAACCTTTTCCGCTTGGGGGCCAACGTCTTTTACGATGAGGTGTTGGATGTCCACGTCTCCGGGCATGCCAGCCAGGAGGAGCAAAAGCTGCTGATCAACCTCCTCCGCCCCAAGTATTTCGTCCCCATCCACGGCGAGTTCCGCCATCTGGTGTTGCATAGCAAGTTGGCCCAGCAATGTGGCCTGTCGCCGGAGCATATCTTTGTCCTGGAGACGGGCGATGTGCTGGAGCTTGATTCCTCCGGCGCCGAGGTTGTGGACCACATCTCGGATAATTACATCTTTGTGGATGGCCTCCGGGTGGGCGATGTGGGCCAGAGCGTCCTTGAGGAGCGGCGCGTCCTTTCGTGTAACGGGTTTGTGGTGGTGGTCGTGGTGCTGGATAAATACACCGGCAGTCTGGTGGGCGAGCCGCAGATCATCACCCGAGGCTTTGTGCACGAGGAAGATGCCGCCGAGCTCCTGGCGCGGATGAAGGAGGAGGTCGGCCGGGCGGTGCAACTGGGCGGCACCCGCAGCGAGTTGGCCGAGCGCCTGCAAAACACGGTGGGGCGCCTCGCCTTTGCCGAGACGGGACGCCGCCCCATGGTGGTGCCGGTGGTGACCAAGGTTTAGGCCGGCAGTTGGCGTTTCTTGGCCTTGAGGGTTTCGTGGTATCATACCCATGTTCTCAGCGGAGTGGGCAGTCTCGTCTTTATCCACAGATTGAGCAGCCATGACCAAGCGCACGAGCCGCCGGGCGACCCGCCACCGGGGCCACAGGAAACCTCTGCTCGCCGTGAGCAGCGCCCAAAGGAGCTGGCTTTGGGGGCTGGCCTGGTTTGCCTTGGCCCTGCTCACCCTCGTGGGTTTATTCTCCACCAGAAACGGCCTCTTGATCAGCCTGTGGCAAAGGCTGCTGCGCCGGGGGTTGGGCTGGGGCAGTTATCTCATCCCTGTGGTGTTCGCCGCCCTGGGCGTGTGGATGATCGCCCGGGGCACGGCCCGTCCTTTGCCGCTGCCTTGGGCGCGGATCGTGGGCGGCGTCCTCCTCTTTTTCACCGGCCTCACCATCGCCCATCTTTTGGTGCGTCAGCCGGAGAGCGCCGCGGCCGCAGGCCTTGGAGGCGGATATCTGGGCTTGTGGCTGAGCACGGCGCTCTTGCGCGCCCTGGGCGGCGCCGGCAGCATCGTGGTGGTGATGGTCTTGCTCATCATCGGGCTGACCTTGGCGGCTCGCATCTCGTGGGCCGATGCTTTGGCCGGCGTGGCGAGTGTGTGCCATCTCCTCGGCGAAAAGTGGCGCCGCTGGAGAGCCTCCCGGCGGGAGAGGAGACCGCCACCGCCCGCGCCGATAACCGGTCCGCCGCGGGTCAACACGCCTCCGGCCCCGCCTGCGCCGGAGGGCGTGCGCCCAGGCCCGGCTATGCCCCTTGCTCCCCGGTTGCAGCCGGCGCCCGCGGTCGTGGCGCCCAGTTTGCCCATTGCCCCATCCCCAAGCGTAGCTTCGGGTCCGTGGGTGCTGCCCCGCATCAGCGAGATCCTCGCCGAAAGCGAGGAGAAGCAGATGAGCCTCAGCGATATCCGCGAGCGGGCACGCATCATCGAGGAGACCTGCCGCAGCCTGGGCGTGCCGGTGACGGTGGTGGAGGTGAACCCCGGCCCCGTGGTCACCCAGTTCGGGCTAGAGCCAGGCTACATCGAGCGACGTGACCGCCAAGGGAGGGTCAAGCGGGTCAAGGTGAAGGTGAGCCGCATCGCCGCCCTGGCCAACGACCTGGCCCTGGCCCTGGCCGCGTCGCCCATCCGCATCGAGGCCCCCGTGCCGGGCAAGGGGATCGTGGGGTTAGAGATCCCCAACAGCGAATCTTCCCTGGTGAGTTTGCGGGGGGTGATGGAATCGGAGCAATTCGCTGCCGTGGATTCGCCCTTGGCCCTGGCGTTGGGGCGCGATGTATCGGGCGCAGCGGTGGTGGACGATTTGGCCACCTTGCCCCACCTTTTGATCGCCGGGGCCACCGGTTCGGGCAAGAGCGTCTGTATCAATGCCCTGGTGGCCTGTTTGCTCTGCCGCAACACCCCCGATGCGCTCAAGCTGGTGATGATCGACCCCAAGCGGGTGGAGCTTTCCAATTATAACGGCATCCCCCATCTTTTGGCGCCGGTGGTGGTGGAGATGGATCGGGTGGTGGGGGTGTTGCAATGGATCACCCGGGAGATGGATCGCCGCTATCGGCAATTCGCCAAGGTGGGGGCGCGGAACATCCAAAGTTATAACGAGTTGGCCGCAGCTCGCGGCGAGGAAAGGCTCCCCTATATCGTCGTCTTTATTGATGAATTGGCCGATCTGATGATGATCGCCCCGGACGAGGCGGAGCGGGCCATCTGTCGCATCGCCCAGATGGCGCGGGCCACGGGCATTCACCTGGTCATCGCTACCCAGCGCCCTTCGGTGGATGTGCTCACCGGGCTGATCAAGGCCAACTTTCCGGCGCGGCTGAGTTTTGCCGTCTCTTCCCAGGTGGATTCGCGGGTCATTTTGGATGTCCCCGGCGCGGAGAAACTCCTGGGCCGCGGCGACGCCCTGTACATGGCCCCCGATTCCCCCAAATTGGAGCGCATCCAAGGGTGTTATGTCTCCGATGCGGAGTTGGCGCGCTTGGTCGCCTTTTGGAAGGACCAGGCGGCCCAACATGGAGGGAGAACCGCCGTTGGCGAGCTTGCGGGCGCGCCGGCCGCCTCAGGCCCTGTGGTGCAAAGGCCCCTTTGGCCAGAGTTGGTGGCGGCTCCGGAGGCGTCCGCTCCAGATGGAGAGGATCCGCTCCTCCCGGAGGCCATCGCCTTGGTCACCAAAGAGCAGCGCGCCTCGGTCTCGTTCTTGCAGCGGCGTCTGCGCATCGGCTACACCCGGGCGGCGCGTTTGATTGACCTCTTGGAGGAGCGCGGCATCATCGGCGGCGCCACGGGGAACGGCAAAGCCCGCGAGGTGTTGCGCCGTGAGGACGAGCCACCTGCCGCCCTTGAGGACCAGGGGGAGGATTAGCCCCCGGATTGGTTGGCCCATTCTTTGTGGAGGTGATTTTCTGTGCTCACCGATAGCGACCTGAAAGTCTTGCGGGGCATTGTAGGCGAGGAGGACGTCTCTTTGCGCGCCCCCGACCTAGAGGCCCACTCCATTGACGAATCCTGGGTGGAGCCGCATCTGCCGGATGTGGTGGTCTGGCCCGCCTCCACCGAGGAGGTGGCTGCCATCGTGCGCCATGCCCATGAGCGCGGCCTGCCGGTGGTGCCTTGGAGCGGCGGCTCCAGCTTGGAGGGCAACCCCGTCCCGGTGCAGGGTGGGATCCTGTTGGCCATGTACCGCATGAACCGCATCTTGGAGATCCGCGAGGAGGATCTGCAAGTGGTGGTGCAGCCGGGCGTGATCTATGACCAGCTCAACGCCCAACTGCGCCGCCTGGGGATGTTCTTTCCCCCGGCGCCGGGCAGCTCCGACGTGGCCACCATCGGCGGCATGGTGGCCAACAACTCTAGCGGGATGCGGGCCGTCAAATACGGCGTCACCCGCGATTACGTGCTCAAGTTGGAGGTGGTGCTCCCCTCCGGCGAGGTGATCCGCGTCGGCAGCAACGCCAAAAAGAGCACCAGCGGCTACGACCTGGTGAGCCTGTTCGTCGGTTCCGAGGGCACCTTGGGCGTGATCACCGAGATCACCCTGCGCCTCATTGGCCTGCCGGAGAAGGTGGCCGCGGCCCTGGCCACCTTTGACGATTTGGACGACGCCACGGCGGCGGTGTACGAATGCGTGCGCTATGGGCTGGATCCTTCGGCCATCGAGCTTTTGGATGCCGACACCGTGCGGGTGACCAACCAGCAGCAGGGGCTCTCTTTGCGCGAGGCGCCCACCCTCTTTGTCGAGTTCCATGGCAATGAGGGCGCCATCGAGGAACAGCTCGCCTATCTGGAGGAGCTCTGCCGGGAACATCATTGTGCCGATTTCCAGGTGGCCACCACTGCCGAAGCCCGGGAGGAGCTGTGGAAGGCGCGCCAAGAGGCCCACGATTCCATCAAGTTCTCCTACCCCGGCTACACCATGATCTCTGGCGATGTGTGCGTGCCCATCTCCCGCTTTGGCGAGATGGTCAAGTTCGTGCGCGCCACCGCTCAGCGGCTGGGGGTGCAATGTTTTGCCTTTGGCCATGCCGGCGATGGCAATTTGCACACCGAGATCGTGGCGCGCAAGGAGGAGGCCGACGAGTTTGCCCGCAGCATCCAGGCCACGGAGGAGATCATCCTCCATGCCCTGGAGCTGGGCGGCACGGTGGCCGGCGAGCACGGCGTGGGCCTGGCCAAACGCCAGTTCATGCGCCGCGAACACGGCGCCGGTGTGGAGGTGATGCGCGCCATCAAGGCGGCGCTGGATCCCAAGGGGATCATGAATCCGGGCAAGATCTTGCCCGCCGATTGACGGAGCGGCGCGTGGTGTTGGAGCTGCTGCGCGAGGGGGCCAAGGCGCTGGGCTTACACTTGGGGCCACACCACTTGGTGGCGTTCGAGACGTATTATCGCGAACTGGCGGCCTGGAACCAGCGGTTCAACCTCACCGCTATCACCAGTTACGAAGAGATCCAGACCAAGCATTTTCTGGATTCCTTGAGCTGCCTGCTGGCCCTGCCTCAGGAGGAGGGGCCCCGTCCCCTGCCGGATGCCGTACCGGTGTTGCGTGCATCCCGGCCGCTGCGTTGCGCGGATGTGGGCAGCGGCGCCGGCTTCCCCGGTTTGCCCCTCAAGATCATCCTGCCGGAGCTCCAATTGACCCTGGTGGAGGCCACGGGCAAGAAGGCAACCTTTTTGCGCCACATGGTGCGCGTGCTAGGCTTGGCCGATGTGCAGGTGTTGCAAGCCCGGGCGGAGGAAGTGGGCCAGCAGCCGGAACATCGGGAACGGTACGATCTGGTCGTGGCGCGGGCTGTGGCCCAGATGCCCGTCTTGGCCGAATATTGCTTGCCCCTGTGCCGCTTGGGGGGGCGGTTCGTGGCCCAGAAGGGAGAGGGCGCCCATGCCGAGGCGGAGGCCGCCCGCGGAGCGCTGGAGCGTTTGGGCGGCAGCTTGGGCGAGATCAAAGCGGTGCGTCTGCCGGGCTTGAGCGAGCGTTACCTGGTGGTGGTGGAGAAGGTGGCCAAGACGCCGCCAGAGTATCCCCGACGCCCCGGCATGCCCGCCAAAAGGCCGCTAAGCTGAACCCTCGCGCCACGGTTGGATGGTACCTGCCACCACCCGCCACAGGACGGCTTGTTCCAGGAATGCGGGGGGATAGCCGTGAAGGTCGGTGGTGGTGAGGATGGCCTGTTGGGCCCGGGAGACGGCCTGCAACAAAAAGAGCGCCCGCTGGCCGTCCAGCTCCGAGAGGACATCATCCAGGAGGAGCACCGGCATCTCGCCGGTCTCCTTGGCCATCAGGGCCATCTCGGCCAGTTTGAGCGCCAAGGCCACGGTGCGCTGTTGGCCCCGGGAGCCATAGATGGTGGCATCCGCGCCATTGATCTTGAAGCGCACATCATCGCGGTGGGGGCCCACCACCGTCATGCTGCGGGCGAGCTCCACCCGCCGCACCCGCTGCAACGCCTGCAGGAAAACCTCCTGCCAAGGCGCCGCCGCCTCGGCGGACCAGCCCGTCCCCTGGGCTCTCTCCGGCTGCTCCTGGGGCCCTGCCGCGAGCAAGCTGTTCTCATACTCTAGCTCCAGGCGTTCGCTGCCACCGGTGAGGGCGGGGTGCATCTCGGCCACTTCCTGGCCCAGCTCGGCGATGGCCCACAGCCGCCTGGCCAGGATATAGCTCCCCGTTTGTCCCAGCTGCGCGTCCCAATATGCCAGCTCGCCAGCCCGCGCCTGGCCCTCGTGGATCTGCTTCAGCAGGGCGTTGCGCTGGCTGAGGATCCGCCCGTACCGGGAGAGGGAACGGCAGTACATGGGATCCAGTTGGCATAACATGACATCTAGATAGTGGCGGCGCTCCGCCGGCGCGCCGGAGACCAGGGCGATATCCTCGGGCAAGAACAACACCACTTGCAGGGTGCCCACCACGTCCAAGGCGCGTTTGGCCGCCCCATCCAAAAGGATCTGGCGGCGCAGCAGAGCCTCGGCGGAGCCGTTGACCTGTTCCCGGACCAAGGTGATCTCGATGGTGTGGTCCTGGCCGTGGGCGCGAAAGGCCCCCGCGACCCGGGCGTAGGGGATCACCTCCGCCTCCGCTGCCCAGGCGATGAGCTGGCGCTCCGCCGAGGCCAGGGGAGATTTGGTGGTGGCCAGATAATAGATGGCCTCCAGGAAGTTGGTCTTGCCCTGGGCGTTCCCCCCTTGCAAGACGATAATGCGCGCCGGCAGCTCCAGCTCCAGGCGCGCATAGTTGCGAAAGTTGGCCAAGGAAAGATGGTGCAGTTGCATCCAAGATCAACGTGCGATCTGCATGGGCATGATGATGTGGGTGAAATCGCCGCCGCCCACCGGGCGGATGACCCCCGGCGCCGTGGGATCGCGGGTCTCCAGGGAGACCTCGGCGGTGTCGATCACGCTGAGCACGTCGATGAGATAGCGACCGTTGAAGGCGATCTCCAGGGGCTTGCCCTCCACCTTGGCGTCCAGCTCGCTCACGTTATCGCCATGTTCGGCGGAGGTGGCGGTGACGATCAAGCGGCCGGGCCCGCCCTCGTTGGGGATGATCTGCAGACGGATGATGTTCGCCGCATCCCGGGCAAAGATAAAGGCCATGCGCACCGCCTGGAGGAAATCGGCCGTGTTGACGATGGTCCGGGTGTTGTAGGTGGTGGGGATGATCAGACGATAATCGGGGAAGGAACCCTCCACCAACTGGGAGACCAGGTCGATATCGCGCATGTGGAAAAAGACCTGGTTACGGTTGGGGGCGACCAAGATCTCCACCGTCCCCTGTTGTTCCGTGCTGATGCGCCTCAGTTCCTGCAGGGCCCGCGCCGGGATGATGACCTTGATGGGCTGTTGGGGCCCCGCCTCCAGTTCGGTGGAGCGCACCGAGAGGCGATAGCCATCGGCGGCGGCGAAGGTCAGCTTGTCCTCCACCACGTTGGCCAAGACGCCGGTCAGCACGGGCCGGGTCTCGTCGGTGGCCGCCGCAAAGGCCACCTGGTCGATCATCTGGCGCAACAGATCCGGCGCGACGCTCACCCGCTGGTCCTCCTCGGGCACCAAGATCAGGGGGAACTCTTGGGCGTCTATGCCCTTGATATTGGCCTCAAAGCGGCCGCACTTTAGGTTCATGGTTTGGGTGCGGGCGAGGAGCTCCAGGTCGATGCGCTCGGCGGGCAGGGAATTGACAAAATCGGCCAGCAGACGCGCCGGGATGGTGATGGCCCCCTCTTGCTCCACCTGGGCGCCGATCCAACAGTTGATGCCGATCTCCAGGTTGGTCGCGGAGAGCTTGAGCCGTGCCTGGTCCGTGGCTAAGAGGATGTTGGATAACACGGGCAATGTGCTGCGGGTGGCGACGGCCCGCCCGACGATGGCGATGCCCTTAGCCAGGTTCTCTTGTAGACAGGAGACCTTCATCGCGCGTCCTCCTCGAATAGCTTGGGGCGGTCGGCGAATGGCCGGATAGGTTCCTTGCATCCGCGGGGATGTGCCGAGCCTCGCCTTGCGCCGGTGATATACGCTGACAGTATAGACACAAAGAGGGCTGGCGTCAATTGGGCGGCGCCGGTTTTAGACCTGACAGGTCTCGGAAGACCTGTCAGGTCTCATAAAATTCCGCCAAAAGACGGAGGCCCAAAAAGGGAAATCTGTGCTATAATGTGTGTATGCGGGCCAAAACGGTCTCCGAGCTCACGCGCTATATCAAGGCCCTCCTCGATGAGGATCAGGAGTTGGCCGATCTTTGGGTGGAGGGTGAGCTTTCCAATCTGACCCGCGCCTCATCGGGGCATTGTTATTTCACGCTGAAGGATGCCGAGTCCGAGCTGCGCTGCGTCCTTTGGCGGGGCCAGGCGAACCAACTCACCTGGTGGCCCCAGCAGGGGGATTGGGTGCTGGCCCACGGCTATGTCTCGGTGTATGAGCGGGGCGGGGTCTATCAGTTCTATGCCGATAGGCTGGAGCGCGGCGGCATCGGGGACCGTTGGCGTGAGTTCCAAGCGCTCAAGGAACGTTTACAAGCGGAGGGCCTGTTCGATACGGCGCGCAAGCGGCCTCTGCCGCCTTGGCCGCGGCGGATCGGCGTGGTCACCTCGCCCACCGGAGCGGCGTTGCGCGACATCCTCAAAGTATTGCGGGCGCGCTACCCTTTGGTGGAGGTGGTCCTTGCGCCCAGTTTGGTGCAGGGTGAGGAGGCGCCGGCCTCGCTGCGCCAGGCCCTCGCCCGGCTGTGCGCCCAGGAAGATCTGGATGCCATCATCATCGCCCGGGGCGGCGGTTCGGTGGAGGACCTGTGGGCCTTTAACGATGAGGGCTTGGCCCGCATGGTGGCTGCCTGTCCTGTGCCGGTGGTTTCGGGGGTGGGCCACGAGACCGATTTCACCATCGTGGATTTTGTGGCCGACCTGCGCGCCCCCACGCCCTCGGCCGCGGCGGCAGCCGTGGTGCCCGATGGCGCCGTCTTGCGGGCGAACTTGGCCGAGGCCCAGCGCAAGTTGACCGACCTGATGGCGCAGCGCCTCAGGCGCTGGCGCGAGCTGTTGCAGGAACAAAAGCGGCGTCTGCGTTTGCGCGATCCACGGCGCGTGTTGGCCGAATGGCGCCAACGCTTGGATGATGCCTTGCGGCGGGCTTCTTTGGCCATGGAGCGAGGGCTGGCCCTGCGAAGGATGGCCTTGGTCAATGGCCAGGCCAGGTTAAAGAGTTTGCATCCGTATGGTGTGTTGGCCAGGGGTTATGCCGTCGTGCGCGACCGGGCGACGGGGCGCCATCTGGCCAGCATCGCCCAATTGGTTTGCGGACAAGAGATCTGGCTGGAACTGCGCGACGGCCAAGCCGGGGCACAGATCCGCGAGACCCACCGTCGCGAGCAAGATCAAGAGTTAGGAGCACGATGAAGACATGAAGATCGAGGAGATCGAGTCCCTGAGCTTTGAGGATGGCTACAACCGGCTGGAGCAGGTGATCCGGCGGTTGGAGGCGGGGGAGCTGAGTCTGGATGAATCCGTGGCGCTCTATGAAGAGGGGATGCGCCTGGCCAAGCATTGCGAGCGCCAGCTCGACAACGCTGAGCTCAAAGTGAGCCAATTATTGGCCGCCGTCATGGATCAGGACGAGACCCCGCAGCCTGAAGCCTAATCCAGCCAGATGATCTGACCCTCGACAAGGCCGGAGAGGATCTGCACCTCGTCCTGGTTGGCGAGGCCTGTGGTCACCACCACCTCCTGCGCACGGCCGTTCTGCCAGAGACGGACGACGCGGTTGCGCCCGATCTGGCGCACGGCGGAGCGGGGCACCAGGAGCGTTTCCTCAACGCGGGCCGTGGTGATGGTGAGGTTGGCGCCCATCCCCACCCGGATGGGCAATCCCCGTGGATCGAAATCTATCCAGGCGGCATAGCTGGTAACCCCGCGTCCCTCGCTGACCCCCAGCGCCACGCGGCGGATGGTGCCCTCCAAGGTTTCCCCCGGAAAGGCGTCCAAGCGGATGCGCACGGCTTGCCCCGGCCGCACTTCAGCGATATCCAGCTCGTCAATCTCGGCGCGGATCTCCCATTGGGTGAGATCCGCCAAGCGGAGGACGGGATTATACCCATAGACGTTCTCGCCCTCTTGCACCTGGATGCTCAAGACCGTGCCGGCAAAGGGGGCGTAGATGCGGGTGCCCTCCAGGCGCTCCTGGGCTTGCTGGAGGGCCAACTCGGTCTCTTGCAGCTCCACCCGCAACTGCTCCAGCTCCGCCGCAGAGGGGCCCTCCAACAGGCGGTCGAACTCGGCTTGGGCGATCTCGTAGGCCAGTTTCGCCGCCTCCAAGGCCAGGGCCTCGTCGCTGCTCTCGGCATCGGGCTTGTGGGCCACCTTGTCATAATCTGACTGGGCCTTGAGCCGCGCGGCCGTGGCTTGGCGCAGCCGGGCCTTGGCGATGTTGAGGGCGGCGCCGCTGGGGGCTTGTAGGGCCTCCTCCAGGCGCAGCCGGCGCGCCTCCACCAGGCGTTGGGCTTGGGCGATGGCGCGCTGATACTCTTCGGCGGCCAATTCCAGGAGCAGCTCTCCTTGCGCCACCTGCTGCCCCTCTTGCACCAAGATGCGGGCCACTCGGCCGCTGGCTTGGGTGGAGAGGGCGATCTGGCGTTGCGGCTGCACCTGCCCCAGGGCCTCCAGGGAGGCCTCGATTGTTCCCCGTCGCACCACCGCTGTGCGTCCGGCAGCCGGCTTGGGCCGCAACACCCCCGGCCACCCCCAGAGAACCGTGGCCCCCAGGGCGAGGCCGGCCAAGATGATGATGGATGTGAGGATGTGTTTTCTGTTCACTTGGCCCTCATGGTGTTGTGGTGCCTCGCCGGGTGGCCGCTGGAGCCACCGCGAGGGGCACATCGCGGGCCTCATCCAAAAGGATGGCCGCGCCAGAGACCTCCAGCAAGATCACCTCCCGCAAGCGAGAGGGACCATCCGGCCCGGCGGCGCTGCCGGCTTGGCCGGGGAAGACCAGGCCCAGGGTGTGCTGGCCCGGCGCCAGGTGCGCTAGGTGGGCCACGGTGGCTGCCGGCCCCTCCCCTGCGGCCAAGGTGGCGGCGCAGAGAAAATCCCCCTCCTCCCGGACGACAACGCCAACATTGACCCGCAGTCTCCCCTCGCCGGTCGCCTCCCCAGAGTAGGTGCCGCTCAAGCGCCCTTGTCCGCCGCGCACGCCAAAGCTCACCAGCTCGCCCCGCTCCCAGGTCCATCCCCCGCGCCGGCCCACGGCCTGCACCAGGCCGAGGTAATAGCCCGCCTCCTCCGGGGCGCGCCACCGGCCGATGAACACCTGCTCGCGGCCAAGGGATCGGGCCGGCACCAGGGCCACGCTCACGCGTTGGCGGCCGGGGGAGTAGAGCTCCACCTGCACCCGGTTGACGGTTGCTTGGGCGGCAGGATCCTGGAGGGTGGCGGTGATGACGACCCATTCCCCCGGAGCGTACCAAGGTTTGTCCGTCTGGACGTGTAGCCGCACATCCGAGGGAAAGGAGGCGTAAAGCACATATTGGCTGGGCTTTTTGTTCGTTGGGGCGGCGTGCAAGGTCACCGTCCAGGGGCCGGGCACCGTGGCGGTGAGGACGTAACCGGCAAAATCGGCCCAGCCCAGCTCCAGGTATTCGCTGCGCGTCTCGCCCTTGTCCTTTGGGGTTGAGGGGGCGAATTCTTGGCCATTGGGGGCGCGGAGGCGCATCTCCAGGGGCTCGCCCTTCCAGCGCAGGTAAAAGCGGGCCCGGCCTTGGGTATCCAGGGGGATGGGGGCGAGCTCCACCGTCTCGCCTGGCAGGACGCGGCCCGCCCGCAAGGCGGTGTGGGGCTCCAGGGTTAGGGTGGCATAATCTTTAGGGTTGGTGGGGGAGCCTGCCCCCGGTGCATCCGCCACACCCAGGAGGTAGGGCCGGATGTGGGCCGCGTAGGTTGTGCGGGGGAAGAGGAGGGAGGGGAGATCCAGCAGCATCGTCTCCCCGGCCCAGGCGTGGATATCGCCCGTCACCCGGCGATCGGCGTTCAGCTCGTCAGGGCCCAAGGCGCTCCAGGTGGAGACGAGGCCGTCGCCGGGGGGCAGCTCGCGAAAGAGGGTGGGCAGCGCCGCCTGGCGGGCGTCGCCGGCGATCACGGTGTAGGGCACGCCAAAGGCGTTGGCGTGGGTGCGGTTGAACAGGTCGGCGTGAAGCGGGAATAGCTCCAAGGCCGAGGGTTCGTCGGTCCAGGCCAGGTATTCCCAGGCCAGGAAGGGCAGCCAGAGATGTTCCCCCCGATGGGGCGTGCCCAGAAAAAAGGCCCGGAGGACATCCCCCTGGTAGAGGCTCGTCTCAAGATACGCTCTGGCGTTGAGGCCGCCCATGCTGAAGGCGATGAGGTACACCCCGGCCGCGCCCGTCTCCTGCCGGGCCTGGGCGATGGCCTCGCCCAAGTGGACCGCGTTGACGTGCAGCGGATTCTTGGGGCTGATCCCTTGGGCATAGTACACCGGGAAACCATCCTCCCGCAGCCAACGGGCCAAAGGCCAGAATTCGCTATCCTCCAAGCGGTCGCTCTCTGGGCCGCGCCAGCCGTGGACCAACACCACCGGGGGCTTGGTGCTCTGGGGCTTGGGGAGGTCCCCCTCCACGGCCAAGCCACGGCCCAAGCTACCCACCCAGACCCGCCCTTGGACATCCACGGCCAGGGCGCTGACCAGATTGTGGGGCAGGCCATCCCGCGCCGTCCAGGTGGTGCTCTGTTCCCCTTGGCAACGGATCAGGCCGCGCTCGGTGCCGACCCACATGGCCCCTGCGGGGGTAACGGCCAGGGCCGTGATGGCAACGTGGGCCAGCTCCACGGGGGGCTCGCGCCAGCGGCCATCCCCCGCCAGGATGCATAGGCCGTGGCGCGTGCCCACCCACACCTCGTCGCCGCGGGCCGCGAGGGCGGTGATCTCCTCGCCCCAGGGATCCGCGGTGGGCAGGGCATAGCGCCGCCAAACGCCCGTGGCCTCGCGATAAGCCAGCCCGGCGCGCTCGGTGCCCACCCAAAGACCGCCCTGGGCATCGGCCAGGAGACAGGTGAGCCAGTCGCTGGGCAGGCCGGAATTGGCGCGGGTGAACCCTTGCCAGCGCCCCCCGGCCAGATGGGCCAGCCCGCCGCCATACGTGGCGATCCACAGCCCATCCTGGCCCGCTGCCAAGGCGCTGATCCAATCTCCCGGCAAAGGTGAGCTGGCCGAGCGGTAGCGCTCCCAACGCGCGCCCCGGAGAACGCTGAGGCCGCCGCCCCAGCTGCCGGCCCATAGCGTCCCCTCCGCCTCGGCCAGGGCGGTGATATACCCTTCCGCCAGGCCGTTGCCGGCGCTATAGCTCAGCCAACGGTGGCCATCCCAACGGTTCAGTCCCTCTGAGGTGCCGACCAGCATCCCGCCATCCGCCAGAGGATGCAGGCAATGGATGGCCCCGTGGAGCAAGCCGTCGGACACGCCCACAAGGGTCCACGGAGAGGCAGCGCGGGCTGGGCTGCCGCCCATGGCCCCCAGCAGCGCCCCCAGCAATAACGGCAAGAGGACCTGGGCCAGCCTATTGGACCGGCGGACCATCCGTCCTCCTGGGCAAGGGAGAGCGCCAGGGCGTGGGCGTGTAGGTGATGGTGGGTGTCGCGGTGATGGTGGGGCTCCGGGAGGGCGTGCTCGTCGCCGTGCGCGTCGGCGAGATCGAGGGCGTCACGCTGGGGGTGGGCGAGAGGGTCGCCGTAAAGGTGGGTGTGGCGGTGCGCGTCAGCGTCGGTGTGCGGGTGAGGGTGGGCGTGCGGCTGGGCGTGGGCGTGCGGGTCCAGGTGGGCTGCGGCGTGAAGGTGGGCCGTGGCGTGAAGGTGGGCTGTTCCGTGGCGGTGGGCAGCGGTGTGAAGGTGGCCGTGGGGGCGGGCGTCGCCGTGGCGGTGGGCGAGACGACCACCACGCTCAGGTCGTAGGCGCGCTCCGGCCCGTATTGATCCTGGTTATAGACGGTGACCACCGCCACGCCATCTTGGGCGGCGGTAAAGACCACCTGCGAGGCCAAGGTTCCGGGGGCGATGTCGTCGTTGGTGTAACTCTGGCTATTGGCCAGCACGACGAGCCGCGTATCCACGCCGACGGCGAGGTTGGCCGTCGTCACCACATACACTCGGCCCGCCTTCACCCGAAAGGTGACCCGATCCACATCGCCCTCTGGGTCAAAAGTGCGCCGTTGGGTCTCGCCGACGGAGATGGGCACCGGCGCCTCGTCATCCACTTCGTAGGGGTCGCCCGCGATGGGTGGGGGCGTCGTCGGTGGCCGAGGTGTCAGCTGGGCTGGGGGCGTGGGCGAGGCCAGGATGGGCAAGAGGGACGTGGGCTGCGCGCTGGGCGAGGGGCCCACGGTCACCGCCGGGCTGACCAAGCCTCCACTGATGCTGCGGGCCAGCGAGCTGACCAGGCGATAGGATCCCACCACCAGGAACAACGCCGCCACTACCCCCACCGCCGCCGTGGCGCGCCGCGTGGCGAGCTGCCGGAGCACGATCTGGGCTTGGCCCCAAAGCTCTTGGTCGCGCACCCGCTCTAGATCGTGCAGCATCTCCTGGGCCGATTGATAGCGCTTGGCCGGGTACTCTTCCAAAGCCTTCATCACGATGGCGTTGAGGGCCGGCGGCACCTCGCGGTTATAGTGCCGGGGCGGCACCCGGTTGCGGATGTAGAGCTTGCCGGTCAGCATCTCATAGAGCACCACCCCCAGGGTGTACAGATCGGAGCGCTGATCGAGATAGCCGGTGGAGGTGGCCTGCTCCGGTGATTTGTAGGCGGGCGTGCCCGGATGCCCCCGCGCCTCTTGGGTGCGCCGTGTCTCATGGCCCACCTGGGCCACGCCGAAATCGGTCAACTTGGCCACACCCTCGCGGTTGATGAGGATGTTGCTGGGTTTGATGTCGCGGTGGACGATATCGCGCCGGTAGATGGCGTCGATGGCGCGGCAGATATCCATGGCGATGCTGAGGGCCTGCTCCACCTTCAGCGGCCCTTGCTGGGCCAGCATCTGGGCCAGGTTGCCTCCCTCCACATATTCCAGCACCAAGTAGAGGTTGCCCTGGGGATCCGTCTCCAGGGCGTAGGCGCTGACGACGTTGGGATGGGTGAACTGGCTGACAATGTGGGCCTCTTTGCGAAACCGCGCCTGATATTCCTGCCACGTCTCCGAGGAGGTGGGGGAATCGGGACGGAGCAATTCCTTGATGGCGACGTACCGCTCCATGGCGGTGTCGTAGGCCAGATAGATCTGGCCGTAGCCGCCCTCGCCGATGGCAGAGACGATGCGATATTTGCCCACCAGGAGGGTATCAGGGGTGAGCACCGGATCGGCCTTTCTCTTGTGGCAAGGATGAACGCACACAATTTGCTGCCAGTATAGCAGCAATCGTCCGCCAGAGCAACTCATAATGGCCGCACGTTGCGCCGAATGTAGGTGGTAGCCCTGGGCGGGTTACTTCTGTTGGCCGGCCCGCCAGGCGGCGGCATTGGGCACAAAGAGGGGAGCCCCGAACTCGGCCACGCCGAACTCGGCGATCTTGTGCTGGGTGGGTAAAGAGACCAACCAATCTATGAAGGCGTTGGCCAGCTCGGCTTGGATGTGTGCTCCTTTGTTGGGGTTGATGGCGATGACGCCGTAGGGGTTGAACAGGGTCGGATCCCCCTCCACCAGGATCTCCAGGCTCAAGCCTTGCCTCTTGCGCGCCAGGTACGTGGCCCGGTCGGAGAGGGTGTAGGCCTGCCGCTCCTCGGCCATGGTGAGCACCTCGCCCATCCCCTGGCCGGCGGCGATGTACCATCCCCCCGCCGGGGTGAGGTTGGCGGCCTGCCAGAGGGCTTTTTCCTTGACATGGGTGCCGGAGCCATCGCCCCGGGAGATGAACTTGGCCTGGGCCTGGGCGATCTTGGCCAGGGCCTCTGCGGCGCTCTGCAGCCCTTTTATCCCTGCCGGATCGCTTGGGGGGCCGAGGAGGACAAAATCGTTGTACATCACATCCTCACGGCGCGTGCCGTGGCCGGCGGCCATGAAGGCATCCTCCTGGGCGCGGGCGTGCACCAAGAGCACGTCGGCGTTGCCGTCCTGGCCCAGCTTGATCGCCTGGCCCGTGCCCACCGCCACCACCTCGACCTTGACGTTGTATTGTCGCTCAAAATCGGGCAGGAGATAATCCAAGAGGCCTGAATCGTAGGTGCTGGTGGTGGTGGCCAGGATCAGCTTTTGGCCCCGCGCTGCTGGCGACGGAGCGGCGGGGTTGGGAGATGGGGAGCCTGGCCCGGCGCAAGCTCCTGCCAAGGCGAGAAGGAAGCAAAAAACAACGAGGGAAAAAATCGTTCTCCGCATCGTTTCCTTTTGCAAAGGATAACTGGTTGCCGTCCCGAGGGGCAAGAGCTTGAGGCCGGCCTTCCTGCCGCGAGACAAAAGAAACGGCGTTTCCCCGCAGCAGGAGGAAACGCCGACCCACGATGATGAGCCGTCGCGGTTGTCCTCCTTTCCAAAGACGGGGGGCGTGGACGTTTCCCTCCACACCGTTAGGGCGCCCCACAGAGCGCCCAGCGACCATCCCACCCTGGCTGTGCCCCTCGGCCTGGCCATCGCTTTAGGCGGGATGGTTCGGAGAACCTGCGATACAGTTTGGAAGCCAGGGGAGATTATACGCGCTTCACCGGGGAGAGTCAAGCGCCAAGTGAGGATGTCCCGAGCGCGCCCTGCGGTGGAAGCCGACGGGGGCATTTCTCGACACCGTCCACAGAAAGAGGGTGTCGCCAAAAGGCGTGTAGGCCTTGCCCGCCGTCGGATGGAATCCGACGGCTCTGCTTGCCAAGCCCGCGGCGCGGGCTTACCATTCCCAGACGTCGGTTTCTAACCGACGGGGGTATTTCTCGACACCATCCATAGAAAGAGGGTGTCGCCAAAAGGCGTGTAGGCCTTGCCCGCCGTCGGATGGAATCCGACGGCTCTGCTTGCCAAGCCCGCGGCGCGGGCTTACCATTCCCAGACGTCGGTTTCTAACCGACGGGGGCATTTCTCGACACCATCCCTCTTGCCCCGATTTGCAGTGGAGCCGACCGGATATTATACTTAACAAGATACCTTGCTGGGTAGTTTGGGTTTGTGGGCCGTCATACTACCTCGGAAAGGTGTTTCTTAATTCCTTTTCCCTTTTATCGGACCGGGCACGCGCCGTGACCCTTGGACCGCGTTGCAAGTTTTGGCAGGAGGAAGAAGTATGATGCGCAACCAATGGTATGTTGTTCTGGATTCCCGCCAGGTGCGTAAACGCCCCGTCGGCGTGACGCGGATGGGGGAGAAACTGGTCTTTTGGCGGGATGCCGAGGGGCGTGTGGCCTGTTTCCGCGACCTCTGCGCCCACCGAGGAGTAGCCCTCAGCGCCGGCAAGGTGCTCCCCAGCGGCCGCCTGCAATGCCCTTTCCACGGCTTTGAGTACGACCCCTCGGGCCGGGTGGCCGCTATCCCCGCCAACAGCCGTAGCAGTCCGGTGCCGGAGCGCTTCCGTGCCCACGCTTATCCCACGCACGAAGCCAACGGCTTTATCTGGATCTGGTGGGGGGAGGAACCGCCCGCCGACCTGCAGCCGCCCCGCTTCTTTGACGACCTGGAGGGCTTCCATTGGGCTCAGGCCATCGACCCCTGGGATGCCCACTACTCGCGGGTGATTGAGAACCAGTTGGACCCCATCCACCTGCCCTTCGTCCACCACAATACCATCGGGCGGGGAAACCGCACCATCGTGGACGGCCCCGTGGTCCGGTG
>DAOTZU010000235.1:0-7818 GCA_034433995.1 Anaerolineae bacterium
ATTGGCGGGCTCGCCACTGCCTCCATGGCCGCCTATGCTTTTTCCCGGGTGCGTTTTTTCGGACGCTCATTCTGGTTTGGCGTGGTCCTGGCCACCATGATGTTGCCGCATACGGTGACCATGGTGCCCAACTATATCGTCATGACCCGCTTGGGCTGGGTGGATACATTCCTGCCCCTGATTGTCCCTAGTTTTATGGGCGGTGGGCCTTTCACCATTTTTGTGCTGCGCCAGTTCTTTGCCTCCATCCCGTATGACCTGGACGAGGCAGCGCGCCTGGACGGGGCTGGCCATTTCTGGATCCTTTTGCGCATCATCTTACCCTTATCCAAACCCGCGTTAGCCAGCCTTGTGGTGCTACGGTTCATTGGCGTCTGGAATGAGTTCATCTATGCTATGATCTATCTGAATAGCATGGAAAAGAAAACGCTGGCCCTGGGGCTGCGCGTGTTGGCGGAACAGTATGGCATTACTATGCAAGAGATCATGGGCACTTCTACGGTGATTCTCATCCCTGTTTTGCTCTTGTTCTTCTTTACCCAACAATATTTTATGAGGGGGCTCTCTTTGACCTCGGGCCTGGGCGGCCGGTAACGTGCCGCGTGCTCTCAGGCAAACCCAAAAAGCTCCCAGAATGCCAGGGATCTCCCAGAAGTCAAGCCGACGGCAAGCTGGTGCCGCCTACACTCACATAATACGAGGAGTCTTGTCATGCTAAGCGCTGTCACCCACTCGCACCGCGACCTCATCGATCTCGCCGGGATGTGGGATTTCCGCGCCGACCCGCAAAAAGTTGGTGAGGCGGCCAAGTGGTATCAGAAGGGGTCCGGCGATTGGGATATCCTCTATGTGCCGGCCAACTGGAACGAACAGCGGGCGGCTTATGATGAGTACATGGGCTGGGGTTGGTATCGCCGGCGCGTCTTTGTGCCGGCGTCTTGGCGCGGTCGGCAAGTGAAATTCGTGATCCAGGGCGCATTACACACGGCCAAGGCCTGGGTGAATGGGCAGCTGGTGGGCGAACATGACGGTGGTTTTACCCCCCTTGAGGCGGATGTCTCGGCAGCCTTGTGTTACGGCGAGGACAACATCCTCACCATCTGCGTGGATGATACCCTCTCCATGGAGACGGTCCCCCAGGGCACTACCCAGAACCGCACCTATATTGACTGGTACAATTGGGGCGGGCCGTACCGTCCGCTATATTTGGAAGCGACGGATCCCACACATCTAGAAGATTTGACCTTGCGCACCCTTTGCGCCTTGCCAGAGCAAGCCGTCTTGGATATCCATGGCCAAGTGAAGGACCCGGCAGTCGGAACTACAGAGGTGGAGCTGGCTCTGTATGATCCTGCAGGCAAGCTAGTGGTCAAAGCAAACCAGGCTGTGGATGAGAAGGGCGAGTTCTCCACCCGGTGGACCATCCCTCAGCCCGCCCTGTGGAGCCCCGATAGCCCCAATCTGTACCACCTACACGTCCAAGTTCGGCGAGGCGACACGATCGTGGACCATGTGGAGTTCAATTGTGGCTTGCGCACCATCGAACTGCGCAACGGTAAATTATACATGAACGGACAGCTCTTTTTCCAAAAGGGCATCAGTCGGGTGGAAGATGCGGCCATGCAGGGGCGAGCCAGTTGGGGACCGGTGGTAAGGCGTGATTATGATTTGCTCAAGACCTGCGGAGCCAATATCTACCGTCCGGCCGGTTACTGTCCATCTATTCCCGATGTACTGCTTGCCGACCGGTTGGGGGTGTGCGTGATCGTGGATATTCCCTGTTTTGGCAAGCGCGATCCAGAGATGTTTGATAATCCCAAGGTCCTTTCCAAGGCCCAGCGCTGGCTTATCGAGGCGGTGGCGGTGTACAAAAACCATCCCTCGGTGGTGCTGTGGGACCTGGCCACGGAGCCGGTCACTACCACCGCCCCTGGGCGCCACTACATCCAGACCCTTTACGATACGGCGCGTCGGCTCGACCCCACCCGACCGGTCTTTTATATCTGGCACTGCCTACATTACAAGGAGGACAAGGCTCAGGATATTGTGGATCTCCTCTGCCTGTGGATCGGCGTGCCCATACACCAAATGCATGAAGATTGGGATGAGGGCATCCGCCTTGTGGATGAGGCGGTTGAGTATATGCACCGGCGTTATCCGGATAAACCGGTCCTCCTGTACTTTGGGGCTCCTGCCGTGTCCGGTGTGCATAGCGATCCGGCTCGCTGGTACTCCGAAGAGTTCCAGGCCAAGCATCTGGAATGGGCCTGGCAGTATACCCAAAGCAAGCCCTATGTCATTGGCTTCTGGTGCTGGTGTCTGTGTGACTATCGCAGTCGGCCGGCCGCCCACGTCGGCGGGTTGCTGCGTTGGGGTATCTACGACCGGGAGCGCCAACCCAAACTGGGAGCCCATATCCTTCGCGAGTTGTACCCCACCCGACCGACTTTAACCTCGGAGGAATGCTGAGCCATGACCCAGCAACCGCTGCACATCATGGCTATTGGCGCCCACGCCGCAGACATGGAGATCACCGCTGGCGCGGTGATTTTGAAACATACCCATCAGGGCCACCGGGCTACATTGGTCCATCTCACTTTAGGGGGGCGGGGACATGCCGCCCTCTCGGAGGAGGAATACACGGCGCGGAAACTGGCCGAAGCCCAGGCGGCCGCCCAAGCGCTGGGCGCTGATGTGCGCATCTTGCCCTATAGGGATGGTGAGCTCGTGGCCACGGAGGAGGCCAAGTTTGCTGTGGCCGACCTCATCCGCGAGCTTCGGCCCAGTCATCTCATCACCCATTGGCCGGGCAGTATCCACAAAGACCACCGCGCCACCTTTGAGATCGTGCGCGACGCGATTTTCTACGCTGCTCTGCCCGGCATTAAGCGCCAATATCCCGCCCATGAGGTCATCGGCCCGTTCCTTACCGAGAATTGGGAGGACAACATCGGCTATACACCACAAATATACTGTGACGTAAGTTCCGTGTTTGAGGCCTGGCAGCAGGCCATCCAGTGCTACAGCCTCTTTCGAGGCCAAGTGTCCGACTTTGATTATGTGAGCTATTACTGTGCGCTAGCCACTTTACGGGGTAGCGAAGCAGGATTTCTCCGGGCAGTGACCTTGGCCACCGAGCACTCGTTGGCCGTCTATATGTCGGAGGGGCTGGATCAGCCCCTGAGTCTGTTTACCTCGGCATCACCGATCTTTCGCCCTCAGCGCAAGGCGGGCACTGTTGGCTGAACGCTGACCAACAATGCCTCGCTGCAGCATATGAGCAAGGAGACCCCCCATGTCCCAACAGCTTGAGCTTTCTTGGCGACCTGATGCCGCCCGCGTGATAGCAAGACACCGGGCTTGGTTTGAAAGCCGGCGGAAATATCTAGTGACCGTGATTCCTGATTCTTGGCCCTCCTTCAATTGGGACCTATCCATAGATGTCAAGACTTCTCGCCCCCTGGAAACCTTTGATTTCTCCGACGATGGCCAGTTGGATGAATTTCTATCTTTTCGTTTGGGCCAGTACGAGATCTACTGGCACGTCAAGGCCGAGTGGGGCTTGGATGATGATTATCTCCCTGTCTTTGAACCGCGCTTGGCCTGGGCTGAACATGTGGCCGCTACCGTCGAGGGCTCAAAAGTGCATTTGTATGCGCAGACCAGTGCCATCGCACCGGTCATCGAGGATTACGAGACCTTTGACTGGGAACGCATCCGCTATGATCCCCACAGTGCGGCCGGCCTCATCCTGCGCAAGGCCAACCTATGGGCCGCCGAGCGGGGACGCGGTCACTTTCTCGTTCAGCCGCGCGGCCTTGATGCGAACCCCAGCGATTTCGCCAAGGCCTGCCGGGGCGAACCTTTCTTTCTCGATTTCTACCTCCATCCGGAAGGCGTCGAAAGGTTGATGGGCTGTTGCACCCAGGCATGTATTGAGTTGATCGAGGATCAGCGACGGGTGATCGGCGGGCCAACCCTGAGCGGCTACGGCACCACCTGGAATGGCGGCTATTGGACACCTAACAACATCTTGGGACATTTGGGCGATAACGTCTCCGATCTCGTTTCCCAGGAGACGTATCGCCGGTTTATCGCGCCCCATGTGCGGCGTTTCGTCGAACATTTCGGCGGCGCTGTGTTTGGCCGCGATGTGACCACCAAACAGATATGGGGGCAGCTCCGTAGCCTGGGGAACATTCTGGCCTTCAAGCCCAGGAATGTCGGTAGTGCGGAGGTCGTGCCGGAACACGTGCGAGCCATCGCCGAACAGACCGGCAGGATCCCTCTATTCATTGAGGTTTTCTCCATGGCTGATCTGCCAGCTTTCCGCAAGGCGGTGGTCGAGAAGGACATCCGGACTTTTTTCATCGTACACTGCCGCGATCGCGCCGAGGCCGCTCAGGCCATCGATCAGATACGAAGTATGGAGTAGCAGCGGATGCTGGAAATCCCCGTCAAGCCCGATATAGAAGGGTTGCTCCGCAACTTGCGCCGGCAAGGCACTCCGGACCGGACCTACTTTATCGAGTTGCCGCTGGATCCAGAGGTGGTGGATGCCGTCTGTGCGCACTTTTCCCTCCCAATAGGCCACGTGTCCAGCCCGTGGGCCTGGAAGTGGTGCCGGGAGATCGCAGTTTACCGGTTCCTCGGTTACGAAATCCTTTACTATCGTATTCCGGCATTTGTGTTCCCACGGGACAATGTGCGCTATGCTGAGGACACAGCTCCTTTGCGACGCCCTGGTGGTCGCCCTTGGTTCAGCGAGACTCAGGGCATCATCAACTCCTGGAAGGATTTTGACCGCTATCCTTGGCCAGATCCCAAGGACTGGGACCTCAGCGATCTGGAGTGGCTGAACCGAAACCTTCCTGAAGATATGGGAATCTCGGGGAGTTGTCACTCGGTCTTTGAGCAGGTGACTTGGCTGATGAGCTACCAGGGCCTGTGCTATAACCTCTACGACCAGCCCGATCTAGTCGACGCCATGTTTGCTCGGGTAGGAGAGCTCTACTTACGGGCCGCGGAACTATTGCTCGAGTTCGATTGTGTGCGGATGCTTTTCGATGGCGACGATATGGGATTCAAGACCAGTACCATGGTTCCACCCTGGGTATTGATTCAGAAGAGCTTCCCTTGGCATCAGCGTATGGCCACTGCTGCGCATAGGAGAGGAAAACTGTATATGCTCCATTCCTGTGGTAAACTTGACGAGGTCATGCCGGCTCTCATTGATCATGTCGGGATTGATGGAAAGCATTCGTTCGAGGATGTGATCGAGCCGGTGACTGAGGCCAAACGGAAGTGGGGTGATCGGATCGCCATCCTCGGGGGGATCGATGTGGATTTCCTTTGCCGGGCGACGGAGGAGCAAGTGCGCCGTCGTGTGCGCGAAACCCTGGATGTATGTCTCCCCGGAGGGGGCTACTGTCTCGGCACAGGTAACACTGTCGCCAACTATATCCCCCTCGAGAATTACTTGGCTATGCTCGACGAGGGCAGACGCTACACGCGCTGAGTGGCCGAGTTGCAGAGGGCTTGCTGCAGGTGCGCGCGAATCGAGGGGAAAACCAATATGACCAGACCTAACATCGTCTTGGTCATGACCGACCGAACCGTCCTGCGTCGGTTTTTATTGCCAAGTATTTGGGTACAGGCGGAGCCGTGCATTGGCAACCTTGGCGCGGGGCGCGCGCCAGCCGCTATACCTACGCCCGTTGGTTGCGGAGGGTGTTGAAAAAAGGCGCGTAGAGGCCTTGCCCGCCGTCGGATGGAATCCGACGGCTCTACTTGCCAAGCCCGCGGCGAGGGCTTACCATCCCCAGATGTCGGTTTCTAACCGACGGGGGGCATTTCTCGACACCCTCTTGGTTGCGGAGGTCGCTTACTCTTATTATAATATTCAAGATCCTTCAATTCTGCAATTTGGCGGCGCAATCTGGCTATGAGGAGCTGGCCAAGGATCTCGAGGAGGAGCCACAAAGCTGGCTGATCCTTTTGCATGACCCGTTCACCAGCGGCGAGGGCCAGCTTCGCACTTTCAGCAGGAAGAAGGCAAGTCCGGCAGGAGCACTGCTTGGGCGCCCTTGATGCGCACAACGAACCATTGGAACCTTCTGCATGGGATAAGCGCGCAAATTCTCGCCACTTTTAGGCTGCAGGAAAAGACATGACCCCCCCGAATATCCTTCTGATCCTCTCCGACCAGCATCGCTACGATTGTCTGGGGATCAACGGTCATCCGTTGCTGCGCACGCCCCACCTGGACCGCCTGGCCCGGGAGGGCGTGCGCTTTACCCACGCCTTTTGTCCCATCCCGCTGTGTGTGCCGGTGCGGAATTGCCTGCTCCACGGCCAATGGGCCACCCAACACCTGGGCATCGCCAATTGGGAGACGGAGGCGCCGCGCCCGCCCCTGGAACTGCCCTCCTTCGTCCAAGTGCTCCGCGAGGCGGGCTATTGGCTGGGCTATGTGGCCAAGTGGCATGTCCATCCGCGCAAGGGGCCGCTGGAATATGGTTTCGATGCTTATATCCCTGAGGAGGCCTATGGCCACTGGCGCCAGGCCCAAGGCTTGCCCCCCAGGCCGCATAGCCAGGGATGGTTCGGCGAGCAAGATCCCTATATCAGCCCCGAACAGAGCCGGCTGGCCTGGGGGGCCGACCAGACCCTCCGCCTGTTGGAGGCAGCCGCTGGAAGGGGCGTGCCCTGGTTCTTGCTCTGGTCCCCCAGCGAACCGCATCTGCCCAACGTTGTGCCGCCTCCCTATGCTTCCCTCTATCCTCCAAGCCAGATCCCGCCTTGGCCCAGCTTCCCCGATCCTCTATGGGGCAAGCCCTACATTCAGGCGCAACAGCGGCGCACCTGGCAGGTGGAAGGTTGGCCTTGGGAGCGTTGGGCGCCCATCGTGAGCCGTTATCTGGGTGAGATCAGCCTGCTGGATGCCCAGGTCGGGCGCCTCCTCGACGCTTTGGAGCGCCTCGGCCTGGCCCAGGACACGCTGGTGATCTATACCACCGATCACGGTGACCTCTGCGGCGGACATGGCATGATGGACAAGCACTTTATCATGTATGAGGACGTCGTGCGGGTGCCGCTACTGATGCGCTGGCCGGGGCACATCGCCCCTGGCAGCGTCTGCGAGGCCTTTGTCTCCCATGCCCTGGACTTGGCCACCACCTTCTGTGAGCTGGCAGAGGCGCCGGCTCCGGCCACTTTTCGGGGGTTGAGTCTGTTGCCCTTGCTCAACGGGTCGCAAGATAACGGACGCGCGGATATTTTCGCCACCTATCACGGCAACCAGTTCGGCCTCTATAGCCAGCGCATGGTGCGGGACCGCCGTTGGAAGTATATCTGGAACGCCACCGCCGAGGACGAGCTCTATGACCTTCAGACCGATCCGGGAGAACTGCGCAACCGCGCCGCCGACTGGACCTGCCGTGACGAGCTGGCCCGCCTGCGGGGACGGTTGGTGGCCTGGATGGAAGAGACCCGGGATCCGTTGCTCAACCCGTGGACGAGGAACCAGCTCTTGCATGGGTTAAAGATCTGAAGGGCATCCCCTCTGCAAACAAAAAGGGGCGCCGGTGATCGAGCTGTTCCTGAAGGACTAGTTTCCCCCCTCACCCTGCCCTCTCCCCCAAGGGGGAGAGGGTGTACATCCGGGTAGACTTGAGCCACCCTGCCCCTCCCCCGAGGGGGAGAGGGTGTACATCCGGCGTAGACTTGAGCCACCCTGCCCTCTCCCCCAAGGGGGAGAGGGTGTACAGGACAGACGGGAGGAACTAGCATGGACGCCCTGCCTCTCCCCCGAGGGGG
>DAOTZU010000236.1:0-11050 GCA_034433995.1 Anaerolineae bacterium
AGGCCAAGCGCGCGGGGTTCAGCGATCACCTTCTGGGGCGGTTGCTCTCGCCAGAGGTGGACGAGCTGGCCGTGCGGGCGCGGCGCAAGGAGCTGGGGATTCTGCCCGTCTTTTCCCGGGTGGATACCTGCGCCGCCGAGTTCCCGGCCTATACACCCTATCTCTACAGCAACTATGAATCGGTGTGCGAGGCCAACCCCACCGACCGCAAAAAGATCGTCATCCTGGGCAGCGGCCCCAACCGCATCGGCCAAGGGATCGAGTTCGATTATTGCTGCACCCAGGCCTCCTTCGCCTTTCACGATCTGGGCTACGAGACCATCATGGTCAACTGCAACCCCGAGACGGTCTCCACCGATTACGACGTGAGCGACCGGCTCTACTTTGAGCCGCTCACCCTGGAGCACATTCTGAATATCTGCGATGTGGAAAAGCCCCTGGGCGTCATCGTGCAATTCGGCGGGCAGACGCCCCTCAAACTGGTGCGCAAATTGGCCAAGGCCGGTGTGCCCATCCTGGGCACCGGGCCAGAGCCCATCGACCTGGCCGAGGACCGGGAGCGGTTCGGCGCGCTGATGCAACAGGTCGGCCTGCCCATGCCCGAAAGCGGCAGCGCCCGCTCCGAGGAGGAAGCCTTTATCGTTGCCGAGCGCATCGGCTACCCGGTGGTGGTGCGCCCATCCTACGTGCTGGGTGGGCGGGCCATGGCCATCGTCTATAACCGCCAGGATCTGGAACATTACATCCGCTCCGCCGTGCAAGTGGCGGAGGATACGCCCATCCTCATTGACCGCTTCCTGGAAGATGCCTTTGAGATGGACGTGGATTGCGTGAGCGATGGCGAGGATGTGCGCATCGCCGCCATCATGGAGCAGATCGAGCTGGCCGGCGTCCACTCCGGCGATAGCGCCTGCGTCATCCCCACGGTGATGGTCAGCGAGGAGGCCCTGGAGACCCTGCGCCGCTACACCCGCATCCTGGCCCGCGAGCTGCACACCGTGGGCTGCTTGAACGTGCAATACGCCATGAAGGATGGCGTGGTGTATGTATTGGAGGCCAACCCCCGCGCCTCGCGCACGGTGCCTTACGTGAGCAAGGCCACGGGGATCTCGTGGGTACGGGTGGCCTGCCAGATCATCAGCGGCAAACGCTTGGCCGAGATGGATATCCCCGACGAGCCGCTTCTGGAGGGGCATTTCTGCAAAGAGGTGGTATTGCCCTTTATCAAATTCCCCAACGAGCCGGCCATCTTGGGGCCCGAGATGCGCAGCACCGGCGAGGTGATGGGCATGGACAAGAGTTTTGGCATGGCCTTTGCCAAGGCCCAGATGGCCGCCGGCAACGCTTTGCCCACCTCTGGCACCGTCTTTCTCAGTGTGAACGACCGCGACAAGCGCAACCTATTGCCCATCGCCCAGGAGCTACACCGGATGGGCTTTGCCCTGCGCGCCACCGCCGGCACGGCGGCGTTCCTGCGCGCCCATGGGCTGCCGGTGGCCACCGTCCTCAAGGTGAGCGAGGGGCGCCCCAACGGCGTGGATATGATCATCAACGGCGATATCGATCTGGTGATCAACACCCCCTTGGGGGGGCGTTCTTTCAGCGATGAGCACGCCTTGCGCCAGGCGGCCATCGCCCACGGCGTGCCGGTGCTCACCACCCTTTCCGCCGCCCACGCCGCCACCCAGGCCATCGCCGCCCTGCGCGCGGGCCGCTTGGAGGTCACCAGCCTGCAGGAACACTGGCGCAACCGGGTGAAGGTCCATGCCCGAAGCCAAACCTGAGACCCACCTCACTGTGGGCGAGATCTGGCAGCTCGCCCTGCCCGCCGGCGCCAAGGTGATCGCCGGCGAGGCGGGCCTCTGCCGGCGGGTGGAATGGGTCGCCGCGCTGCGAGCCACCCTGCCCTTGTTCGGCGCGCTGGAAAAGGGCTACCTGGTCTTGGCGCGGTTGGACCTGGCCCAGCGCCTGGATAACCGGGTGACTCCCCGCTACCTGATCGAGGAGCTGGAGCGCATCGAGGCCGCCGGTCTGGTGGTGGCTGCGCCCCTTGCCGCTGCAGATGTTGCCCTGGCCGATGCCCTCTTTTTCCCCGTGCTCTGTTTGCCGCCTGGGGCGGATCTGCGCCAGGTGGAGCGGGATATTTTGCGCACCTTGGTGGATGTGGAGGGACAGCTTGCCCTGCGGGAACGGGAGGTCCGTCAGCACTTGCAGCAATTATTGGCGCGCGGCGGGCTGCAAGCGGTGTTGACAGAGTTGGCCCAGGTGGCCGGTGGCGAGGCCAAGATTCTGGACCCGGGCCAAAAGGTGATCGCCACAAGCGCTCCAGGGGTGCGCCCGCAGGAACGCCCCACCGCCGCCTCCTCCCGCCCCGCCCAGATGGAGCTGCCCATCACCTTCGGCGGGCGTACCTTGGGCCGTTTGGTGGTACATCATAGCAAGCCGCGCTGCACCCCCCTGGAGCTGATCCATGCCCGTCAGGCGGCGGAGCTCTGCGGCGTAGAGATGTTGCAGGGTTTGGTGCGCCAAGAGACCGAGGAACGCCTGGGGATCGACCTGGTGGAACAGATCCTCCGCGGCGAGGATGAGGAGGCCTTGGCGGCCCGCTGCCAACGCCTGGGCTATGACATCTCCCCGGCCCGGCGCCACGTGGTCTTGGCCCTGGCCGCCCCCCGCGAGGATGCCCCCGGCGCTGCCTGCCGCGACCTGGCCCGCGATCTCCAATGGCTCGCCCAGCGCGATGAGGTCGGCACGCTCATCGTCTTCTACCGGCGGTACCTCCTGCTCTTGTGTTCTTTGGGCCCTGCTGTGGGGGAACAGCGCGCGCGTTTTTGGCTGCAAGAAGCTTTGGCCCAAGAATCTGCCGGCCGGTGCAGTGTGGGGGTCAGCCGGGTGTTGATCGGGCTGGAGGGGTTGCGCCAGGCCATCCCCCAGGCGATGGATTCCTGGGAATTGGGCCAGCGCATCGGCGACCGACCCAGCCCCTATTTTTATGAGGAGTTGGGTCTCTATCGCCTTTTGGCCGGCCTGCGGGCGCGGGATGAGGTCAAACGTTTTTACCAAGAGACCTTGGAGCCCCTCGTCCGCTACGACCAGACCCACAACACCGAGTTGGTACATACCTTGGAGATCTTTTTTGAACAGAACGCCAATGCCAGCCAGACCGCCAGGGCGCTGTACATCCATCGCAACACGCTCAATTACCGATTGCAGCGTATCATGGAGATCACCGGGCTGGACCTCAACGATGCCGAGGTGCGCCTGGCCTTGCAGGTTGCGCTCAAGATCTATCATCTCACCGGTTAGTTTGGGCAAGATGCACAACAGAAGTTGGTTCTTTCTTGTGCATAGCAGAGGATATATTGCTCACCACCGCGTGGTACAATGTCGCTTGAAGAGAGGGCGGATAACGCCTTACACGGGCGCTGGAGACTCGCGGTGGTCACAACCATCTTACGCACAGGAGTGACACACATGGTAGTGAACACCCCCGAGTCCATCATGGCGATGGTCGCCGAGCGCAATGTGCGCTTTATCAACCTGCAGTTCAGCGATATCGTGGGCATGGTCAAAAGTGTGACCATGCCGGTGAGCCAGTTGCCCCGGCTATTGGAGGAGGGGATCTGGTTCGATGGTTCCTCCATCGAGGGGTTCGTGCGCATCAGCGAGAGCGACATGCTGCTCAAGCCCGACCTGAACACCTTTGCCATCATCCCGTGGCAGAACGAGACCCACACCACGGCCCGGCTGATCTGCGACGTGTACACCACCGACGGTGAACGCTTCATCGGCGCGCCGCGGACGGCCCTGGCCCGGGTGATGGAGGAGGCGCAGGCCCTGGGCTATGAATACCGCACAGGCCCCGAACTAGAGTTCTTTTTGTTCGAGACCGACGAAAAGGGCCGCCCTCTACCCAAGGTGACCCACGACGAGGCGGGCTATTTCGACGCCACGGCGGATCGCGGCACCCTGGTGCGTGACGACATGATGAACGCCATGGAAGCTTTCGGCATCGAGGTGGAGGCGGGGCATCACGAATGCGCCCCCGGCCAGCACGAGATAGACTTTCACTATGGCAACGCCCTCACCAACGCCGACAACACCATCACACTAAAGTTTGTCTTCAAGGCCATCGCGGCGCAGCACGGGCTCCACGCCACCTTTATGCCGAAACCGGTGACGGGCATCGCCGGCTCGGGGATGCACGTGCACCAGAGCTTGGCCGATCTCCGCACGGGCAAGAACGCCTTTGCCGATCCGCAGGACCCCTACGGCCTGTCCAAGGTGGCCAAGCAGTTCCTGGCCGGCCAGCTCAAGCACGCGCGGGGGATGACGGCGGTATTGGCGCCGCTGGTCAATTCGTACAAGCGCTTGGTGCCGGGCTACGAGGCTCCGGTGTACATCAGTTGGGCACGCATCAATCGGTCAGCGCTGATCCGGGTGCCCAGAGCCACCAATCCGGAGGGCACCCGTTTGGAGCTGCGCTGCCCTGATCCGAGCTGCAACCCTTATCTAGCCTTTGCTGTGATGTTAAAGTGTGGGCTGGATGGGATTATCAACGATCTGCCCTTGCCCAGCCCCACGGAGGAGAACCTGTTCGAATCCGCTTGGGCGCGCAAGAGCTTGGCGACCCTGCCCGGCTCGCTGAAAGAGGCCCTGGAAGAACTGGAGAAGGACACTGTGGTCCAAGAGGCGCTGGGGCCCCACATCTATGAGCGCTTTATGGAGGCCAAACTGCGCGAGTGGGATGCGTATCGGCTGGAAGTGACGCCCTGGGAATGGGAGCGCTATCTGGCCATCTTTTAGCCCTCCTCTGGGGATGAGTGCATCGCCTGGTGCTTCGCTGGTGAGACCTGGCCGCCATCTTCAGGCCCGATGGCCCACACGAGGGCATCCAATTTTCGCTCCGTTCCACCAAAGAAGCTGGCGGCAGATAGATTACATCAGGAAGCAAGAAAGGAGTCATTCATCATGAAAACGGTAGCAGACGTGCTCAAAATGGGCAAAGAGGTGCAGATGGTAGATCTGCGCTTCACCGACCTGCCGGGCATTTGGCAGCATTTCACCATCCCGGCCCGGGAGCTCACCGCCGAGCTGTTCGAGGAGGGCATCGGCTTTGACGGCTCGTCCATCCGTGGGTTCAAGGAGATCCACGAATCGGACATGCTGTTGATGCTGGATCCGACGACGGCTTTCCTGGATCCCGTATTCCAAGTGCCCACCTTGTCCATCATTTGCGATGTCTATGATCCGGTGACGCGCCAGCCCTACAGCCGCGATCCGCGTTACATCGCCCGCAAGGCCGAGGTTTACCTGAAACAGACCGGCCTGGCCGATACGAGCTACTGGGGGCCGGAGGCCGAGTTCTTTATTTTCAACGATGTGCGCTATGGCACCAGCACCAACGAGTCATTCTACGCGGTGGATAGCGTCGAGGGCTGGTGGAATAGCGGCAAAGCAGAAAAACCCAATCTCGGCGGGCAGATCCCACCCAAACGGGGATACTTCCCCGTGCCCCCCACGGATACCTTACAGGACGTGCGCAGCAAGATGGTCTTGGCCTTGGAGGCCGCCGGCGTGCCCATCGAGGTGCACCATCATGAGGTGGCCACCGCCGGCCAGGCGGAGATCGACATGCGCTTCAACTCCCTGGTGCGCATGGCGGATAATGTCATGATCTACAAGTATATCGTCAAGAATGTGGCCCGCATGAACAACCTCACGGCCACCTTCATGCCCAAGCCCCTCTTTGGCGATAACGGCAGCGGGATGCACGTTCACCAGAGCCTGTGGAAGGGCGAGAAGAACCTCTTTTTCGACGAGGCCGGCTATGCCCAGCTTTCGGATTTTGCCAAGTATTACATCGGGGGCTTGTTAAAGCACGCGCCGGCCCTCTTGGCCCTGGTGGCGCCCACCACCAACTCGTATCGCCGGCTGGTGCCCGGCTTTGAGGCGCCGGTGATGCTGGCCTACTCCCAGCGCAACCGTTCGGCGGCCTGCCGCATCCCGGTCTATTCCAAAAGCCCCAAGGCCAAGCGGGTCGAGTTCCGTCCGCCCGATCCGAGCTGCAACCCCTATCTGGCCTTTGCGGCCATGCTCATGGCCGGGCTGGATGGCGTGCAGAACCGCATAGACCCCGGCGAGCCCATGGATAAGGACCTCTACGCCCTGCCGCCGGAGGAGATCAAGCAGATCAAGCAGGTGCCGGGATCCTTGGCCGATGTGCTCAACGCCCTGGAGGCCGACCACGAGTTCCTGCTCAAGGGCGACGTCTTTACGCCGGACGTCCTGGAGGCATGGATCGCCTACAAGCGCGAGGTGGAGGCCGACCCGGTGCGGCTGCGCCCCCATCCCTACGAGTTCACCCTGTATTATGACGTTTAGCGCCCACGCTGGCCGCGCCGAGACCCGACAGATCTTGCCAGACCTGTCGGGTCTCGTTTCATCTCGGCCAACATGCTGGCGCACCGTTTGACGGCCTGCCGGCTGTGGCGCATACTGAAGATACAAACTCCGACGGAAACAGCGAAGGACCTCGCCAGGTGATTCTCAAGAGCGAACCAACTTTTCTGCCCGGCCTCCAGGTCCTCCTGGCCCGCGCCGCGGCCCCGGAACGCGCCCTGACCAATCTGAAGCGGCTCATCCAAGGAGCCACAGATCCCGACGCCCTCATCTCCGAGCTGGCCGACGACCCGCGCCTGTTGGAGACCCTGGTCACCCTCTTGGCCGGCAGCCAATTCTTCAGCGAAGTCTTGGTGCGCCACCCGGAATACCTTCCCCGCCTGCGGGAGATCCGTCGTTTGGCCCAGGCTAAAGATGTGGCACAGTTCGTGGCCGAGGCCCGAGAGGCCTGTGCCGGTTTGTCCACGGTGGAAGAGCGTTTGGACGCGCTGCGCCGCTTCCAGCGCTGGGAGCTGCTACGCCTGGGCACATGTGATCTCCTGGGCCTGCTGGCCTTGCCCACCATCACGGTTCAGCTCTCCCACCTGGCAGAGAGCCTGGTGCGCGTGTGTTTGTCCTTGGGCGTCGAGCGTTTTGGGGATGAGAACAAAGGGTTTGCCGTCTTGGCCCTGGGCAAACTGGGCGGCGAGGAGCTGAACTACAGTTCCGATGTGGACCTGGTCTTTCTAGCCGCCATCCCGGAGAGGGCCCGACGGCTGGCAGAGTGGCTCATCGGCGCCCTCTCCCGCCCCACGGCAGAGGGGTTCCTGTACCGGGTGGACCTGCGTTTGCGCCCCTGGGGAGAGGTGGGGCCTTTGGTGGTCTCGGTGGAAGGATACCTCGGCTATCTTCAGCGCCATGCCCGCTTGTGGGAGAAACAGGCCCTGCTCAAAGCACGGGTCATCGCCGGGGATGATGATCTGGGCCAGTCCTTCCTGCGTCGGGCCGCACCCTTGCTTTGCGCCTCCGCCGAGGAGGCCCGCACCGCCGTGCACGAAATGAAACGACGCATCGAGGAGCAGCTGAGCCGCAACGGCCGGGCTTGGGGCGAGGTCAAGCTTGGGGTGGGCTCCATCCGCGATGTGGAGTTTGTCACCCAATACCTTCAGCTCGTCCACGGCGCGGCAGAGGCTGAGGTGCTCTCGCCCAACACGTTGAACGCCCTGGCCCGGCTTTACGGCCAGGGGATCCTCGCAGCGGATGATTACCGCGTGCTGGTGGAAGGGTATACGTTTCTGCGCTCGCTGGAGCATTATTTGCAGTTTCTGGATAATCGCCAGACGCATCTCCTGCCCGATGATGCTGCTGACATCGCATATCTGGCGCGAAGGCTGGGTTTCGCCGGGACGGAGGCGGGCACACGTCTCCTGGAACGTTACCAGGAACACAGCGCCGCCATCCGCGCAGTGTATCGGCATTACTTGGCGCCGGAGGAGGCAGCCATGCCCCAAGCTGAGTCCCTGAATCACGTCACAGAGCGCCATCTGGCCCGCATGGTGCCCTCCTACTCCGAGACGTTCGCCTCCCAGGAGATTCAACAGCACGCCGCCCTGGCCGCTGGCTTGAGCCCGGAACGCCCCGTGGAGGTGCGGGCAGATCTCCTCCCCGATGGCGCCTGGCGGGTGACCATCGTCGGCTATGATTATCCCGGCGAGCTCTCTTTGATCTGCGGGCTCCTCTTCGCCTACGGCCTGAGCATTCGGGATGGCCATGTCTTTACCTATGAGCCACTGGCAGAGACCACGGCGAGCATGCCGGAAGGCGCCGCGCGGCGCAAGATCGTGGACATGTTCACCGTGCAGCCGGCCCGGGCCACCATTTCGCCAGAGACCTGGGTCCACTATGCCGAGGATCTGGCCGCTCTCTTGCGCCTCTTGGAACGCGGCGAGCATGACGCTGCCCACGGCGCCTTGGCCCGCCGGGTGGCCGAAACTTTGAGGGGTTGGGGCATCCCGCATGCCACGTTGCAGCCGGTGGAGATCACCATAGATAATACCGCCTCGGAGCGCTACACCGCTCTGATCATTGACGCGCCCGATACCATCGGCTTCCTGTATGAATTCACCAGCGCCTTGGCCCTGAACGGCCTGTACATCGCCCAGGTCACCGTGGAATCGGTGGGCCAGCGTGTCCATGATACCCTCTACCTTTGCGACGCCCAGGGCCGCAAGATCACTGCGCCGGAGAAACAGCGGGAACTCCGCGCGGCCACGGTGTTGGTCAAGCATTTTACCCATCTCTTGCCCCAATCGCCCAATCCCGAGGCAGCGCTGCTCCACTTTCGCGAGTTCCTCGGCCAACTTTTCCTGCGCCCCGATTGGCCAGACGCGCTGACCTCTCTCTCCCGTCCGGAGGTGCTCACCGCCCTAGCGCAGCTTTTGGGGGTGAGCGATTTCCTCTGGGAGGATTTCCTGCGCATGCAGTATGCCAACCTGTTCCCCGTCGTCAGCGCTGTGGATGAGCTGGCCCAGGCCAAGGATAAGGCCCAACTCCGGGCCGAGCTCCGCGCCGCCATGGCGGTGGAGGATTGGCGCGCCGCGTTGAACGCCTTAAAAGACCGGGAGATGTTCCGGGTGGATTTGCGCCACATCTTGGGGCATTGCGCCACGTTCGGCCAATTCTCCGCCGAGCTGAGCGACCTGGCCGAGGTGGTGGTGGAGGAAGCCTGCCGGGGATGCCTCCGCGAGCTGCACCGTTCGTTTGGGACGCCCCTGTTGCAGGATGGCCGGGAATGTCCTTGGTGTGTGTGCGCTTTGGGCAAATGTGGCGGCCGGGAGTTGGGCTATGCCTCGGATATTGAGCTCCTCTTCCTCTACGCCGGTAGCGGCGAGACCAACGGTGCCCAGCGCATCAGCACGGCCGAGTTTTACGAAAAGTTGGTGCAAGGGGTATTGGGCGCCATACGTGCCCGGCGTGAAGGGATCTTTCATCTCGATCTGCGCCTGCGGCCCTACGGCGAGGCCGGCAGCTTGGCCGTCTCCCTGGAATCCTTTCGGCGGTACTTTGCCCCCGGTGGGCCGCGCTGGGAATATGAGCGCATGGCTTTGGTCAAGCTGCGGCCCATCGCCGGCGACGCAACCCTGGGGCAAGAGATCCTCGCCCTGCGCGATGCCTTTGTCTACAATGGCGACCCGCCCGACCTGGCCGCCATGCGCGCCATGAGGGAACGCCAGTTGCGCCATTTGGTAGCCGGCGGCACCATCAACGCCAAGTTCAGCCCGGGCGGGTTGGTGGATGTGGAATACTTGGTGCAGGCGCTGCAGATCCGGCATGGCCCCTTGCGGGCCTCTTTGCGGACGGCCAACACCCGCGAGGCCTTGGCGGCGCTCCGCGCGGAGGAGATCCTCGAGGAGGAGGCCTATCGCCGGCTCGATGCCGCGTACGTCTTTATCCGACAGTTGATCGACGCCCTGCGCATGGTGCGGGGCAATGCCCAAGACTTGACGGTGCCTCCCATCGAGCGTGACGAATTCGCCTTCTTGGCCAGGCGCATGGGCTACGGCGGCGATCCCTCACGCTTGCGCGAGGATCTTGTATCCCACCTGCGCGCCGTGCAGGAGCTCAACGCCCAACTTCTGGGCCAGGGATGAAGCTAAACATCCTTGGGCAGGGCGATAAAGGGGAGAGTGGTGAGGGCCTGGGCCAGCGCGGCGATGATCAACGCGGTGCGCAGCGAGGTGGCGCGGGCCAGGGCGGCGCCGATGAGGGGCCCAATAAAGATGGCCCCGTTGGCCACCATGCTCCAGACCGCGGCAAAAAGGGGCTGGCGCTCCTTGGGGCACGAGGCCAACATCAGGTCGAACAGGCCGATATCCACCCCGCCCGCCGCCAGACCCCACAAGCCGGCCGCGGGCAACAACCACCAGGCCGAAGGGATAAAGGCCGTCAAAAGCACATAGAGGGCCAGGCCCATGGCTCCCCACGTGAGCACCCGCACATGCCCCAACCTGTTGGCCGAACGCCCCCAGAAGACATAGCCCACCACCAGCGCGCCATAGCCCACCGTCCCCCGCAGGCCAATGAGCGTATCCGAGGCCTGGAGCTCGTTGACCCAAAAGAGGCTGAGCAAGGGCGCCGGCATGTTCAGGGCGATGCGGTAGAGGATGGTGCTGAGCAGATAAAGCCCGAAAGGCTTGTGAACCAACACCGGCCCGAAATACTCGCGCACCCGGGCCAAGAGATGCTGGGTACGGCTCACCACCGGCACTGTGCCGGCAGGTATCTTGATATGGGCAAAAAAGAAGGGGTCCAGCCCCGCCAGGGCGAAGGAGAGGAAAAAGACCACCTGGTAGTTCAGCGGAAAGACGATGCGGTCCAACAGCCAGCCAAAGAAGGCGCTGCTGGCAGCCATGACCAGGCTCATCAACGCCCAACGCACGCCGTTGATCTGCGCCCGCTGGCTGGGCCGGATGGCGTTGGCCATCACCGCCGTCCAGGCCGGGATGGCCACCGCCTCAGGGAAGGTCTTCAGCGCCCAGATGGCGATGAGGGCCCAGGGCAGATACGTCGCCGGCACCACAAAGGGCAACAGCGCGCAGACCAAGTAGGAAAGGCGAATGATCTGCACATAGCGCACCCGCACCTTCACTTGGTCGGGGTTGCGCTCGGC
>DAOTZU010000237.1:0-6154 GCA_034433995.1 Anaerolineae bacterium
GGGCGAAGGCGTCACCCGGCCGGAGCTGAGCACCAGATGTGGCCGACACAGCGGGTTCTCGTACTCGGCCGAGGCAAACTCGTATTGCACCGACGTACTGCCCTCGCCCTTGATGATCACGCCATAATTGGAGCTGGGGTCCGCGATCCACGCGCGCACCAACGCGGTCAAATCAAAGGTGTACCAGGCGTTATCCTGGTTCAGCCAGAGGGCGCTGACCGGTAGCGCATCGCGATCTACCCCCTCGCCGTTGCAGCCCGGCTGCACCCAATCGGCCACGCTGGAGGCCCGCTGCCAGGTGGCCTCGGCGCTGACCCACGGGCGGCGCACAGGATAGACCTTGGCATAAAGATACCCCGCGTTGCTGCGCTTGGCCACGTACAGGTTCAGGTGGGCAGTGGCGATCTCGGTCTGGGGATCCAGGCCGCTGAGGTCGAACTTGAGCAGGGCCGTGGCGATATCCCCTTGGCGCACCGCGAGGGTGAGCGCGCGGTCATAGTTTGTGGTGGCATACCATTGGCTAAGATAGGTATCGCCGGTCGGGGCATAACGCTGGCCGCCGGGCAAGATGGTGGGCGTGGGGGCCGGGGTGGGGCTGGGGGTGGCGGTGGGCCCCGCAGTGGCCGTGGGCGTAATGCTGGGATGCAGGGTTGGGGTGGGTGTGGAGGTCGCGGTGGCCGTCGGCGCGGGCGTGGGGAGGGGCGGCGCCCCCCAGATGCCCGTCACCTCCACCATGTGGACGATCTCGTCGCCATCGCCGTTGCAAGAGAGGCGAAAATCCGCCCGACCATCGCCCAGGTTGTTGTTGAAATAGGCATCGGTGAGGACAAAGGTGAAAGAGACCCACGTATCCGCCGGGCCAAGGCCCCCCCCCTTGCGCAGGGTCTGGGCGACCAGCTCGCCCCGATAGTTCTTGTATTCCAACGAGAGCGTATCGGTGCCTCGATTGACAAAGATCACCTTGACCAGGTAGGAGACCCTGCCCCCCGGCTCGCTGTAGGGCTTTTGCCCCACATAGGGATAGCCATCGGCGATATCGAAATACATGTAGCGCTGGCCGTTGGCCTGATCGGTGCGGCGGGCCTGGCGCCCATAGATGTGGTTGCGCGCCGCTGCCGGGAGCTCCTCGCGCCAAAGGCGCACCGTGCCGCCTTCGGGCAGGTCCTGGCGGGTGAGCCAGAAGGTCCAATCGCCCATGTGGCCCGAGACGCCGCCCGTGCTCCAGGTTTGCATGGGATATTCGCTATCCCGCAGGACCGTCCAGACCGAAGGGGTATCTTGCAAGGTGCGGCCAAGGTGCGCGCCCACCCAACGCAGGATCTCGGGGCTGACCATGGTAAAGAAATCGGGGTGCAGATCTATGGCGTCCGGGTGATAGTGCAGCCCCGCCAAGAGCGCCCAATATTTCAGCTCCGCGCTGCCGAAACCGTATGGGGATTCGAGCCAGATGGGCAAGGTGGTGGAATAGGCGCGGATCATATCCCACGAGCCGACGAAACTTCCGTAACCCTGGTGGCTATCCAGGTCCACCCACATGCCCGAATGCTTGAGGCCGATGGGCGGGTTAAAGGTGGCGGCGTAATCGGAGGTGGCCTTGCGCATCCCGCTGCCGCCGGGGGCGTTGTTGATAAAGATGGCCTTATTGGGAAAGGCCTGGCGATAGACCTCCATGGCCTTGTACACGTACTGGCCAAAGCGATAGCGCACGCCGGGGAGGTTGGTATCCACCAGGGTATCCCAGTTGCAGTAGAAATCCTTGATCAGTTGGGTCTCGCCATCCAGGCCGGTGTTGATCACCACCGAGGTGACCTGGGGATGGTTGTTGTAGCGCGCGCCAAAGGCGCGGACGAGGTCCCAATAGGCGTTTTGCCAGGTGGGGTTATCGTACATGGGCAGGACGGCCATCTTGTCGCAGCCATAGAGCACATAGCCCACCTTGCGCTCGTTCACCACGGGGCGCGGGTTCGTCGGGTTCTCCTGGTCAATGCGGTCGTAAACCCACTGGGGCGTGGCATCGTAGAAAAAGATGTTCTCCCAGCCGGGGTAGCTGGTGCTGGAAATGTAGGGAAAGATCTGGATGACCACCGGCTTGGAGATCACCTGGCCGTTGAGCAGCGTCACCGAGAGGCGGCGCTCCTTCTCCAGCTCACGGTCGATGAGGGACCAATCATAGACGCCCGGCGCGGGGTTGAGATCTTCCCACATGTAGAAATGGATCGAGCCGACGGGTCCCCATTCGGGGCGCAACGTCTGCCAGTCGTTACCCCAATCGAAGAAGCGATAAAGGATGGGGACGACGGTGGGGCTATTGGGTGGGATGGCCCCTGCAGCGCCGGCCGGAGGCGCGGGCGTCGCCGTCAAGAGAGCCTCGGCGTCCTGGGCCGGCGACAAGGCCGCCTGGCGCGCGGGCGCCGGCTCCCAAGCTTGGATCGCCGCTCCGCCCAAGAGGAGGAGGACAAACAAGATGCAGAATGCCGCAGGCCAATGTTTCACCGTGGATCTCCCATGTCAAGCCCGCGCTCCAGGAGCGGCGGAATCTGGCAGGGATTATAGCAGCTGGAGCGTTTCTGTCAACGCTCAGAAGTTCTAGCGCATGCGATAAAAGCGCATAGAAAATCACAAAATGCATCCCCAGAGCTGATGGCTCATACACATGTAGCACCTTCAACCCCAAAACACGGGGCCAAATTTTACACCAATTTTATGCTGGCCGGACGGCAGACCTCGGTGCTCAACCGACGTCTGCTGCGACATCCTCCCAGTCGCCTATTGTTGACAAAATTAGTTTGTTTGTATAAGATAAAGATGACTGCAGAGCCGGGCTGAGAGGATGGGACCCATGACAGAGCGAAAAAGCGTCACCTTGGGGATCTTGGGCATGACCTGCGCCAGTTGCGCCCGCACGGTGGAGCGCGGCTTGCAGCGCGTGGAGGGCGTGGCCGAGGCCAACGTCAACCTGGCCACCGAGCGGGCCACGGTGACCTTTGACCCCACTGTGGTGCAGGTGGGAGATTTGATCCAGAAAATCCGCGAAAGCGGCTACGACGCCCAGGTGCAACGCACGATCCTGCCCATCGTGGGGATGACCTGCGCCGCCTGCGTGCGCCACGTGGAGCGGGCGCTCGGCAAAGTGGAGGGCGTCATCACGGTGAACGTCAACCTGGCCACCGAGCGGGCCACCGTGGAGTACCTCCCCACCATCGCCACATTGGAGGCCATGCGCCGGGCCGTGCGCGAGGCGGGCTATGACGTGGCCCAAGAGGCCGAGACGCCGGAGGCGGCCGCGGCCGATCCTGAGGTGCAAAAGATGGTGGCGGCGCGCAAGCGCCTCTGGCGCGCTTGGGCCTTCACCGGGCCGGCCATGGTGCTCATGCTGCTGCACATGCTGTTCCACATCGCCTGGCCCAGCATGATGGCGGTGGAGGTGACCCTGATGGCCCTGGCGCTGCCGGTGCTGGTCTGGCCGGGCGGGGCCACCTTCCGCTCGGCCTGGAACGCCCTGCGCCACGGCCATGCCAACATGGACGTGCTCATCGCCATGGGCACGGCGGCCTCCTGGCTGAGCGGGCCCCTCTCGCTGGTGTTGCCCCTCTCCAGTTATGCCGCCGTGGCGGCGATGATCATGGCCATCCACCTCACCGGGCGCTATATCGAGGCCAGCGCCAAGGGGCGCGCCTCCCAGGCGATCCGCAAGTTGCTGCAACTGGGGGCCAAGACAGCCCACGTGCTCATCGAGGGGCGGGAATACGAGTTGCCCATCTCCCAGGTGAAGGTAGGCGACCTGCTCATCGTGCGCCCCGGTGAGAAAATCCCCACCGATGGCGTGGTGACGCAGGGCGAGAGCGCCGTGGATGAATCCATGGCCACGGGGGAATCCATGCCCGTGGCCAAGGGACCGGGCGACCCGGTCATCGGCGCCACGGTGAACCAGACGGGCCTCTTGCAGATCCGGGCCACCCGGGTGGGCGCGGATACCTTCCTGGCCCAGGTCATCCGCCTGGTGGAGGAGGCCCAAGGCAGCAAGGTGCCCATCCAAGAGTTCGCCGACCGGGTGACGGCCGTCTTTGTGCCCATCGTCCTGGGCATCGCCGCGTTCACCTTTGTCCTGTGGCTATTGTTCGGCGGCTCGCTGAGGGGCATTTTGGTGGCGGCCCAAGGGGTGCTGCCCTGGGTGGATCCCGCCCTCTCGCCCCTCACCTTGGCGCTGGTGGCCACCATCGCGGTGCTGGTCATCGCCTGCCCCTGCGCGTTGGGCCTGGCCACCCCCACCGCGTTGATGGTGGGCAGCGGCCTGGGCGCGGAGAACGGCATCCTCATCCGCCAGGGCGCGGCCATCCAGACCATGCGCGAGGTCAAGACCATCGTGTTCGATAAAACCGGCACCCTGACCTTGGGCAAGCCCCAGGTGACCGACGTGGTGCCGCTGATGGGGACGGAACGGGAGCTGTTGTATTACGCCGCCTCGGCCGAGCAGGGCAGCGAACATCCCATCGGCAAGGCCATCGTGGAACGGGCCGCCCAGGCGGGGATCGCCCTGGCCGCGCCCACGGCGTTCGAGGCAGTGCAGGGCAGAGGGATCAGCGCACGGGTGGATGACCATGCGGTGCTCATCGGCAACCCTCGGCTTCTTCAAGGGGCCGGTGTGGGCACGGAGGCCGGTCAGGAGGCGCTCACCCGCCTGGAGGCCGAGGCCAAGACGACGATGCTCGTCGCGGTGGAGGGCAAGCTGGTCGGTCTGCTGGCCGTGGCCGACCCACTGAAGCCCGAGGCCGCCGAGGCCGTCCGTGCCCTTCACGCCCTGGGCCTGCGCACGGCCCTGCTCACCGGCGATAACCGCCGCACCGCCGAGGCCATCGCCCGGCAGGCTGGCATAGACCAGGTGGTGGCCGAGGTGCTGCCGGAGGGCAAGGTGGCCGAGGTGCGCCGCCTGCAAGGGATGTGGGGCCGGGTGGCCATGGTGGGCGACGGCATCAACGACGCGCCGGCCCTCACCCAGGCCGACGTGGGCATCGCCATCGGCACGGGCACCGATATCGCCATCGAGGCGGCGGATATCACCCTGGTGCGGGGCGATCTGTGGGGCGTGGTGAGCGCCGTCAAGCTCTCCCGCGCCACCTTCCGCAAGATCCGCCAAAACCTCTTTTGGGCGTTTTTCTACAACCTGATCATGATCCCCTTGGCCATCCTGGGCCTGATGCACCCGGCTTTGGCCGAGATCGCCATGGCGACCAGCTCCATCACCGTGGTGAGCAACGCCAACCTGCTGCGGCGGGCGGCCATCTGGGTGCGATGAGGCGGAATCCAAGTGCGCGAACGACCTTACCTGGCAAGGCCCATCAGGCATCTGTCCGGGGGACCCGTTGGCCAGATCAAGCCAACACGGGCGATCCAAGCCCCCAGACGTACCCCGTCTAGGTGTATTCGTACACGGGCACTTGGATCATGCGCTTGGGGCGATGCCGCTGCCAGATAATCTGCTGCAAACGTTCCACCGTCTCCGGAGCAAACAATTGCTCCCCCGTTTCCACGTTCACCCGCGCAGGCACATTCTCAATGACGATGAGTTGTCCCTGGAGATCGAGCATATAGGTCACTTTTCTTTCGACCAAATGCTCATGCCATAAGCGGTCAAAGGGATCCCCATGATGCACCGGCAGATCGCTCAAAGCCAAGACATGGGGCAGGATGATGGGCAAAATTGCTACTTGATTCGTTTTCTGTTGGTTAGCAATGATGTCTTTTAAGGGCAGCTGGAGTTTCAGCTTGCCTAACTGAAGCTTGATCTGCATCTCCCAGCTGCTGACGACGCTCACTATAAGGAGATTCTCCGGATTCTGACACAAGGCGAGCGCTCATGGGGAAAGCCTGGAGGGCTCACTATCCCACCAGATAAACGCGTGCGTATCCAACAGAAGCTTCATTGGCCACCCGCCCAGAAAGCCTCTGGCAGAGGCTCATCAAAGTCCGGGCTGGTCCAGATCGCCCCCGCATGGAGGCCGGCCACGCGCGCCGTAATGGGCACCACGCGCGCAATGGGCTTATCACCATCGGTCAGGATCAACTCCGCCCCCTCTAGCACTTGGGCCAGTAATTCATGCAAACGAGCCTGAGCTTCACGCACATCTACCGTTTTCAACATGAGCACTCCTTTTTT
>DAOTZU010000238.1:0-3852 GCA_034433995.1 Anaerolineae bacterium
CTCGCCCACCTTCGGGCAATGGGTGGGGGTGACCCTCTCGGCAGAGAACCACCGGCAACTGTACATCCCCGTGGGTTTCGCCCACGGCTTTTGCGTCCTCAGCGAGGTGGCCGAGTTCCTCTACAAGGTGAGCAACTACTATTCCGCCCCCGACGAGCGGGGCATCGCCTGGGACGATCCCGACCTGGCCATCCCCTGGCCGGTGCAGGATCCGCTCCTCTCCGAAAGGGATCGGCGCCACCCGCGCCTTTGCCAGGCGCCGCAAGATTATGTCTACCAGCTCCCCAGCGTCACACGAGGTTAGATCATGGCACAAACCACCGGGGACCGTCTCTTTCGCCTCTCCTGCCCCAATTGTGGCGCCGCCATCGCCGAGGAGGTAGCGCCCCGCCAGGTGCTCACGTGCGCCTACTGTGGCGCGTCCTTCCGCGTGCCCTCCTCCCTCACCCCCGAACCGGCCGGGTGCGGGTGATGGTGGCGCCGGGCAAGCGGGCCAGCGCCGTGGTGGCCTTGGCGGATCTGCAAAATTGCGCACGGTGCGCTAAGGCGCTTGCTATGAGGCCGGCCGGGGCAGCGCCTGAGGCGCATGGACCCCCGCCTGGGTGATGATCGCTCGAATGTACCGGGCCGGCGTCACATCAAAGGCCGGGTTGCGGGCCGCGCAGCCCTCAGGGGCCAGGCGCACCCGCCTTAGTTCTCCCCGCTCATCCACCCCTTCCATCCACAGCACCTCCTCCGGGCCGCGCTCCTCGATGGGGATGGCCTCACCGTTGGGGCAGGCCCAATCGATGGTGCTCAGGGGGGCGGCCACGTAAAAGGGGATGCCGTTGGCCGCCGCGCAGACGGCCTTTTCGTAGGTGCCGATCTTGTTGGCCACGTCGCCGTTGGCCGCGATGCGGTCGGCGCCGACGATGACCAGGTCAATCTCGCCGCGCCGCATGAAATAGCCGGCGGCGTTATCGGCGATGATGGCGTGGGGGATCCCCTCGCCCCGCAACTCCCAAGCCGTCAGCCGCGCCCCTTGGCAGCGGGGGCGGGTCTCATCGGCATAGACGAACACCCTCTTGCCCTGGCGGGCGGCCATATAGATGGGGGCCAGGGCGCTGCCCCAATCCACAAAGGCCAGCCAGCCGGCGTTGCAGTGGGTGAGGATGCGCGCGCCATCGGGGATGAGCTCCGCGCCGTGCCGGCCGATGGCCTCGCCGGCGGCGGCGTTCTCATCGGCCAACTCCTCGGCCCTGGCCACGGCCGCCTGCCGCGCCTGGGCCACGCTCCCCGCCTCCTGGGCCGCCCGCAACACCTCGGCCACGGCGTAAAAGAGATCCTGGGCGGTGGGACGGGTGCGGCGCAAGGTCTCGGCGCCGGCGGCGATGTACGGATCAAAGCCCGGTCCGTCGGGCGCCTCCAACACCGCCTGGGCCATGCCATAGCCCGCCGCCGCGCCAATGGCCCCGGCCCCGCGCACCAACATGGTGCGGATCGCCTGGGCCGTATCGCGGTGGGTGGGCAAGGTGGCGATGCGGAACCGGTGGGGCAGCAGGATCTGGTCAATCATCTTGACGGCAGATCCCTCCATCCAGACGGTACGGTACGCTTGTCCATTGACGCGCATGGGACCATGATCCTCCGTAACTGAACTAGGATTTCGCCCTAGCGACTTGGCCGTTGCAAGAACGCCAAAAGCCCCTCGGCCAGGCCCCTGGCCACCCGCCATTGCTCTTGGGTCAACAGGCGGCGATCGCCGCCCATAAAGCCCAGCTCGATGATGGCCCCCGGCGTCTCTGGGGCGATGCGCCGCAGGGCGTGGTATTGACGCATATCCTCGGTGATGGTCTCGGCATGAAAGACCAAGCCGGTGGCCTGGGCATAGGCCGCGGAGAGGAGGCGCACTAGCTCATCCTCGTCCTCCGGCACTGCCGCGTTGGTCAGGCGGGCCACCTTGAAGCCGCTGAGGTTCGCCACGCAGGAATCGCAATGGATGGCCAAAAAGACCGCGGCGCGATAGCCCTCCAGCTTGGGAGAGTATTCGGGCAAGACCTCCACCCGATACCCCTTTTGGCGCAAAAGATAGGCCGTGCGGCGGGCGATCTCCAGGTTGATCTCAACCTCTTGTAGGCCATCGGCGCAGACGGCGCCGGAATCGTTCTGCCAATGGCCGGCCACCAAGCCCACCAGCGGGGGCTCCTCCGGCGCGCGGCCCAAGAGGCCTGCCACCAGCGGCGTCTCGGCAAGGCCCAGCAGCGCCAGCGCCGCCAGCAGCACGATGAGGGCCAGGCGCACCCCGGCCACCAGCTTGCGCCAGACCTGCCTTCCCACAGTATCCTCAGCGTGACGACCGGCCATGCCGCACCGGCCTCCCCCAATAGGATGGGCCTAGTGTAACGGAGTTCAGCCGTGAGGTCAATTCGGCCATGCAAGCCGGGCCCCTTTTTGTGGTATAATATGCCCACGGCTATATCTCAGAAGAAGGTCAAGATGCTCAAGAATCTGTTCAAATCCCTCGCCGGCGATCCCCATCAGCGGGAGATCCAAAAATTGCAGCCCTTGGTGGAAGAGATCAACGCGCTGGAGCCCAAGATGCAGGCGCTGAGCGACGAAGGCTTGCGAGAGCTCACGCGTGGCTTTCAGGCGCGCCTGCGCGAGGCCACCGACGACTTTAAAGCCCAAGTGAGCGAATTGAGAGCCGAGCTGGACCGGGAGCAAGACGATGATGAGCGCCGCGCCCTGCGCCAAGAGATCGAGCGGATGTTGGCCGAACAGGACCGCACAGAGCGCCGCATCCTGGACGAGATCTTGCCCCAAGCCTTTGCCGCCGTGCGTGAGGCCAGCGTCCGCACCATCGGGCTGCGGCATTTCGATGTGCAGCTCATCGGCGGGATCGTCCTGCACCAGAACAAGATCGCCGAGATGAAGACCGGCGAAGGCAAAACCCTGGTGGCCACGCTGCCCCTTTACCTCAACGCCCTGACGGGCCGGGGCGTCCACCTCGTCACCCCAAACGATTATCTGGCCAAAGTGGGCGCGCAGTGGATGGGGCCCATCTATCACCTTCTGGGCCTGAGCGTCGGCGTGATCCAATCCGCGGGCGCCGATCTGAGCACCAGCTCCTTCCTCTACGATCCCGATTATGTCTCGGCCGATGACCGCTACCACCACCTGCGGCCCTGCAGCCGCCGCGAGGCGTACGCCGCCGACATCACCTACGGCACCAACAACGAGTTCGGCTTTGATTACCTGCGCGATAACATGGTCTGGGATCTGAGCCAGTGCGTCATGCGCGAGCTCTATTACGCCATCGTGGACGAGGTGGACAACATCCTCATTGACGAGGCGCGCACCCCGCTGATCATCTCCGGCGAGGCCGAGGAATCCACCAGCACCTACCAGCGCATGGACCGCATCGTGCGCGCCTTGCGCCCCGAGATAGATTACACCGTAGATGAGAAACAGCGCGTGGTGACCATCACTGAGGAGGGCATCGCCAAGGTGGAGAGGGCGCTGGGGATCGAAAACCTCTATGCGCCGGAGCACTTTGAGCTGACTCCCTATCTAGAGAACGCCCTCAAGGCCCACGTGTTGTTCAAACGCGACCGGGATTATGTCGTCTCCTCCGATCGCCAGGTGATCATCGTAGACGAGTTCACCGGTCGGCTGATGTACGGCCGCCGCTACTCCGAGGGGCTGCACCAGGCCATCGAGGCCAAAGAGGGTGTGCCCATCCAGCGGGAAAGCCTCACCCTGGCCACCATCACCTTCCAGAACTATTTCCGCATGTACCGCCGGCTGGCCGGCATGACCGGCACCGCCGAGACCGAGGCCGAGGAATCCACCAGCACCTACCAGCGCATGGAC
>DAOTZU010000239.1:0-15404 GCA_034433995.1 Anaerolineae bacterium
TTTTTCCCCGCCAACGACCCCAAACTGGTGGGCTACCGCACCCCTGCCATCGCCTGGCTGCAAAGCGATACGGAGCTTTTCCGTCTCACCACCTATGTGGGCGGGAGCGAGAAAACCTTTAACGCCAACGCCGGGATGATCTATGACCTGGCCGATGTGCGCGGGTATGACTCGATCATCCCCCGCCAGTATGTGGCCTATATGAGCCTCATCCAGGAACAGGTGGAGCTGCCCTACAACCGCATCGCGCCGATCATCGAGACCCATCCCGAAGCCCTGGATTCGCCGCTCTTGGATCTGCTCAACGTCAAATACGTCCTCACCGATGGGGCCCGCGCCATCGCCCGCCTAGGCTACACCCTGGTCTATGAGGGCGAGGTGCGCATCTATCGTAACGACGACTACTTGCCGCGGGCCTTCTTGGTGCCCCGGGCCGTGGTCATCCCCGATGGGGCGGAACGGGAGGCGGCGCTGCGCCGCTTGAACCCGCGGGAGGTGGTGATCCTGGAGGAGCCGCCGGCCCAACCCCAAGGCGCCGAGGCCCAAGATTTCAGCGGGCAGGTGGAAGCCATCCACTACACGGCCAACGAGGTGCTCCTCACGGTGCAGGCGAGGGCGCCCTGTTTCCTGGTCTTGGCCGATAGCTATTTCCCCGGCTGGCTGGCGTTCATCCGGCCGCCGGAGGCGGCGGATCCAGCCCGCGCGGAGCAGAACCTGCCCATCTACCGCGCCGATGGCAATTTCCGCGCTGTTCAAGTGCCGGCGGGGCGGCATGTGGTGCGCTTTAAATATTCGCCCAACAGCGTCAAATATGGGCTGTATCTCTGTTTTTTGGCGGGGATCACCCTCGTGTTGGCGCTGGCGGCCTGGGCCTGGGCGCGCCTTTACCGCGGCGGAGAGGAGGAGGAACCGGCGAAACGGGTCACCAAGAACACCCTGGCCCCCATCGGCCTCTCTCTCTTGAACAAGATCATTGACATGGCCTTTGCCATGTTGATGTTGCGCATCCTGGGCCCCGCCGATGCCGGCGCCTACTATCTGGCCATCAACATCATCGGCTGGTTCGATATCATCACCAACTTTGGCCTCAATGCTCTCTTGACCCGCGAGATCGCCAAAGAGCGCTCCCAGGCCAATCGCTACCTCACCAATGCCACCCTGTTGCGTCTGGGCCTTTGCCTCGCCTCGGCGCCGATTTTGGCCATCTTTTTCTTGGTGCGCCGCTGGACGGCCCCCTTGGAGCCCCGCACCATCCTCGCCATCGCCCTCTTTGGCGTGGCCTTGCTGCCCGGCAATATCTCGGCTGGGCTGAGCGCCATGTTCACCGCCTACGAACGCATGGAGATTCCCGCCGGCATCACCACCCTCACCACGCTGCTCAAGGTCTCCTTGGGTACCTTGGCGTTGGTCTTGGGCACAGGCTATCTGGGCTTGGCGGGAGTGTCCATCGTGGTCAATCTCATCACCATGGGCATCCTTTATGGGGTGCTGCGGGCCACGCTGTTCCGGCCCCGGCTGGAGCTGGATTGGTCCGCGCAAAAGAGGATGCTGCAGGATTCCTATCCCCTGATGGTCAACAACCTTCTGGCCACCCTGTTCTTCAAGGTAGCCGTGTTGCTTTTGGAATGGATCCTGAAGGACCTGGCCATCGTGGGCTGGTACAGCACAGCTTACAAGTACATTGACGCCGTGGGCGTCATCCCGGCCTATTTCACCATCGCGCTTTTTCCGTTGATGTCACGTTACGCGGCAGAGGCCAAAGGCTCGCTCTATAAAGCGTATCTGTTGGCGCTGAAACTCTTGCTCATGGTGGCGGTGCCGGGGGCGTGGTTGGGCTGGGCCCTCTCCAAAGAATTGATCACCCTCCTGGGCGGCGCGCAATACCTACCCTACGCTGCCCAAATTCTCAAGGTGATGATCTGGTACATGCCCATCGGGTTCATCAACTCGGTGACCCAGTACGTGCTCATCGCCCTGGACCAGCAGCGCTTTCTCACCCGCGCCTTTGCCATCGGCCTGGCCTTCAACGTGATGGCAAACGTGCTGCTCATCGGCCGCTTTGGCTTCATGGCTGCCGCCTATGTGGCGGTGGCCTCGGAATTGGTGCTGCTCATTCCTTTCTATGTGGGTGTGCGCCGCCATCTGGCCCGTATCCCCTGGCTGGAGCTGGCCGGCAAGCAGGCCCTCTGTGCCTTGCCCTTGGGGGCCCTCCTCGTGTTCCTGCCCCATCGGCAGGGCCTCCTGGCCATCCCGTTGGGGTTGGCGTGTTACGGGCTGGGGATGCGCGTCTTGGGCGTGCTGAGCGCGGAGGAACGCGAGGTCGTGGGCCGGGTGCTTCCGCTGCACCGCTTCCAGGCCAAGCTTGCGGCTCTATGGGCGCGCCGGGTTGACTAGCTGGCCAGGGCCATTAGAATAACCCCAGGTTCCCATTTCTGCACACAAGGGAGGCGCAACCGTGGCGGAACACGTGTACATTCGCGATGTGGCGAAACACGAGGGCCAAGAGGTGACCCTCAAGGGCTGGCTCTACAACAAGCGCGACAAAGGGCGCCTGCAATTCCTCCTTGTGCGCGATGGCACAGGGATCATGCAGACCGTGGCCTTCCAAAAGACCATCAGCCCGGAGGCCTTTGCCGCGGCGCAAGAGGTGACCCAGGAATCCTCCGTCGTCGCCACGGGGGTGGTGCGCTCCGACGAGCGGGCGCCGGGCGGCTATGAGCTCTCGCTGACCGATTTTCAGATCGTGCAGCTGGCCCAGGATTATCCCATCACCCCCAAAGAGCATGGGATCGATTTTCTCATGGACCGGCGCCATCTGTGGCTGCGTTCGCAGCAGCAATGGGCCATCATGCGGGTGCGGGCCACCGTCATCCGCGCCATCCGCGATTGGCTGGATAACCACGGCTTTTTGCTGGTGGATGCGCCCATCCTCACGCCGGCGGCCTGCGAGGGCACGACCACCCTCTTTGAGACCCAGTATTTCGGCGAAAAGGCCTATCTCACCCAGAGCGGCCAGCTCTACAACGAGGCCACCATCATGGCCTTTGGGCGCACCTATTGTTTTGGCCCCACCTTCCGCGCCGAAAAGAGCAAGACGCGCCGCCACCTCATCGAGTTCTGGATGGTGGAGCCAGAGATGGCCTACGCCGATCTGGACGAGTGTATGCGGGTGGAGGAGGAGTTTGTCTCCTATATCGTCCAGCGCGCTTTGGAGGAGCGGGCGGAGGAGCTCAAGATTTTGGAGCGCGATACCAGCAAGTTGGTGGGCATCCAGCCGCCCTTCCCCCGGCTCTCGTATACCGACGCCCTGGAGATGCTCAAGGCGGCGGGGGAGGCATTGCCCTGGGGCGAGGATTTCGGCGCGCCCCACGAGACCATCATCGCCTCCCAATATGACAAGCCCGTCTTTGTGCATCGCTATCCGGCCCAGTGCAAGGCATTCTACATGGAGCCCGACCCAGAAGATCCCCAGCTTTCCCTTTCGGTGGATTTGCTGGCCCCGGAGGGGTATGGAGAGATCATCGGCGGAGGCCAACGCATCGCCAGCCTGGAGCTTTTGGAGCGGCGCCTCGCCGAACACAAGCTGCCCCGGGAGGCCTTTGAGTGGTACCTCGACCTGCGGCGCTATGGTTCCGTGCCCCATGCCGGTTTCGGCCTGGGGGTGGAGCGCACGGTGACCTGGATCTGCGGCCTGAGCCACATCCGCCAGACCATCCCCTTCCCCCGCACCCTGGGGCGCATCTATCCCTAAAGGCTCAGAACATGGCCATGACCACCCACGCGCAGGAGATTTTGGCCTTCCCGCCCGGTTTTTTGTGGGGCACTGCCACCGCCGCCCACCAGGTGGAGGGGAACAACACCAACAACGATTGGTGGGCCTGGGAACAGACGCCGGGGCACATCGCCGATGGCAGCCGCAGCGGCCTGGCCGCCAACTGGTGGCAGGCCGCCGAGCAGGATCTGGCCCTGGCCGCCCAATGGGGACAGAACAGCCACCGTCTTTCCCTGGAATGGAGCCGCCTGGAACCCCGAGAGGGGGCTTGGGATGAAGGTGCGGTGGCCCGTTACCGCCAGATCCTGGAGTACATGCGTGGCCTGGGGCTTGTGCCGATGGTCACCCTGCACCATTTCACCAACCCCTTGTGGCTTTATGAGCAAGGCGGCTGGGAGAACGAGCGGGTGGTCTCCTGGTTTGCGCGCTATGTGGAGCGGGTGGTAAAGAGCTTTGGCGACCTGTGCCACTTCTGGTGCACCCTCAACGAGCCGATGGTCTACATGGCCTTTGGCTACCTGAGCGGCATCTGGCCGCCCGGCGGGGGCGGGCTGGGCGCGGTGCGCAAGGTCTTGCGCCACATGGCCCAGGCCCATGCCCAGGCCTATGAGATCTTGCATCGCCACCAGGCCGATGCCCAGGTGGGTTTTGCCAAACATTTCCAGCTCTTTGAGCCGGCCGAGCCCCGGCGTCGGGCGGATCGTTGGGCCACTCGCTTGGTGGACCATCTCTTTAACGAGAGCATCCTGGTGGCCCTCACCGATGGGGCGTTGCTCCTCCCCTTGGGTCCGGACCTGGGCCGGCGCGGCGGCCGATGGGCCGATTTCATGGGGCTCAACTATTACGCCCGCAATCTGGTCGCCTTTGATCCGCGCCGCAAAGAAGAGCTTTTTACCCGACGCTTCCCCGATCCTCAGGCCCGCTACGCCGTGGAGGGTTGGGGCGAGGTCACCGCCGAGGGGCTCTATCGGGGCTTGAAGCGTTTTGCCGCCTGGGGTTTACCCATCTATGTGACCGAGTTCGGCGTGCCCGATAACGACGATCATGTGCGGCCGTGGTTCCTGGTGGAACATGTGGCCACCATGTACCGGGCGCTGCAAGAGGGCGTGCCCCTCAAGGGCGCCTACTTTTGGTCGCTGGTGGATAATTTTGAATGGGCCGCCGGATGGTCGGCCCGCTTCGGCCTCCTCGCCCTCGACCCGGCCACCCAGGAACGCCGGCCCCGGCCCAGCGCAGAGGTGTACCGGCGCATCGTCCAGGCCAACGGTCTGGAGCGCTCCCTCGTGGCCGAGTTTGCGCCCCAGCTGGAATCCCAATTCTTTGACAGAGGGAGTTAAATAGGGCGTGTAGAGGCCTTGCCCGCCGTCGGATGGAATCCGACGGCTCTGCTTGCCAAGCCCGCGCCGCGGGCTTACCATCCCCAGACGTCGGTTTTTAACCGACGGGGCCTTTCTCGACACCGAGGGTAAATAAGGCGTGTAGAGGCCTTGCCCGCCGTCGGATGGAATCCGACGGCTCTGCTTACCAAGCCCGCGCCGCGGGCTTACCATCCCCAGACGTCGGTTTTTAACCGACGGGGGGCATTTCTCTCGACACCCTCCTTTGACACGAGGCCGCCGTCGGGCTAAAATCTGTTCAGGATGAGGGGATACTTTGGCTATCCTCAGTGTTTCTACGGTCAAGGGATATCCGGGAGATAATCAGGAGATCTGCACCCCATGAGCGTGAACGCGGCGGCCCAAAGATGCCTCCGTGCAACCTATCAGACCAGTCCGGTGGTCTATCGGATCATGCGCTGGATCATCGGTGGGCTGATGCGCATCCTGTATCGCTATGAGGTGAGCGGCCAAGAGAACCTGCCTCCCCGTGGGCCGATGATCCTTGCCGTCAACCACCTGCATCTGTTCGATCCGGGCGCGGTGATGCCCGCCGTCCCCCACAAGATCGTGACCCTCGCTGCCGACAAATACAAGGAACACCGGATCATCGGCGGCTTGTTGCGGGCCGCCGGCGTCATCTTTGTGCGGCGGGGCGAGGTGGATCGGCAGGCGCTGCAGGCGTGTCTCGATGTGCTCCGTCGGGGGTGGGTGTTGGCCGTGGCCCCGGAGGGTACCCGCAGCAAGACGGGGGGGCTGCAACGGGCCAAGCCGGGGGTCGCCTATCTGGCCCTGCGCACCAACGCCGTCATCGTCCCCATCGCCTTCTGGGGCATCGAGCGCATCGGCGATTGGAAGCGCCTCAAGCGCCCCTCTTGCCACGTGGTCATCGGCCGGCCCTTCCGCCTGCCCCAGCCTCCGGGCAGGGCGACGACGGATCAACTCCAAGCGTTGGCCGATGCCATCATGGTGCGCATCGGGCTGATGCTTCCCCCCAGCTACCGTGGGGTCTATGCTGCACGCATCGCGGCCGTCGAGGCCGGCCAGGGCGACGAGCCGGCCCTTTTGCCGGCGAATCCTTGATCAGCGAGCGCATTCATGGCCATCGCGCGCATTCATTGGCAGAACGATATCCCCCAAAACCCGGTGGACGAGGAGCGTCTGCGCCAGATCGCCGATGCCGTCCTGACACAAGAGGGTCAAACCACGGCCGAGATGACGTTGGTCCTCACCGACGATGCCACCATCCAGGAGCTGAACCGCACCTTTCGCCAGGTGGATAGTCCCACCGATGTGCTGGCTTTCCCCACGGCCGAGGGCGCCGATTTTGTCTTGCCGCCCGATCTGCCGCCTTACTTGGGCGATGTGATCATCTCGTACCCCACTGCCCTGGCCCAAGCCGAGGCCCAGGGGCATCCTGTGGACCAAGAGCTGACGTTGCTCATCGTCCACGGTTGCCTGCACCTTTTGGGCTATGACCACGAGACCGAGGAGGAGCGCCAGCGCATGTGGGCGCGCCAAGAGGCACTCTGCGCCCAGTTGGCGGCGAAGGAAGATGATCTTCCCCCAGATGCACACCATCCTGCTTGAGGGAGGTTCTGTTTGAAACGTTTGCTCTCCGGTGATCAAGCCGTCGCCCGGGGCGCGTGGGAGGCGGGGGTGCGGGTGGCCGCGGGCTACCCTGGGACGCCCAGCACCGAGATCCTTGAAACCCTGGCCCCCATGCCCGGAGTCTATGCCGAATGGAGCCCCAACGAAAAAGTCGCTACGGACGTGGCCATCGGCGCCGCTTATGCTGGCTCCAGAGCCATGGCGGTGATGAAGCATGTGGGGCTGAACGTAGCCGCCGACTCGCTCTTTTATGCGGCCATCACCGGGCTGGAGGCGGGCCTGGTCATCGTGGTGGCCGATGATCCGGGGATGCACAGCTCCCAGGGCGAGCAGGATAGCCGCCGTTACGCCAAGTTCGCTCGGGTGCCCTGCCTGGAACCCAGCACCAGCCAAGAGGCCAAGGATATGGTGGCCGCCGCCCTGGAGCTGAGCGAGCAGTTCGATACGCCGGTGCTCCTGCGCCTCACCACGCGCATCGCCCATTCCTACGGCATCGTCGAGCTCGGCCCCGAACGCAAGCTGGAGCCGCAGCCGGTGCCCGCCTATAGGATTGATCCGGCCAAGTATGTGATGGTGCCGGCCAACGCGCGCAAGCGCCATCCCATCATGGAGGAGCACATCCTGCGCCTGGCCGAGTTTGCCGAGACCTGGCCTTATAACCGCATGGAGCTGGGGGATCCGCGCCTGGGCATCGTCACCCACGGGGTGGCCTACCAATACGCCAAGGAGATCTTCCCTCAGGCCTCCTTCTTTCGCCTGGGGATGACCTATCCCCTGCCTGTGCGGAGCCTTACCACCTTTGCCCGCCAGGTGGAGCGGCTCCTGGTCATCGAGGAGCTGGACCCGGTGATCGAGGAGGAGCTCAAGCTGATGGGCCTGGCCTGCGAGGGGAAAACGTACTTTCCGCTGGTGGGTGAGCTCAACCCCGAGATCGTGCGGGAGGGGGGCATCAAGGCGGGTCTCTTGGCCGCATCCAGCCGGCCCCCACGGGTGCAGGTGGAGCTGCCTCCTTTGCCCCCGCGCCCGCCGGTGCTTTGCCCGGGCTGCCCTCATCGAGGCGTGTTCGTGGTGGCGCGCAAGCTCAAGTTGGTGGTCAACGGCGATATCGGTTGCTACACCTTGGGGGCCCTGCCGCCCCTGGGGGCCCTCCATTCCTGCGGCTGCATGGGGGCCAGCATCGGCGTGGCCCACGGGGTGAGCAAGGCGGGCATCCAACAAAAGCATGTCGCCGTCATCGGCGATTCCACCTTTTTCCATAGCGGGATGCCGGCTTTGCTCAACGTGGCCTATAATCGCAGCAACACCATCACCCTCATCCTGGATAACCGCACCACCGCCATGACCGGCCACCAAGAGCACCCCGGCACAGGGCATACCCTCCAGGAACAAGAAACTCCAAAGGTGGAGCTGGAGCCTTTGGCCCGGGCCATGGGCGTGGAACAGGTGCACACGGTGGATCCTTACAACCTCCAGCAGGTGGAGGACACCCTGCGCGCCTGCCTGGACTCGGAGGGGCCGGCGGTGGTGATCGCCCGCCGGGAATGTGCCCTGCTGCCCGAGGCGCGCCGGCACTATCTTCCCTTGCGGGTGGACGCGGACAAGTGCATCGCCTGCGGCACCTGCCGCAAGGTGGGCTGCCCGGCCCTCCAGCGCAGCGAGGAGGTTTACGCCAAGACGGGCAAACCCAAGACGGCGATTGATCCCCTGCTGTGTACCGGTTGCGAGATCTGCGCCCAGGTTTGCCCGGTGAACGCCATCCTCTTCCGGGCCCAACTGCAAGCTGCGGAGGAGACACGATGAGCGCTCAACGTCCCAGCCAAACGACGAACTTCCTCTTGACGGGTGTTGGAGGCCAGGGGATCCTCCTGGCCGCCGACGTGGTGGCCTTGGTGGGGTTGGCCCAGGGGCTGGAGGTCAAAAAATCCGAGGTGCACGGCATGGCCCAGCGGGGCGGGAGCGTAACCAGCGAGGTGCGTTGGGGCGCGCAGGTGCATTCCCCCTTGATTCCGGCGGGCGAGGTGGATTACCTGATCGCCCTGGAACGCTTGGAGGCCCTGCGCTATCTCTCCCTGCTGCGGCCGGGGGGCACCGTCTTGGTCAACGATTACTGCATCATGCCCGTCGCGGTGAGCGCGGGCAATGACCTTTATCCCCCCGCCGAACAGCAGGCAAAGGCCTTGGCCGGCGCGGCCGGACGCTGGTTCCTGGTGCCGGCGAATACCTTGGCCCAAGAGTTGGGCAATGCCCGCATCAATAATGTCATTCTCCTGGGGGCGCTTGCGGCCCTTTTGGACGTGCCGGAGGCGCTCTGGCTGGAGGTCATCGCCCAGCGGGTGCCCCAGCGTTTCGTCGCCTTGAACCAGCAAGCCTTTGCCGCCGGCCGAGCCTTCCTGGCCCAGCGGTTGAAGGGGTGACCATGCGCAGCGATGGCCGTGAAAATGATGCTTTGCGCCCGGTGACCATCACGCCCCAGGTGTTGGATTTTGCCGATGGCTCGGCCTTGATCACCTGCGGCAAGACGCGGGTGCTCTGCGCCGCCACCATCGTGGAAGAGGTGCCACCCTGGCTCGCGGGCCAGGGGCGCGGCTGGGTGACGGGGGAATACGCCATGTTGCCCCGTTCCACCCCTGTGCGCACGCCACGGGAGACCAAAGGTCCCTCCGGCCGCACCCACGAGATCCAGCGGCTGATCGGCCGTTCCCTGCGCGCTGCGGTGAACCTGGCCGCCTTGGGCGAGCGGATGCTCATCCTGGATGCCGACGTCTTGCAGGCCGATGGCGGCACCCGCACGGCGGCCATCACCGGCGGGTTTGTGGCCCTGGCGCTGGCCTTGCGCAGGTTGATCCGGGAGGGCCTCGTCGGCACGGAGGTTTTGCAGGCGCCGGTGGCCGCCGTCAGCGTGGGCCTGGTGGAGGGCGAGGCCCTGCTTGACCTCTGCTATGAGGAGGACGCGCGGGCCGAGGTGGATTGCAACGTGGTGATGAACGCCGAAGGCCGCTTCATCGAGGTGCAGGGGACGGCGGAGGGGCGGCCTTTTTCCCGGGAACAATTGAACCAACTGCTGGACCTGGCCCAGCTTGGCATCCGTCGTCTGTTTGCCCTGCAGGCTCAGGCCCTTGAGGCATAGGAGGGAACTTTGAGGCCGACACGCGAGGACGCTTGGAAGTTGCTGCTCGAGTTCAACCAAAACCCCAGCCTGATCAAACATGCCCTGGCCGTGGAGGCCGCCATGCGCGCCTACGCCCGCAAGTACGGCGGCGATGAGGAGCTATGGGGCATCACGGGGCTGATCCACGATTTCGATTACGAACAGCATCCCACCCTGGATGAACACCCGGCCGCCGGTGTGGCCATCCTCACCGAGCGGGGCTGGCCGCAAGAGATCATCACCGCCATCCAGGGGCACGCCCCCTATCTGGGCGTGCCGCGCACCACTTGGATGGACAAGGCCCTCTTTGCGGTGGATGAGCTCACCGGTTTCGTCATCGCCTGCGCCCTGGTGCGCCCGGATAAGAGCATCTTGAATTTGACGGCCAGCTCCGTCAAGAAAAAGTGGAAGGACAAGGCCTTTGCCCGGGCCATCAACCGCGCGGATATCGAGCTGGGCGCCCAGGAGCTGGGGGTGGACCTTTTGGAGCACATCGCCCTGGTCATCGAGGCGCTGAAACCTATTGCGGAGGAACTGGGCGTGGCCGGGGTGCCCAACACAGGCGCCCCTTCTGCGGAGCAACATGCCGGATAGCACGCGCAGGAGTAAATGTCCCATCTGCGGCGCTGCCATCCAAACGGATGCAACCTTGTGTCCCGCTTGTGGCAGCGACCTGGCCTGGGGCAAAGAGTCGGAGCAATGTCCCGCTTGCGGGGCGCGGATGGCAGCCCGGGAGGAGAGCTGCCCCATCTGTGGCGCCCAGCGGGTGAATGAGCTGACCGGGCCGACGCCCAGCCTGTGGTCCATCACCCTGGGGATCTTGGCCGTCCTCGCCTTTGTGGGCGCGGCCTGGCTGCTGAAGCCCTGGAACCAGCTGGCCAAGGTGCCCGAGGCGCTCCTTCCGCCCACTCTCACCTACACCGCCCGCCCGACGGCGCCCGCGCTGGCCACACCGAGCTTGGGGCCCACGGCGACGCCCACTTCCACCGCGACCCAGGCGCAGACCGCGACCGTGCCCTCCACCCACACCCTCACCCCTTCCCCCGCGCCCACGCGGGCATTCGAAATCACCCACACCGTCGAGGCGGGGGATACGTTGGGCGGCCTCGCGGTCAAGTATGACGTCCCTGCCGACGAGATCGCTCGGGCCAATAACATCTCCCTGAACGCCATCCTGAGCATCGGGCAAAAGCTGCGCATCCCTTTGACCAGTCCCACGGCAGTGGCCCGAGCCTCGACGGCGCCCACCTTCACGCCCGTGGCCAGCCCCACGCCGGCCCAGACGGTCACCCCTTCGCCCACCGGCCGGCCCACCCTGACCCCGGCCCCCACCTCGGCGCTCCCCTACCCCGCGCCCATCCTGCTGGGGCCGATCCAAGGGAGCCTCTTTACCGGCGCCGAGGCGCGCATTTTGCTCCATTGGGCCTCCGTGGGCATCCTCGATGGCCAGGAGTGGTACGTGGTCCGGCTTTGGCAGGGGGAACAGGAGGAGCTGGTGCAAGAGGTTTGGACCAAGGCGACCTCTTGGCGCGTACCGGCCAAGCTGTACCCCGGCGCGGGCTCTGCGACGCGCTTTCGCTGGCAGGTGCGGGTGATGGTGCGCACGGCGCCGGAGCGGCCGCCCGTCTCCCTCAGCCCGGCCAGCGAGGTGCGCGAGTTCCTCTGGCAATAAAGTCAGTGCAACTTGCATCCCATGACGCCACGGCCTATCATTGCGGCTGAAAATGATACCCGAACATTCGCGGCAGTGACCACGCAGACGCCGAGGGCACGGAGGATCTCCTGTTTCTCTCCGTGTTCTCCGTGTTTTCACGGCAGAGGGCAAAGATGTTCCCTTACCACGGAGGCACGGAGGGCACGGAGGATCTCCTGGCCCTCTCCGTGTTCTCTGTTTTCACGGCGGAGGGCAAAGATGTTCCCTTACCGCGGAGGCACGGAGGGCACGGAGGATCTCCTGGTCCTCTCCGTGTTCTCTGTTTTCACGGCAGAGGGCAAAGATGTTCCCTTACCGCGGAGGGCACGGAGAATCTCCTGTTCCTCTCCGTGTTCTCCGTGTCTCCGTGTTTACATAAAATGGGTGAGCATTTTCAGAGGAGTCAATCAACATGTCCATTACAGCGCGTGAACGGGTTCTTACAGCCTTGGCCCATCGCCAACCCGATGTGACCCCTTGGCAAATCGACCTGACCAGCGAGGCCCGCGCCAAGACTGCCGCCTATCTGGGAGATCCCGATTTCGAGGCCAAGATCGGCAACCATCTGGCCATCTGCGAAGAAGGCTATTTCGTCGAGGTGCGCCCGAACTTTTGGCAAGACCAGTTCGGCATCATCTGGAACCGCACCATTGACAAAGACATCGGCAATGTGGAGACCTATCTCCTGCCCGAACCGGACCTCTCTCGCTACCGTTTCCCCCAACCCGATCTGGAGCGCAACGCCAAGCTCTATTCCCAGATGATCGCCGCCCATCCCAACGAGTTCCGCGTGGCGGGCATCGGCTTTTCCATGTTCGAGCGCGCCTGGACGCTGCGGGGGATGGAGAACCTCTTGGCCGACATGATCCTCCACCCCAAGTTCGTGGATGACCTCTTGGACAAGATCCTGGAGTACAATCTCCAGGTCATTGACCATCTCTTGCAATTCGATGTGGATTGTGTGCGCTTTGGCGATGATTGGGGTCAGCAGACGGGGCTGATCATGGGGCCGCGGCTGTGGCGCCGGTTCATCAAACCACGGGTCAAGGCCATGTACGAGCGTTGCAAGGCTGCGGGCAAGTTTGTCATGCAGCATTCTTGTGGCGCGATCCAAGAGCTCTTCCCTGACCTCATCGACATGGGGCTGGATATTTTCAACACTTTCCAGCCCGAAGTGATGGACGTCGCCTTCATCAAGCGGGAGTACGGCCGCCATCTCACGTTCTACGGCGGCATCAGCACCCAGCAAGTATTGCCCAGGGTGGGGCCGGAGGAGCTGAAACGCATCATCCGCCAGATGATCGCCACCATCGGCCAGGATGGGGGCTATATCGTCGCCCCCACCCACGCCATCCCGCGGGATGTGCCGCCAGAGAACATTGTGGCCTTTATCGAGACGGTGCAGGCCCAATAGCTGCCTTCAGCCGGGCCGGTGGCGTTGGATCTCCTCCGGCGTGCGGAAACGGTAGGTGAGATCACCGACAGCCGGGGCCGGATGCTCGGCGATGGCCGCCTCATCCAGGTCGATCCCCAGGCCGGGGCGCTCGGGCACGGGGAGGTAACCCTCCTTCTCCGGGATGACCCCCACGGCCACCTCCACGCGCCAGGGCACATCGTCGGCCAGGTGCTCCAAAAAGATGCAGTTGGGCGTGGAGGCCAACACGTGGATGTTGGCCATCTCGGCGATGGGGCCGGCGGAACCATCGTGGGGCGCCACCTTGACCAGGAAGGCCTCGGCCAGGGTGGCGATCTTTTTTCCCTCGGTGATGCCCCCGATGCGGGTGATCTCGGGCTGGGCGATGGCGACAGCGCGCCGCTGGAGAAGGTCGCGGAAGGCCCATTTGGAAAAGAGGCGCTCGCCGGCGGCCAAAGGTACGGTGGTCCTGGCCGCCAGCCATTCCAGGGCATCCAGATCGTCCGGATGGGTGGGTTCCTCCAAAAAGACGGGCGCGTAGGGCTCGATGGCCTTGGCCAGGGCCAGCGCCCCCGCCGGCGAGAACTCGCCGTGGCAGTGCACACCGATCTCCACCCCATCGCCCAGCGCCTCGCGCAGGGCAGCCAAGGTCTTGGGCGAGGGGCCACATTTGAACGCGGTGTAGCCCCGAGCCAACAGGGCGCGAGCCTGCTCCACGGTGTTGGCGTGGGCATAGATGCGGATGGCGTCGCGCACCTTGCCACCCAGGAGCTGGTACACGGGCACGCCCAGGGCCTTGCCCTTGATATCCCACAGCGCCATGTCCAGGGCACTGATCACTCCGCCCCGCACCGCGCCGGTGATCCCGTGGCCGTGGAGCATGTCGTACACCTTGAGCCAGAGCCTTTCGGCGGCAAAAGGATCCTCGCCGATGAGCAGGGGCGCCACCTCCTCCAGGCCATGCCGCACCACCTCCGGCCACCCCCCGCCCTCGCCCACGCCATGGATCCCGGCGTCGGTGAGGATCTTGCAGAACACCCAGTTCCGCCCCCGTGGGCGATCCCAGCTCTGGCCCCGCTGGGCGTTGACCAGAAACGTCCTGATCTCGGTGATCTTCATGGCCACCTCCTTGCATCGGCCGTGTGAAAAGATAACCGGCATCCATCATAGCGGCACAGGCCAGCGCGTCAACCGCGTGAGCCTTCCGCCAGCTCTGCTGCTGTAGCTTACCGCTTTGACAGTGCCCTCCGCCTGCGATTATAATCGGGTCGCGTTGGCCAGGAAACAAGCACGATCTTGGAGGCATGATGCTCTGGAAGCCCAGCAAAGCGTTGGGCCTAATCGTCGGTGTGATCCTCTTGCTCACCCTTTTGGGGAGCGCCACGTTTCTCTTGGAGAGCTTGCGCAGGCAACCTTTGGGGCTGGGCGCGTTCTTGACCGGATTGCTGCTCCTCTGCAGCTTGCCCTTGCTGGCCATCTTGTTGTATGGCTTGTATGGCCTGATTACGTTACGCTACGAGCTGGATCGTAATGCCCTGGTCATCTCCTCCGGTTTGCGGCGCGAGGTCATCCCCCTGCCCGCCGTGCAGCGGGTTTTGCACGGGTCAGAGATCAAGGTCGTGCAGGGCTTTCGGGGCTTGGGCTGGCCGGGATATTTGGTCGGTCGCGTGCGCATGGAGGGGGATCAAGTGCTCCTCGTGCATGGCACCGAGCCCCTCGTCCGGCAGGTGGTGATCGTCACCGAGGCCCGATGTTACGGCATCTCTCCCCGCGCGCCGGAGGCCTTTATCCAAGAATTGCAGGCGCGGCAGGCCTTGGGCCCTGTGCGCGAGGTGGCCCAAAGGAGCGAACATGTGGCGTGGTTGGCCTGGCCCGTCTGGCGCGATAGATGGTTTTTGGGTCTGGTCGTCCTATCCCTGTTGGCCAGCGCCGCGCTCTTTGGCCTGGTGTTGGGCCGCTATGGGAGTTTGCCGGAGAGGTTGCCCTTGCGTTTCTTCCGCGGGGAGGTGGAGCGGGTGGCCGCCAAGAGCGGCCTGTTGCTGTTGCCCAGCATCGGGGGGCTCACGTGGGTGGTCAACACCTTGCTGGGCTGGTGGCTACACCAAAAAGAACGACTGGGGGCCTATCTCTTGGTCACGACGGCGCTGCTGATCCATCTGCTCCTTTGGCCCTCGGTCCTCGCCATCTTGGGGCGGTGAACGACGTGATCGCACTGGCGGTGGGCCTCGTGCTCGGCGCGCTGCTGGCTTGGCTGGGCTACCGTGGCGGCCTGCTCAGCAGAAGCGGCTTGCTCGCCGTTGTGGGGCTCAGTATCCTGGTTTTTGGGCTGGGCGGGTGGCCTTGGGGGGCTTTGCTCGTGGTGCACTGGCTGGGGACGGGACTATGGGCGC
>DAOTZU010000240.1:0-14376 GCA_034433995.1 Anaerolineae bacterium
CTGTTCGATGCGGTTCCCCTTGAGCGCCGCCAACCAGCAGGCGCGGTTGCGGCAGAGATACGCCCCTCGGCCGGCGGCTTTGCCGGTCGGATCCAACAGGATCTCCCCGGCGGGCGTGCGCACCAAACGCACCAACTCGCGTTTGCTGAACACACCGCGGCACCCGATACACGTCCTTTGGGGCTGTTTCCTCATCTCCTGGCCACCCCCGTGAGGCGGAGCTTATTCCTCCCAATCCTCATCGTCTTCCCAGCCTTTGATACGGCTGGGCTTGCGCTTCTTCCGCGCCACCACCCGACCCAAACGGTCGTCGAATTCGTAGAGGCGCTGCCGTTTCTTTTTGTCCGAGGGCTTTTTGCGTTTACCGCCCTCACCCTCGTCCAGCTCCTCTTCCTCGAGCTCCTCTTCCTCCCAAACGACTTCCTGTTCCGCGACGGGCGCGAGCTCCCTCTCGCCGGGCGCCTCCGTGGGCCCAAGCTCCTCCGCCAGGGCCGGCGCCGGCTCCGCCGGGGCGGGCGCCTCCGCGCTCACCGCCTCCGCAGAGGGCGCGCTCTCCGCCAAGGCAGGTTCGGGCAGGGCCGTCTCGGGGGCGGGCTGTTCCTCCACTGCTGCCTCGGGCAAGGGGCCTTGAGCCGGGGCCGTCTCGGCTGCGGGCAGCGCCTCCGGCTCCTCCTCGCCGGCCAAAGTGGCCTCCGCCTCGGCCAGGAGCTTGGCCGCCTCTTGGCGGGCCAGCTCAAGCTCGCGGGCGCGGGCGGCTGCCTCGGCGGCCTCCGCGGCGAACCGCTCCGCCTCCGCGGCCGCCTCGGATTCGCTGCGGATATCTATGCGCCAGCCGGTCAGCTTGGCCGCCAAGCGGGCATTCTGCCCTTCCTTGCCGATGGCCAGGGAGAGGGATTTATCGGGCACGATGACCTTGGCGGCCTTTTCCTCTTCGTTCAAGTATACCGCCACCACCTTAGCCGGGCTGAGGGCGTTGGCGATGAACTCTTGCGGGTTGGGCGACCACGCCACCACGTCGATCTTTTCCCCGTTGAGCTCGTTCACGATGTTCTGGATACGCACGCCGCGCATCCCCACGCACGAGCCCACAGGATCCACGCCGGGCTGGGCGGCTGCGACGGCCACCTTGGAGCGCGAGCCCGCCTCGCGGGCGATGGCTTTGATCTCCACCGTGCCGTTATAGATCTCGGGCACCTCCAGCTCCAGCAGGCGCCGCAACAGGCCCCGATGGGCCCGGGAGACGGTGATCTGGGGGCCGTGGCCGGTGCGTTCCACCTCGACAATGTACACCCGCAGCCGCTGGTTGAAGCGATAGTTCTCGCCGGGGATCTGCTCGCTCTTGGCCAAAAGGGCCTCGGCCTTGCCCAGGCTGATGGTCACGTTCCCGCTGCGGGCGTCAATGTTGCGCACCACACCGGTGACGACCTCATCGGCCCGGTCGGCGTATTCCAGATAGACCGAATCGCGCTCGGCCTCGCGGATGCGTTGCATGATCACCTGTTTGGCCGTTTGCGCAGCGATACGCCCAAAATTGCGCGGTTTCACCTCGATGGTGACCTGGTCGCCGATGGCCGGGTTCTCCTTGTAGAGCCGCGCCTCGGCCAAGGAGATCTCCAAGCGCTCATCCTCGACCTTTTCCACCACCGTTTTGGTCACATACACATGGGCCTGGCCGCTGCGTGGGTCAATGCTGACGGTGATATTCTGGTTCGCGCCATAATTGCGTTTGTAGGCCGAAACCAGCGCCGCCTCGATGGCCTCCAAGATGACTTCGGGCGCGAGGTTGCGGTCCGCACAGAGTTGAGTGATGGCGATCTCGAACTCACTCTTCATTCGCTTCCACTCCCTTTGACAAAAGCCAGAGCCCCACAATAAGAAAAGTGGGATTCAAGCCCACTTTTCCACCTGCGGCGTCTTTGGGCAATAGTATAGCATGTCTCTCTGAAATGCGCAAATTATATCCAGCACTTGCCCTTGACCCGGCCCCTCGTCCATGTTATTTTGTCCCTAAAACGCGGAAAGGGGGATGCGCATGAAGATCTATATTTTGACCGACTTGGAGGGGACGGCCGGCGTGGCCCGCTGGAACCAGACCGGCGCGGATACGCCCGGCTATCCTCAGGCCGTGCGGCTGATGACCGAGGAGCTGCGCGCGTGTGTGGCGGGGATCCAGTCGGTGGCGCCGGGGGCCGAGATCTGGGTGTGGGACGCCCACGGCTGCGGCTCGATCGATTTTGAACGCTTTCCACGGGGGGCCAAGCTGATCAACAACGGGCCCACGGTGCCGCCCACCGGGTTAGATGATTCCTTTGATGCCCTCTTTTTCTTGGGGCAGCACGCCAAGGCCGGTACCCGCAATGGCAACCTGGCCCACACCTATTCCTCGCTGACCATCGCGTCGTTCCAGATCAACGGCTGGGAGCTGGGGGAGTTCGGTTGCCGTGCGGCGCTGGCGGGGAGTTTCGGCGTGCCCACCGTTTTCGTCAGCGGCGATGACAAGATGATGGCCGAGGCGCGGGCCCTCATCCCCGGCATCTATGGTGCCCAGGTGAAGGTGGGCCTGGGGCCGGAGCTGGCCCTGCACCTGGCCCCGGAGGACGCCCGCGACCTGATCCGCGATACCGCAGCCCAGGCCACGGCCCATATCGAGGAGATCCCGCCCTTTGTTTTGCCCGGCCCGCCCTATGAGCAGGTGATCAAGCTGTGGGGCCGCAGCGACCCCACAGGATACCTCGCCCGCGGCTTTACCCAGGTGGATGCCCTCACGCTGGTCAAGCGCGCCGACCGCCTGCAAGACTTGCACGTCTAGAGGCCATCACCACAGCGCCGGCGGCCCGTGGCTGTTTGCAAAGACCGCCGGCGCCTTCCTTCTAGAGGAGATAGCGCACGCAAACCGGCTTGGCCCGGGCCGGGTCCTCCTCCACCACCAGGCGGACGGCGCGGTTCGCCGCGTCGTAGCGCCACCCCCCGGACACGTCGGATTTCTTTAGCGGCTGGCCGTTCAGCTCCACCCCTTGGGGAGGCGTATCCAGGTAAAGCCAGACCTCAAAACTGCGCCGAGCGGGCATCCCGGCGTAAGCTCCTTCCCGCGGGGCGATGGTCAATGTCACTGCCGGTCCCTCGGTGGTGCACGTGATGAGGGTGCGGGCCACCTCGCCCTGCTGCCAGGCGAAGGTGAGGCCATCGTCCTCATAGAGGGTGAAGGCGCTGTTTTTTCCGGGCACCACGTGCAGGCTCAGCGCGTCCAAGGGCTTTTGGCCCACATAATCCATATCGGGCCAGTTGGGGATGATGGCCCCGGCGCGCACAAAGAGCAGCCCGCCGCGTCCTTCAGGGATGGTGTAGAGCAGATCTTGCGGCCCCTGGTAACGTTGGCCCGTCCAGAAATCCACCCATTCGCCCTGGGGCAGGTGGATCTCCTCGGTAAAGGCGCCCACCAAGAGGGAGTCACCCAGCATGTACTGGCTGAGGAGCTCATCCGAGCGCGGGTCATCGGGGAAGGCCAGGGGCATGGGCCGCATGATGGGCATCCCCGTCCGCGCGGCCACGTGGGCCATGGAATAGAGATACGGGATCAGGCGGTAGCGCAGCCGGGCATAATACTTGAAGATGGGACCGAGCTTGTCTCCCAAAAGCCACGGATGCCGCCAGTAGGCCCAACTGCACACCTGGGCCCACGGCTGCAAAAAGCCAAAGTGAATCCCCTCCGGGGTGAACACATCCATATCGCAACTGGTGTTCACGTGGCCCGAAAGGGCGTGGTTGAGCATGGAGATGAGCGGCTTGGGGCCGCCGCCCGTATCCCCGGCCCAGGTGGCCGAATACTGTTGGATCCCCAGGTAGCCGCCGGAGGTATAGATCATGGGGCGCCGGCCGGTGTGCTCTTTGAAGCCCAGGTGCATCTGCTTGTTATAGATGGTGGGATAGAGGTTGTGCATCTCCTCATCGCTCATGCCGTTGGCCCAACAGCGGTCGGGGTGGTCGTCCACCTGGGTGCAGCCATCCAGCTTGAAGGCGGAGACGCCTTGATCCACAAACTTTTTCAGGTGCTCGAACCACGGCTCCTCGGGCTTGGTGATCTGGTCGGCCCAGACGGGGTTAAAGTGCTGGTCCTGCTCGAAATCGTCGGGGTACGGCGCGGTGGCCCTCACCTGCCGGACCACGATGGGGTTCCCGGCGCGGCGCTCCTCCTCATAGCTCAGGTCATAGTTGCAGCAGAGCCACAGGCTCACCTTAAAGCCCAACCGCTCCGCCGCGCCCAGGAAGGTGTGGGGCCCCTTGGGCCCCCAGTAGGGCACGTAAAAACGCTCCGGGTGCCACTTTTTATCCACGGTGTGGTCATAGTATTTTTCCATCCAGCCCGGCTCCAGGCCCACCAGGTCGCAGGGGATCCCTTCCCGGCGAAAGTTGAGGCAATCGTCCAACATCTCCCTGGCATCCGCCTGTTGGTTGCAGACGAAGGTGAGGCCATAAGCCCACAGCGGCAGGAGGTGGGGCCGGCCGGCGATCTCGGTATAGTGTTCCAAGAGGGTGGGCAGGTCGCGCCCGATAAAGATGTAATAATCCAGCTCGCCCCGCTTGCCCCAGAAGGAGAGACGGTCGTGGCGGGTAAAGCCCACGTCGAAATAATGTCGCCACGTGGTGTTCACCATGATGGCCCAGCCGCGATTGCTCATCAGATAGGGGATGGGCACATAGCTCGAGACGTTGCGCACCCACATCATGGTGCGGTGGCCGCGCTTTTGGATGCGGTCGCGGGTCTCATCGCCCAGGCCATAGAGCTTTTCCCCCGGCTCCAGGGCGAACTCGGCGCCAAAGCCTCGCTCCTCGTCGGACCAAGGCGCGGCGGTCTGCTGCAAATAGGGGGCGCGCCCCCAGCCGTCTTGGAGGGTCAAGCGGCCATCGGCCTTTTGGATGATCAAAGTGGCGTTGCTGGTGGCCAAGGAGACGATCTCCTCGCCCTCTTGCACGGTGTAGGTCACCGGCGGGAGGTCGTTGCGCAAGATGCCGTAGCGGATGAGGGCCGGCTCGCGAAAGCGCCCATCCTGGCGCAGCCGCAGGCGAAAGGTGTAGGGCGTGATAGGCTGCACCCGCAGGGTCGCGCCGGTCTGCAATGGAATGTCCAAGTATGGCTCCATGTTTCCCCTTTGCTTCTCTATATAGTATGTCTCCGCCGTTGGGACAAGATCTCAGGCGGAGTTGAGCATCAGATGGGTCAACGTGCGCAAATAATCCAGCTTGGCCAGGCGCACCTGCAGGGGGCAACGGTTCTCGCCGGGGATCTCCAGGTTGAACAGTCCTTGGTAGCCCGCCTCCTTGAGCGCCGACACCACTTCGTCCCAGGGCACCGTGCCCCGGCCGTAGGGCATGAGATGTTGATCCGTTTGGCCTTCGTTATCGGCGATGTGCAGCGCCTGCAAGAGCGGCCCGGCGCGGCGGATGAACCGCCCTTGTTGGCCGCTGGCCAGGTTGAGGTGCCCTGTGTCGAGGCAGATGCCCACATGCGGGGAGCCCACCGCCTCGATGAGGGCCAAGAGATCCTCCACCTCCGGCGCATAGCTCACGTTTTCCAGGCAGATGGTGAACGGGGTACCGCGCACATAATCTGCAAGCTGCTGGAGGGCGTGCACGCGCCGGGCGTGCACCAGCGCCGGCTCGTTCCCCTGTTGCAAGAGGGTGTGACCCCCCGGATGGAGCACGCCGGCGCGGATGCCCAGGGCGAGGAAGAGATCGAGCCAACGCTTGAGCTGGTCCAAGACGGCCGGCTGATCGGGCCCGGCGATATCGGCCATCAGCCAGAGATGCCCCTGGGGGAAGGAGAATCCGTGCTCCTGGGCGAAAAGGCGCAAGGCGCGGCCCACCTTTGCGGGGTCGCCCCGCTGCAGCAGGACCGCGCCGTGCTCATCGGAAAGCTCGCTGCACTCCCAGCCCTTGGCGGCGAACTGGGTCACCATTTCCTCTGGGCTGAGCTCGATCAAGTAACTCGACCAGATGGATGGACGCATCATTGCCCCCTTGGCCAAACAGGGTCTAGGGTCTGGGGATGAGGCCGATTTCGGCCCCGCCCCCCAGACCCTAGACCCGACGCAAGCTCTCTTGGCGGGTAGCTTGCCCGCTCACGCCGTGCGAAAACGGCTCAGCTCGGCATAGAAATCGGGAGCGAGACGTTTGATCACCCCTTCCAGCTCGTCATCGCCGATGCCCGACACGCGCCCCTCGTCGTACTCGTTCTTGATCCAATCCAAGATCGGGGCCAAGCGCGGATCCCGCTTGTCCAAAGGATAATCGGGCGGCAATTCGAACTGGCTGCGCAACCAGTAGACCAGGCCGGCCGCGCCAGAGCTCTGGTTGATGCCCACCCGCGGCGGCCGCCCCAGGATCTCCATGGTATCAAAGATGTTATAGATCTCTTCGTCCTTTAATAAGCCATCGGCATGGATGCCGGCCCGGGTGACGTTGAAATCGCGTCCCACCAAGGGCATCATGGGCGGGATGTCGTAATGCAGCTCCTTGCGATAATAATCGGCGATCTCGGTGATTACCCGCAGGTTCATCCCGTCGGTGGTGCCCCGCAGCGCGGCATACTCAAAGGCCATGGCCTCCAAGGGCGTGTTGCCGGCCCGCTCGCCGATGCCCAGCAACGTGCAATTGACGGCCGAGATCCCATAAAGCCAGGCCGTGCCAGCGTTGACCACGGCGCGATAAAAATCGTTGTGGCCGTGCCATTCCAGCATCTCGCTGGGGAACCCGCCATAGTGCCACAGGCCGTAGGCGATGCCCGGCACGCTCCGGGGCAGGGCCACGCCAGGATAGCTGATGCCATAGCCCAACGTATCGCAGGCGCGGATTTTGATCGGGATCCCGCTTTCCTCCACCAGTTTACACAGTTCTGTGGCGAAAGGCAAGACAAAGCCGTAAAAATCGGCCCGGGTGATGTCCTCCAGATGCACTCTGGGCTTCACCCCCAGGCTCAGCGCATCTTTCACCACACCGAGGAACTGGTCCATGGCCTGCCGACGGGTCATGTGGAGCTTTTTAAAGATGTGGTAATCTGAGCAACTGGCCAGGATCCCCGTCTCCTCGATGCCCATCTCTTTTACCAAGAGGAAATCTTCATGGCGGGCGCGGATCCAGCCGGTGATCTCGGGGTAACGGTAGCCCAAGGCGCGGCAGGCCTCCACCGCTTGGCGGTCTCTCTTGGTATAGAGAAAGAACTCGCACTGGCGCACCAAACCCTTGGGGCCGCCCAGCTCGTGCATGAACTTGTACAGCTGGACGATCTGTTCCACGGTGTAAGGCTCGCGGGCCTGCTGCCCATCGCGGAAGGTGGTATCGGTGATCCAGATCTCGTCGGGCGGCCGCATGGGCACATGCCGGTGGTTAAAGGGAATCTTGGGCACCTCTTTATAGTTATAAAGCAGTCGGTAAAGGTGCGGCTCATCTACGTCTTGCAGGCTATACTTGTATTCGGTTTGTTCCAAGGTGTTGCTTCTGCGGTTAAACTCGAGCATGGCTACCCCCTCCCTTTAACAATCTCTAACTATAACGCCCAAATAACAGAAAAGCCAGCCTTCCTGGATAGAGAGGCTGGCCCTGTCCACAACGACCCGGGGCAGACACAACTATCCCGAAGGCGCCACCGCCGCCCTGGCGGGCTCCTTTCGCCTAGCAGGCTTCCCCGGCGTAGCTAGCGCTACAAGATGTCCCATCATGCGTGGTACCTTCCCTCTAAAAGACAAGACGCCCTTTGCGGGCGTCTCTGCCTTTAGTGACTATGATAATAGCAGATGGTGGGGGATTTGTCAAGAACAATTTTGTGGGTTTTTGAAAAAAGGCATGTCAAGGCCTTGTCCGCCGTCGGATGGAATCCGACGGCTCTGCTTGCCAAGCCCGCGGCGCGGGCTTGCCATCCCCAGACGTCGGTTTCTAACCGACGGGGCATTTTCGCGACACCCTCCTCCGCCGGGAGCTTGTTTCCCGCTGGCCGAGCATGTATAATATTTTTAGACGTCTCTCTCTTCTGCCGGATGGAACTTGACGGTGCATCTCCTCGTCTGAGATGCACGGTGAACAGTTTCTCTCATTTTTTGCCCGAGAGTTCTTTGCGCTGGCTTGGGTTTGCTCCAAGGAGAAGGATCCCATGAACCGTTCTGGACGGGTTGGCCCTCTTTTTTCTTTGCCTCCTCATGTGCGGCGTTGCCCTGTAGCCTATTTGCTGCTCTTGCTCCTCATCGTCTCGTCCGGCTGTGGTTTGCTGCGCCCCAGGCCCACGCCCACCCCGGTGGCGCTGCGCCCCACGCCCACTCCATCCGCCCCGCGGCCGCTGGCCGTGGCGCGAACGTATAAGGAGGGAATGATGCCCGCCATGCGTGTGACCCTCAGCGAAGGCCAAGAGCGGCCCCCCGTGGGGGAGGCGTTGCCCATCGCCCAGGGAGAGGCCCTCTCTCCTGAGGAGGTGGAGCGCGTCCTCGCTCGCCTGCCGGCCCTCCCTGCCCAGGAGGAGGATACCCAGCTCTTTCGCCTGCCGGAAAAGAGCTTGCCGCCACCCCGGCCTGGGGTGACGGTGGTCCAGCCCTTCCCGCCGGAGGAGGCCGCGCCGGCGCCTGAACCGCCGGCCGCCGGCCCCCTCAAGGTGTTGCGCTACAGCCCCGAGGGCGCGGTGCCCTTGGCTCCTTATGTGAGCGTCACCTTCGACCAGCCCATGGTCCCCCTCACCGCCATCGGCGACCTCGCCGCCCAAGATGTGCCCGTCAGGCTTGTGCCCCAGCCCGCCGGCGCCTGGCGTTGGGTGGGCACCAAAACCCTGCTCTTTGAACCGGCCGGCGAACGGTTACCCATGGCCACGGAGTACACCGTCGAGATCCCCGCCGGCACCCAATCCGTCACCGGCGGCACCTTGGCCGAGACGGTGCGCTGGACCTTCTCCACCCCGCCGCCCAAGATCGTCACCCATTATCCCTTTGGCGATCCTCAGGTGCGCAAGCCGTTGATCGTCATCGTCTTTGACCAGCGCATCGATCCCCATGCCGTGCTCAAGACCATCACCCTGAAGGTGGGCGATACATCGTATCCGCTGGAACTGGCCGGCCAGGAGGATCTCCAGGCCGACGAGGAACTCCGCCGGCTCCTCGCCTCCGCGGGCGAGGGGCGCTGGCTGGCCTTTTATCCCACCCAGCTTCTGCCCTACGATAGCCTGGTGGAGGTGATCGTAGGCCCCGGCACCCCTTCCGCCGAGGGGCCGCGCACCACCGCAGCGGCCCAGGGCTTTTCCTTCATCACCTACGGCCCCCTGCGCGTCGTGGAGGCGCGCTGTGGCTGGGGAGAGGATTGCCGGCCTACGGCTCCGTGGTGGGTGCGCTTCAGCAACCCCTTGGACGAGGAGGCATTTGATCCGTCTCAGGTGCGCATCAGCCCGGAGGTGCCCGGCGCCGAGATCTGGGCCTCGGGCAACACCATCGGCATTCGCGGGCGCACCCAGGGGCGCACCACCTATCAGGTCACCCTCTCCGCCCAGATCAAGGATCGCTTCGGCCAGACCTTGACCAAGGACGAGGTGGTCACCATCAAGGTGGGCGCTGCCGAGCCGGCGCTTCTGGTGCCCGGCGATCACTTGATCGTCTTGGATCCCTATGCCCCGCCCACCTATAGCGTCTATTCCCGCAACTATGCCAGCTTGCAAGTGCGGGCCTATGCCGTCACGCCGGAGGATTGGCCGGCCTATCTCACGTATCTGCGCAACGCGTGGGAGAAGGAGCCGCCCAACCCTCCCGGCCGCCAGGTGATGAACCGGCGCATCTCGGTGGAGGCCAAGCCGGACCAATTGGCCGAGACGGTGATCGATCTCAAGGGGCTCCTCACCAACGGGCGTGGCCACCTGGTGTTGGTCGTGGAACCGGGTGAGAGCCTCGTCGCCTCCCTCCTGCGGGACGAACGCAAACCCACCATTCGGGTCTGGATCGCGGTCACCCAGCTCGCCGTGGATGTGCTGCAGGATGATCAGGAACTCATCGCCTGGGTCAACGCTTTGAAGGATGGCGCGCCCCTGGCCGATGTGGCGTTGACCCTCTTCCCCGGCGGGGTCAAGGCCACCACCGGCGCCGATGGCACCGCCCGCCTGCCGCTTCCGGAGACAGAGGACGAGGATACGGAGGCCTACCTCATCGCCCGGAAGGGTGATGATGCGGCTCTCTTGCCCCAGGCGACGTACGTGGTGTACGGCGGGTGGCGCCGGCCCACCACCCCTTATGAGCTGCGTTGGTACGTCTGGGACGATCGCCAGATGTATCGCCCCGGCGAGGAGGTGCACGTTAAAGGGTGGCTGCGCCAGGCCCGGATCGAGCGTGGCCGCGATACGTTGCTCTTGCCCGCGCAGGGTGAAACTGTCTTCTATGAACTTTACGATGCCCAGGGCAACCGTCTGGCCAACGGCGGGGCCGCCCTCAATGCCTTGGGCGGGTTCGATTTGGTGCTATCCCTCCCCAAGACGATGAACCTGGGCTATGCCCGTCTCCGCTTGACCTATCGGGGCCAGGAATATACCCACAGTTTCCAGGTGCAAGAGTTCCGCCGGCCCGAGTTCGAGGTTTCCACCTCGGCCGATCCCGGCCCCTATTTTGTGGGCGATAAGGCCACCGTGCACGTCGCGGCCAACTATTACGCCGGCGGCCCCCTGCCCGATGCCGAAGTGACCTGGCGGGTGACGACGACACCCGGCACCTTTACCCCGCCCAATTGGGACGATTTCGTCTTTGGCATCTGGCTGCCCTGGTGGTGGGGCGATGCCCGCCGCTCCTCGGAGCAAGAGACCCAGGTGAGCACCTTCCAGGGGCGCACCGACGCCTCCGGCGCCCATCACTTGCGCATCGCCCTGGAGGGCCTGGATCCGCCCCAAGCGGCCAACCTCATCGCCGAGGCCACGGTGATGGATGTGAACCGCCAGGCGTGGGCCGCCGCCACCCGGCTCTTGGTCCATCCGGCAGAGCTGTATGTGGGCCTACGCAGCGGACGCACCTTTGTCCAGCGCGGCCAGCCCCTGGTCATTGAGGCCATCGTCACCGATCTGGATGGCAACGCTGTGCCCGGGCGGACCATCGAGATGCGCGCTGTCCGTCTCAGGTGGGCCCCGGTCAAGGGCCGTTGGCAGCAGGTGGAGGCCGACGAGCAGACCTGCACCGTGGTCTCGGCCAAGGAGCCGGTCCGCTGCACCTTCAACACCCCCGAAGGCGGCACCTACCGCATCGTGGCCACCATCCAGGATGACCGTGGCCGCCGCAACCTGACCCAGATCACCTGTTGGGTCAGCGGCGAGGAGCGCCCGGCCATCCAGCGGGTGGAGCAGGAGGAGGCGGAGCTGATCCCGGATAAGCGCATCTACCAGCCGGGCGATGTGGCCGAGATCTTGGTGCAATCGCCCTTCAGCCCCGCCGAGGGTCTGCTGACGGTGCAGCGCGATGGCCTCGTCTCTAGCCAGCGCTTCCGCCTGGAGGAGGGGAGTTCTATCCTGCGCGTGCCCATCGTGGCCGACTATATACCCAATGTCCATGTGCAGGTGGACCTGGTGGGCGCGGCCCAGCGGCTCAATAGCCAGGGCGAGCCCGATGCCAGGTTGCCCCAGCGCCCCGCCTATGCCACCGGCCGGCTCAACCTTCAAGTCTCTACCTACAGCCGCACCCTCCAGGTGGTGGCCACGCCCCGCGATAAGGAATTGGAGCCGGGCGGCGAGACGGTGGTGAATGTGCAGGTGAAGGAGGCCGCCGGCGCGCCCGTGGCAGGGGCCGAGCTGGCCGTGGTGGTGGTGGATGAGGCCATCTTGGCGCTGACGGGCTATCAGCTCGCCGATCCCATCGCCGCCTTTTACCCCCAGCGCCCCGAGGGTGTGGGGGAGTATCATCTGCGGGGCTATGTGCGCCTCACCGATCCCACCAAGCTCCTGGAACAGGCCATCCCAGAGGCCGGCGGCGTGGAAAGGATGGCCTTGCCCGCTGCCGTCCCTACGATGATAGCCGAGAAGGCCTTGGAGGCGGATAGGATGCGGGCCGCGGAGGGCCCCCAGGGCCAAGCCATCCGCGTGCGCACCGATTTCAACCCCCTGGCCGTCTTTGCGCCGGCCGTGCCCACCGATGCCGACGGCACGGCCTCGGTGCGGGTGAAGGTGCCCGATAACCTCACCCGTTACCGCATCATGGTGGTGGCCGTAGCGGGCACGGAGCGCTATGGCAAGGGCGAATCCGCCCTCACCGCCCGTTTACCGCTGATGGTGCGCCCCTCGCCGCCGCGCTTTCTCAACTTTGGCGACCAATGCGAGCTGCCCGTCGTGCTGCAGAACCAGACCGATGCGGATCTGACGGTTGAGGTGGTGATGCGGGGCAGCAATATCGTCCTGACGGCGGGCGCGGGCCGTCGCGTGACAGTGCCGGCGCGCAACCGCGTGGAGGTGCGCTTCCCTGTGCGCACCCTCAGCGCGGGCACGGCGCGTTTCCAGGTGGGCGCGGTATTCGGCGTGTGGGCCGATGCGGCCCAATTCGAGCTGCCCGTCTATACCCCCGCCACCACCGAGGCCTTTGCCGTGTATGGCACGGTGGACGAGGGCGTGTTGGCCCAGCCCGTCATCGCCCCCACCAATGTCTATACCCAATTCGGCGGGTTGGAGATCAGCACCTCCTCCACGGCGTTGCAGGCCCTTACGGATGCCGTGCTCTACCTCACCGCCTACAAATTCGAGTGCTCGGAGCAACTGGCCTCGCGCATCTTGGCCATCGCCGCCCTGCATGATGTCCTCAGCGCCTTTAACGCGCCCGGCCTGCCCCCGGAGAAGGATTTGGTGGCCGCGGTGGAGCGCGATATCGCCAAGCTCCAGGGGATGCAAAACGGCGATGGCGGCTTTCCCATCTGGCAAAAGGGCCGGGAATCGTGGCCCTTCCACACCATCCACGTGGCCCACGCCTTGGCCCGCGCCCGGCAAAAGGGTTTCGCCGTCCCCGATGAGATGCTCACTGCCGCGCTGAACTATTTGCGCCGCATCGAGTCCCATTATCCCCAAAGCTATGGGCCCGACGTGCGCAACACCCTCACGGCTTATTCTCTCTATGTCCGCTCCCTCTTGGACGATGGCGATCTGGACCGGGCGCGTCGCCTGGTGCGCGAGGTGGGGGTGGAGAACCTCCACATGGACGCGCTGGGTTGGCTCCTTGCCGTGTTGGCCCCTTCCTCCACGCCCGAGGGGCCGCGGATTCAACGTTTCTTGGCCAACCGCGTGGTGGAGACGGCCGGCATGGCCAATTTCACCACCGGCTACCGCGAGGAGGATGGCTACCTACTGCTGGCCTCCAACCGGCGCACCGACGGCATCATTTTGGATGCCCTCATGGCGGTGGATCCCCAGAGCGACCTGATCCCCAAGCTCGTCCGCGGCCTCTTGGCCCACCGCACGGCGGGCCGCTGGGGCAACACCCAGGAGAACGTGTTCATCCTTTTGGCCCTGGATCGCTATTTCAATACCTACGAGGCCCAGACGCCTGAATTTGTGGCCCGTGTCTGGCTGGGCGAGCAGTACGTGGCCGAGTACCAATTCGTGGGCCGCACCACCGAGTACCGGACGACCGTTATCCCCATGCACTACTTGGCCCAAAAGGCCGGCGCGCAGAGCCTGATCCTGGCCAAGGAGGGCCCCGGCCGCCTGTATTACCGTTTGGGCTTGAGCTATGCTCCCACCAGTTTGCAGCTCGACCCCATGGACCAGGGCTTTGTGGTCACCCGCAGCTACGAGGCGGTGGATAGGCCGGAGGATGTGCGCCGCGATGCCGAGGGCGTCTGGCACATCGCGGCCGGGGCCCGGGTGCGGGTGCGGCTGACCATGGTGGTGCCCACGCGGCGCTACCATGTGGCCCTGGTGGATCCGCTGCCCGCCGGGCTGGAGGCCTTGAACCCGGCCCTGGCCGTCACCGGCAGCGTCCCAGAGGACCCCAACGCCCCGGACGTTGCGCCCTACTGGTGGTGGCGCTGGACCTGGTACCAGCACCAGAACCTGCGCGACGAGCGGGCCGAAGCCTTTGCCTCCCTGGTCTGGGAGGGCGTGCACACCTACACCTACGTGGCCCGCGCCACCACCCCTGGCCGCTTTGTCGCCCCCCCGGTCCGTGCCGAGGAGATGTACGCCCCCGAGACCTTTGGGCGCAGCGGCACGGACGTGGTGGTGGTGGAATAGCTTTTGTGTGTGCCTGGATAGCTCCTGGAGGCAACGATCTTGTCAGCTATGGCTTCTCCGAACGCTTCCCCTTCCCTGGCGGAGATGCGCTCCATGCTCCGCCAGTTGCAGGAGGAGACGATCCTTTGGGTCTTGCCGGTCCTGGTGGCCGCTAGCTTTGCTCTTTACGTCCT
>DAOTZU010000241.1:0-4890 GCA_034433995.1 Anaerolineae bacterium
GATTCTTTACCTGATAGGCGCGGAACACCTCGCCGGCCAGGTAGACTGCCCAACCTCGGCCCACCTGCCGCACCGTGATGGCCGGATAGCCCGAATCTTGGCCCACCGGCGACCAGCGGAGCAGGAATTGCCCATCGCTGCGCAGATAGATTTTACGCAGCTTGGCCCACACCTGCACATCGGCGGCCACGGGGCGGGCCAGGACGAAGGGCGCCTCGACCAGGTGGGGCATCTCCAGGGTGCCGGGCTTCAGGCGGTCATCGGTCACCTCAATGTAGGCGTGGGGCTGGTCGTATAGTCCCTCGTAGCGCAAGCCCAAAAGCTCGCCCAAAGCCAAGCGTCCTGTGGGGCGGAATTGAGCATCCAGCGTGCCCGTTTGGGCCGTGGCGAGGAGCACTCCGCCCGCGTGCACCCAGCGCTCCAGGGCCACCACCAGCTCTGGGGCAAGGTAGCGCTGGTCGGGCAGGATGACCGCCTGGAACGCGTCCAAACGCTGGAGCAGGGTTTCCTCATGCACGGTGTGGTAGGGGATCATGCTCTCCACCAGGGCGCGATGGGCGCCACGGAGGGAGGTCTCATCAAGCATGATGCGCGGCGGATCGCCGGCCAGGTGCGCCTGGGTGGTGTGGAGGACGGCCACCGTGGGGATGGGTTGTGCCCCCACCAAGAGCGGCTCGCGCTCCTGGACAAAGGCCAACGTTTTGCCCAGCTCGGCCATCACTGCGGGCTCCACATCGTATTTTTCGTTCATCTGGTAGCCGATCCAGGTGAGGCCGCCGTTGGCGATGGCGGTGGCCACCTCCTGCTGCATGGCCAGGGCCGGCTTGCAGCCCCAATCGCCCCACCACTGCAGAAAGGCCGAGTTCATGATGTCGAAGGGACGCTCCATGAGGGCCCAGTAATGGGCCAGGTAGCTCCCGTTGAAGCATTGGTCCTCAGGGGGGATATCGGCCACCAGGTTGCCCACCTCGGTAGGCACCACCTCCGGCATGCGCGGCGTGTAGGCCCAATTGAAGGAGACGGGCAGCCCTGGGCGGTGACGGTGGATCGCCTCGCAGATGGCCTGGCGCACCCGGCGGTACTCGGCCAAGGCCCAGGCCACATACTCTCGCCAGGCAGGATGGTGCTCGTCGGTGGGCAGCTCCAGCCCACCGGTGGCCTGGGCAAAACGGGCGCGGCAGGCGGCACAATAGCAGGGCGTGCGTCGGGCGTAGGTGCCATCAAAGAACATGGCGTCCACGTCATAGAGGGTAACGATCTCCTCCACGTGGGGCAACATCCATGTCTCAAACAGGGGGCTCAGGAGACAACAACTGATCCCTCGCGGGCGGCCGTCGGCTTCGCGCTCTAGCCAGTCGGGGTGGTCGCGGGCGATGGGCTCGCTGTTGAATGTATGGTAGTAGCCGATGGCCTTGATCCCCCGGCGGTGCAGGGCCGGGAGCTGCGCGGCCAGCATGTCCAACCCTTCGGGAAGCTGGGGATGCACGTACCGGATGGAGCCGCGCCGATAAAAGGAATAACCAAAACCACATTTGGTGAACACCGACACCGCCTGGGCGTTGGCTGCCTGCACCCGTTCGGCCCAACGCTCGGCATCAAAACCGGCAGCTAGGCCCACCGCCGTGCCGGGGCTGTGAAAATCGAAAAAGAGTTTGCGATAGCTTGTGGCATACCACGATGTATCCATGAGGGCCTCCCTCTGAACAGGCTTGCCACGATCTGTCTCAAGCATCAGATGGGCGCTATTCTACAACCATTCGCTGTTTCTTGCCAATATGTGGGGAGTATCTCCTGCCCGTACGCTTGACGTTGTGGGCTGACCTGGTTACAATGGGGCGCGTGGCCGGGGATTTGTTGATATATTTTTGCGCTGCCGGCCCATATAAGCCGCCTCCATATCCAAGGGAAAGGAAACGCATGGAGATCTATCTTCTCGTCCACGGCCAGGCGGAGAGTTTGAACCGGGCTGCGGATCCCTATACCGTGGCCCTCACCGCCGAGGGCCGGGAACAAGCGCGCCGTTTGGCCGTGGCGTGTCGGGGGTGGGGCATCCAGTTCCTCTGTGCCAGCACCATGCTCCGGGCCCAACAGACGGCCGACGCGATCCATGACGCCTTGCCCGACCTGGTGCGCTGGGATCTGGACGAGTTGGAAGACCTCACCTTGGATGATCTCCAAGGCGAGCCAACGGCCGGCCAACTGGTCTCCACATGGACGGCGGCCCAACGCCGCCTGGGCTATGAGCGCCTGTGGATTCGGCTGATGGCCGCGTGGGCGCGTATCGAGATCTATGCCCGCACCTATGGCCTGGAGCGCATCGCCATCCTGGGCCATGAGAGCACCGTGGCATTGTTCTTGCTGCGCTGGCTGGGTCTGGATTGGCGGGCGTTGGACCAGCTGGGTTTCGCTCTGGATCCGGGGGCCACTTGCAAGGTGATCCTGGACGGCCAGGAGCATGTCCAGATCGCCTGGATCAATCACCCGGTATGAGGGTATAGGGTTTAGGGATTGGGGTTTGGGCTGACCCCCCATGCTCATATCCCGGAATAACAATCACGGAGGCTCCTACGATATGATCTATGGCTATTGGGGCAAAGCGCTGCGCGTCAACCTCACCACGGGCAACATCACCACAGAAACGTTGGACGAGACCTTTCTCCGGCATTATCTCGGCGGGTGGGGGTTCATCGCCTACTATTTGCTCAAGGAGACGCCGGCGGGGCTGGATCCCTTGGGCCCGGAGAACAAGCTGATCTTTACCACCGGACCCGTCACCGGCCAGCCCATCGCCGGCGGTGGGCGCCACATGGTGGGGGCCAAATCGCCCCTCACCGGTGGGTTCGCCGGCTCGGAATGCGGCGGCTTTTGGGGGGCGGAGCTGAAACGCGCCGGTTGGGATACCATCATCTTTGAGGGTGTCTCTCCCAAGCCGGTGTATCTGTGGATCAAAGATGACCAAGTGGAGCTGCGCCCCGCCGAACACCTTTGGGGGCGGGAGACGTTGGAGGTCCAGGAGACCATCCGCCAGGAGCTGGGGGATAAATGGATCCGCGTGGCCCAGTGCGGCCCGGCCGGTGAGCGGCTGGTGCGGCTGGCCAATATCGTCCATGATGTGAACCGGGCGGCGGGGCGGGGCGGCCTGGGGGCGGTGATGGGCTCCAAGCGGTTGCGCGCCGTGGCCGTGCGGGGCTCTCAACGGCCGCCGGTGGCCGATGAGGCCAAACTGAGCGAGCTGGCGAAATGGTTCCGCGACCATTACATGGAGACCAGCTCGGCCGTCTTTCACACCTTGGCCACCATGCGCATGGTGCGCGCCAACCAGAGCTACGGCGGCCTGCCCACCCGCAATTTTCAAGAGGGCGTTTTCGAAGGCTGGGAAAAGATCACCGCGGAGCGGCAGTTGGAGACGTACACCGTGGGCCGCGATACCTGCTTCGGCTGCCCCATCCGCTGTAAATGGATTGTGGAAGTGAACGACGGCGAGTATCAGGTGGATCGGCGCTACGGCGGACCCGAATACGAGACCACCGGCGCCTTTGGCGCGTGTTGCGGCGTGGATGACTTGCGGGCCATCAATACCGCCAACCAGCTCTGCAACGCCAACGGCCTGGATACCATCGGCACGGGCGTCACCATCGCCTTTGCCATGGAATGTTTCGAGCGGGGATTGCTGACCCTGGAGGATACCGGCGGCCTGGAGTTGCGCTTTGGCAACGCCTCCGCCATGTTGGAGATGGTCCGGCGCATCGCCCGTCGGGAGGGCCTGGGCGAGCTCCTCTCCGGCGGCTCCAAGCGGGCTGCGCAGCGGATCGGCGGCGAGGCGTGGCGCTATGCGGTGCAGCAAAAGGGCCAGGAAGTGGCCATGCACGATCCACGGGTAAAATACGGCCATGCCTTGGGCATTGCCGTCTCGCCCACCGGCGCCGACCACATGCATAACGTCCACGATAACGGCTACCAGACCAAGGGGGGCATTGCCGAGTTGGAGGCGCTGGGCATCTTGGAGCCGCTGCCCTTTGATGATCTCAGCGTGGCCAAGGCGCGGATGGTGCGCTATGGCACCTTGTGGCGCACGTTGAACAACCTGACCGGCTTTTGCATGTTCCAGGCGTGGACGCCCCAACAAAAGACCGAGATCATTGCTGCCATCACCGGCTGGAACACCACGGTCTTGGAGCTTTTCCTGGCCGCCGAGCGGGCCTATGACATGGCCCGGGCTTTTAATGCCCGCGAGGGGTTCGGGCCGGAGGACGATCGGCTCTGTCCGCGTTTCACCGAGCCGGTGCCGGCCGGACCGGTGGCGGGCAAGGCGCCCACCATGGCACAATTCGAGACGGCCCTGCAGGCCTTTTACGGCTTGATGGGCTGGGACCCCGTCACCGCCGCGCCCACCCGGGCCAAGCTTGAGGATCTGGGCGTGGGATGGGTGGCCGACCTGTTGGCGAAAAGATAGGGCGTCGCTCTCGGCGCCCACGAGCGCCTTGGGGAGGGAATATGCGTGTCGTTGGCTTCATGGGCAGCCCCCGCAAAGGGGGCAACACCGATATTTTGCTCTCCGAGGTGCTGCAGGGCGCCGAGGAATCGGGCGCGGAGGTGACGAAATACACCTTGTGCGCGCTGGATATCAGCCCCTGCCAGGCCTGCGATGCATGTCGCAAGTTGAAGCACTGCCATGTGGAAGACGACATGCAGACCCTTTATGAGGCCATTTTGGAGGCCGATGTCATCGTTCTGGGCACGCCGATCTATTTTTGGGGACCCAGCGCCCAGATCAAGGCCTTCTTGGATCGCTGGTATGCTCTGGATCAAGAGGGGTTGCGCGAACGCTTGGCCGGCAAGCGGGCCCTCCTCATCTGCGCCTTTGCCGATTCGGATCCCTCTACCGCCGCT
>DAOTZU010000242.1:0-18069 GCA_034433995.1 Anaerolineae bacterium
AGGGTTCGCGGCGCACCAGCTCCAAGAAGACGGGCGCGATAACCCGTTGCACCTCTTCGTCATAGCTCTGTTGCACGTACCACTGCGTGCCCCAGTAGGGTTTATCGGGCACCAAGGCGGGGATGACCCAGGTGCCAAAGGCGCGTACCCGAATGGCCGGATCGAATAGATTGGCGGGCTGCCGCAGATAGAGCCACTTCAGTACCTGGTCCACGGTGTGGATCATCACCTGGGCTTCTGCTTCGGTAACGCCCTCCGACCACATGATCGAGATGAACTTGGACATCGTCCCACGCTCCTACCGCCGACGATCGTCCCTCTCTTCTACCCATAATTATGCCACAGCTAGCCCCTTGCGCCAAGAACGCGGCACGCTTGCCCTGACGGGGAGAATGGGCCATAATGCCGCCGTCCGATCTTGCCAAGGGGGGTAGCACCATGAGAACTTTTGCTCGCCCGGTCATCGTCGCCAGCCGTTGTCTGGGGTTTGCTCCTTGCCGGTACAATGGCCTGGTCATCGCCGATCCTTTTGTGGCCCAATTGGCGCCCCATGTAGAGTACGTCACCCCCTGCCCGGAGGTGGACCTGGGCTTGGGCGTGCCCCGCGATCCCATCCGCGTGGTCAAGATGGCAGGGGAGCTGCGCCTGGTGCAGCCGGCTACCGGCCGCGATATCACCCAGGCCACGCGGCAATACGTGGAGACCTTTCTGGCCTCCCTGGGCGAGGTGGATGGGTTTATCTTGAAGACCCGCTCGCCCTCCTGCGGCATCAAAGAAGTCAAGGTTTATCCGGGGCCGGGCAAGGTGCAGGCCATCGGCCACACCCGGGGCTTTTTCGGCGGCGCCATTTGGGAGCGCTTCCCCCATTTAGCCGTGGAGGACGAAGGCCGGCTGAACAATTGGCGCATCCGTGAGCATTTCCTCACCCGCATCTTTACCCTGGCCGCCTTCCGCGCCGTGAAAGCCGAGGCGACGATGCAGGCGCTGGTGCGCTTTCAGGCGGAGAACAAGCTCTTGTTGATGAGCTACCACCAAGAGGAGATGCGCCTCTTGGGCAAGATCGTCGCCAACCATGAGAAGCTCCCCTTGGCCACCGTGTTGGCCGAGTACCAGCGGCACCTTTGGGCGGCCCTGGCCCGCCCGCCGCGCTGCGCCTCGGCCATCAACGTGCTCATGCACGCTTTGGGCTACTTTTCGGCGCAACTCACCAGCCAAGAGAAGCAATTCTTTTTGGAGACATTGGAGCGCTTTCGGCAGGGGCAGGTGCCCCTCAGCGTGCCCAACCATCTGATGCGTTCCTGGATCGTGCGCTTCCAGGAGAAATATCTGGCCCAACAGACCTTCTTCGCCCCCTACCCCGACGGGCTGATAGAATCGGCCCAGATGCCCGCGCCGTGCACGGGCCGCGACTATTGGAAACAGGATGGGACGGATGATCCAGCCTGAGCGCATTCGCCTGCTGAACCAACGCCGCACGCAGGCGGGGCGCTACGTGCTCTATTGGATGCAGGCCTCCCAGCGCGCCGCGTGTAACCACGCGCTGGAATATGCCATCTTGCAGGCCAACGAGCTGCGTTTGCCGCTGGTGGTCTTTTTCGGCCTCACCACGCGCTTCCCTGGGGCCAATGCGCGGCACTATGCCTTCATGCTGGAGGGCTTGCGCGAGGTGCGCCGCGCTTTGGAGGCGCGGGGGATCCGCATGATCGTGCGCGTCACCTCGCCGGAGCTGGGCGCCGTGGATTTGGCGGGCGAGGCCGCCCTGGTGGTGGTGGATCGCGGCTATTTACGCCTGCAAAGACAATGGTATGCCCACGTGGCCGAGCGCATCCCCTGCCCGCTGATCCAGGTGGAGAGCAACGTGGTCGTGCCGGTGGAGACGGCCTCGCCCAAGGAAGAATATTCCGCGGCCACCATCCGGCGCAAGATCGCAGAGCGGTTGGACGCCTACCTCCTGCCACTGACCGAAACCCAGCCCGTCATCTCGGCGCCGCATTGGGATCTGGAAGCCCTCGATTTGGAGGCTGGGCAACCCATCCTGGCCCAGCTTGATGTTGATGCCGCCGTTCACCCCGTCACCGGTCTCCACGGGGGCACCAGCGAGGCCCGGCGCCACCTCCACGAGTTCATCGCCTACAAGCTCGACCGCTATGCCGCGCTGCGCAACGATCCCACCCAGGATGTGCTCTCCCAGATGAGCCCCTATCTTCACTTCGGGCAGATCTCGCCGCTGGAGATCGCCCTGCAGGTGCGCCAGGCCGGTTGCCCGTCCGCAGCGGTCTATCTGGAGGAACTGATCGTGCGGCGGGAATTGAGCATGAACTATGTCTATTACAATCCCCTCTACGATACCTTTGCCGGCTTGCCCGCCTGGGCTCAGCAAACGCTGTGCAAACACGCAGAAGACCCCCGCGAGTATCTCTATACCCCCGAACAGTTGGAGCGGGGCGAAACCCACGACCCTTACTGGAACGCCGCCCAAAAGGAGATGGCACTCACCGGCAAGATGCATGGCTACATGCGCATGTATTGGGGCAAAAAACTCATCGAATGGACCCGAACCCCCCAAGAGGCCCATCAATTGGCCCTTTATCTCAACGACAAATACGAGTTGGACGGGCGCGACCCCAACGGCTTCACCGGCGTGGCCTGGTGTTTCGGTAAACACGACCGTCCCTGGGGCGAGCGCCCCATTTTGGGTTTGGTGCGCTCCATGAGCGCCAACGGTTTGCGGCGCAAATTCGACGCCGACGGCTATGTTCGCCGGGTGGAACAGCTCGCCCGATCCTTGAAGGGAGAAAAAGCGTGAAGATCACCGCTATCGAGACCATCGCCCTGCTGGACCCCGGTAGGGCCAGCGAGACCATCGTCCGTGTGCACACCGATGAGGGCCTGAGCGGCATCGGCCAGGCCGAATCGCCCTCACTGGTCATTGACGCCATCATCCATTGCCGGGAGGGCCTGGAAAGGCTCCTGGTGGGCGAGGATCCCCTCCAAGTGGAGCGGCTGTGGCAAAAGATGTACGCCGAGACGGGCCTTTTTGGGCGGCGCGGCGTGACCCTGGCCGCCATCGGCGCCGTGGAGACGGCCCTGTGGGATATCGCCGGCCAGGCCCTGGGCAAGCCGGTGTGCGAACTCATCTGGCGCGCCTTCGCCGCCACCCGAGGCCACAGCGCGATCAAGGAACGGGTGTGCCCCTATGCCACGGTCTATCCCCCCGGCGAGAACCTGGCCGAGATGGAACAGCGCTTCCGGCAGGCCGTGGCGCGAGGCTTTCGCGCCGTCAAGCTGGAGGAGTGGCGGGGAGGGTTCGGCCATGTCAACGTGGCCACCGATGTGGCCATCGCCAACCTGGTGCGGCGCATCATCGGCGAGGAGCGCGACCTGATGATTGACATGCAGCACCATTGGCAGGAGGTGGGCCAGGCCCTGGAGACCATCCGCGCCATCGCGCCGGCCCGCCCCTTTTTCGTGGAGGCTCCCCTGCCGCCGGATAACTTGGAGGCCTATCGCCGCCTGGCCGATGCCGTGGATACGCGCATCGCCCTGGGCGATTGGGGCTTTGCCGGCCGCTTTGAGTTCGAGCAGATCATGACCATGGGCAGGGTGGACGTGGTGCAGCCTTCCTCCGTGCGCTCCGGCGGCATTAGCGAGATCTTGACCATCGCCGAGGCCGCCTATCGGCGGGGGCTGTTGTGCATCCCCCACGCCTGGTGCCACATGGTGGGCGTGGCGGCGGAGGTGCACCTGGCCGCCGTGGTGCCCAATATGCCCTATTTCGAATACCCTCTGGCCTTCCCGGATTCACCCCTCATCTCCGAGCTGTTAGACCCGCCCCTGGTGCCCGATGCCGAGGGCTGGATCGAGGTGCCTCGCCGACCGGGGCTGGGTTTTCGCTTGAACGAGCGGGTGGTGGAGCGCTTCCGCGTGCCGCCGTTTTAGGGCGCGTCCTGCGCAGGCGCAGCCGTCGGTTGCAAACCGACGGCTGTCCCAAGCCCGCGCTGCGGGCTTGGCCACCGAGGCGTCGGATGCTATCCAACGGCGCTTTTGGTCGCCCGGTCATCTGGCGCATGGATCCAAGACTCTGGCCGGCTCCTGCGCAAGCTTGCGCCGAGATAGAAGACGCCATAGAATTGCGTTGCGTTGGTTGGCCAGGGCAAACACTGAAAGGACAAGACCATGGAAAAGCGCCGCTTGGGGAAAACGGAGATGATCGTCTCGCGGGCCGCCTTCGGGGGGCTGTTCGTCGCCTCCTTTGCCACAGAATTGGAGGAGGCCAAGCGCGCCGTCCGCCGCGGGCTGGAATTGGGCATCAACTATGTGGATACGGCGCCGGGCTACCACAATAGCGAGGAGGTCCTGGGTCTGGCCCTGGAGGGCATCACCACCCCGTATTATCTTTCCACCAAATTGGGCGGGCGCCCCAAACCCTTTGATCCCAAAAACCCCGAACACCTGTGGTTCAGCCTGCGGGAAAGCTTGCGCCTGCTCAAGCGCGACTATGTGGATATCCTCCTCATCCACGAACCCGACCGCCCCGGCCAGTACGATTGGTGGGATAGCTGGGATACCTTTCACGGCCCGGTGAGCGACTTTTTGGAGGAAGTGAAGGCCAAAGGGCTGGTCCGCTACACCGGCCTGGGCGGGACCACGGCCTACGAAATGGCCCGCATCATCGAAAAGACCAACTATGATGTGGTGCTCACCGCCTTCAACTACTCCCTCCTTTGGCGCGAGGCGGCCATCGCCGTCATCCCGGCGGCCAAGAAAAAGGGGATGGGCGTGATCGCCGGCTCCCCCTTGCAGCAAGGGTGGCTGGCGCGTCGCTTCGACGACATCGTCCGCGACCGGCCCCCGGCCTGGCTCTCTCCCCAGCGCCGGGAGCAACTCTTGCGCCTTTATGCCTACGTGGACCAACTGGGCATGACGCTGCCCGAGCTGGCCTTGCGTTTCGTGATCTCGAACCCCGACATCGACACCATGTTGATGGGCCTGCGTTCGGTGCAAGAGGTGGAACAGAACGTCGCCGCCGTGGAAAAGGGGCCGCTACCGGCCGACGTCCTGGCGGAGCTGGAGGATATCTACCGCATGGTACCGTTCCGTCCCTTCGAGGAGCCTTTCGGTTGCATGTTGGGGCGGGAGAGCTATCGCGGCCCGGGCGTGGCCTGAGAAGGGTCACCATGCCAAGCAACCCCACGGACCGGCCGGCCGAGGCGCAAGGACACGGGCGATGGGCGCACGCAGCAATGGGGAGGAACCGCTGATGGCCGACGAGCCGCCCCAGGGCGCTTATCCCATCCTAGAGTTCGACCCCGCTCTGCCGGCGCTCATCGAGCCCAGCCGAGTGATCCAGCCCATCGCCATCGCCGAGCACTGCGTGGTGTGCTTTTTTCAGGAGGTCATTGCCCAGGTGTGCGCCGGGGCCCGGGTGGCCGCCACCCAGCACAGCGAGATGGGCAGCCACCCGGTGTACGAGCTGGAGGTGGAGGGCAAACCTCTGGCCATTTTGCATCCGGGCGTGGGGGCGCCGTTGGCCGCCGGCCTCTTGGAGGAGGTGATCGCCCTGGGCTGTAAAAAATTCATCGTCTGCGGCGGGGCGGGCGCGCTGCAAAAGGACCTCGTGGTGGGACACATTGTGGTGCCCACAGCCGCCCTTCGGGATGAGGGCACCTCCTACCACTACCTGCCGCCGGGCCGCGAGGTGGCGCCCAGCCCCGCAGGCGTGGCCGCCATCGAGGCGACGCTGCAGGCCCACACTATCCCCTACATCAAGGGCAAAACCTGGACCACCGACGCCTTTTTCCGCGAGACGCCGCACAAGATCCAACGCCGCAAGGCGGAAGGGTGCCTCACGGTGGAGATGGAGGCCGCGGCCCTCTTTGCCGTGGCCCGGTTCCGTGGCGTCACCCTGGCCCAGATCCTTTACGCTGGCGATGACGTCAGCGGCGAGATTTGGGATTCCCGGGGCTGGCACCAGCGCGCCTCGCTGCGCGAGAAGGTGTTTTGGCTGGCCGCCGAGGCCTGCCTGAGATTATGAAAGAAAAAGGAGACACCATGAACCGGGAGACTGCACCCAAGCGTTTGCGCCGTGCCGAGAGCTTCTTGGGCATCCACTTTGACTTTTACGCCGGCGATGACTGCACCGAGATCGGCAAGCGCACCACACCCGAGATGATCGAAAAGATCATCCAGGAGGTCAAGCCAGACTATATCCAGTGCGATTGCAAGGGCCATCGGCAGCTCTCCTACACCTATGCGGATGGCGCCATCACCATCGTCCTGCCGCGGCTAGAGATCCACGAGATCATCGTCGTCGAATAAGGCGGCGTGCAGCACGCCAGGGTGGCCGGCGCGGCCACCCTGGCCCTCTTTAACGCGCAAACTCGGCAATCTCCACCAGCGCTTGGCGTTGGATGGAGGCGATGGCGGCGTGGACAAGCGCCACGGCGTTGCGCGAGCTTTCCGGCGGGCAGCGCAGCGGCTCCTCGCCGCGGAGCACACATTGCAGGAAATAGCGGAGCTCGTTCTCATAGGCATCGGGGCCGGCGAAGGAGGGCGTTTCAGGGACCGCGGCCCCCGGCCGGTAAACCAGCAAGGTAGGCTTGCGGCCGCTATCGAAATCCAAATAGGCGCCCTCGAAGCGGGCCTCGTAGCGGGCCACAAAGGGGATGCGCAGGTTGGTCCACTGGGCCGCAGCGCTGACCTGTAGTCCGGGGCCGTAATCCCAGTTGGTGAGCACGTAATCGTAGCCACCTTCCGCGCCACTGCTCATGCCCCCCTGGGCATAGACGCGCCGGGGCAAGCCCAAGAGATATTGGCAATAATCCACATCGTGGATGTGCAAATCCAGAATGGCGCCGCCGCTATAGCGCGCCTGGGGCATCCAGCCACGTCCCGCTCCCGGCAGCGGCCCTTGGCGCGTCAAACGCAAAGAAAGAAGCTTGCCCGCCTCGCCGGAGTGCAGCAAATCGGCCAGGTACTGATATTCCGGCCAGAAGCGGATGCACTGGGCCACCATCAGGAAGGTCCCGGTGCGCCGGCAGGTGGCGACCATGGCGTCACAATCGGCCACGGTGAGGGCCATAGGTTTCTCGCACAGCACGGGCACGCCCGCCTCCAGCGCGGCGACGGCCGCCTCGCGATGACAGTAGGTGGGCAGACAAATATCCACCACATCCACCGCGCCGCTGGCGAGCAGCGCACGATAATCGTCGAACCACCGCAATGCCGCCGGCGGGAGCTCTAACAGATCGGCCAACGCTTCATCCCCTTGCAGCTCGGCGCAGCGCACGTCGGCGATGGCCTCCACCCGCGCCTCGGGGATCTGCCGATAGTAGCGCAGCCGCCCCTTGCCCATTCCTCCGAACCCGATGATGCCCACCCTGAGCATGATGTCGTCTCTCCTTTGGCAGAGCTCGAAGCACCCAAAAGCACAGCGTGCTCCTTTAGGGCGATAGTATATGGCGGATCGACCCAGGGCGCAATCCGCGCTTGACCTGGCGCTCGGTTTGCGTTACCTTTGGGGCCAGAGATTCCCCGGCCCCAGCATGGCGGGCCGAGTTCAGCAAATGGAGGTGAGGGAAATGCCCCAGAAAGTTGTCACCTTTGGCGAGATCATGATGCGCCTCTCGCCGCCCGGTTTCCTGCGCTTTCAACAGGCGCGCACTTTCGACGTCACCTACGGCGGCGGCGAGGCCAATGTGGCCATCTCCTTGGCCAATTACGGCGTGCCGGTGGATTATGTCACCCGTTTGCCCAAGAACGAGTTGGGCGAGGCCTGTCTGCGTTTCCTGCGGGAGAACGGCGTCGGCGTGGACAAGATCGTCTACGGCGGCGAGCGCCTGGGGATCTATTTTCTGGAGAACGGCGCCGTCCAGCGGGGCAGCAAGGTGGTCTATGATCGGGCCAATTCGGCCATCGCCACCATCGAGCGCGGCATGATCGATTGGCGGGCCGTTTTTGCCGATGCCCACTGGTTCCATTGGACGGGGATCACCCCGGCCATCAGCAAGGGCGCGGCGGAGGTCTGTCTGGAGGCCGTGCAAACGGCCAAGGAGATGGGCCTCACCGTCTCTTGCGATATGAACTTTCGCAAGAACTTGTGGAAGTGGGGCAAAAAGGCCGGCGAGGTGATGCCCGAATTGATGCGCTACGGGGATATCGCCATCGGCAACGAGGAGGACGCGGCCCAGGTTTTCGGCATCCATGCTCCCGAAACGGACGTCACGGCGGGCAAGGTCGTGGCCGAGAACTATCGCTTTGTCTGCGAGGAGCTGGTCAAGCGCTTCCCCAATCTAAAGATGGTGGCCATCACCCTCCGTGGCTCCATCTCGGCCAGCCACAACACCTGGTCGGGCGTCCTTTGGGAGGCGGGGACGCTGTACATCGCCCCCACCTTTGACATCACCCACATCGTGGATCGCGTGGGCGGCGGCGATGCCTTTGCCGGCGGGCTGATCTATGGCCTGCTCAAGTATGGCGCGGATAGGCAATCGGCGCTGAATTTCGCCGTGGCGGCTTCGTGCCTGAAGCATACCATCTTTGGCGATGTGAACCTGGTCACCATCGGCGAGGTGGAAAAGTTGATGGCCGGCGATGTCTCCGGCCGCGTGGCGCGGTAATAGCAGTCAGCTTTCAGCAGATCTTTGCGGAGCCGACGGCTGATAGCTGATGGCTGATAGCCTACCAAAAGGAGTCACCAACATGGCACGTTTTTCAAGGGTACAGGTGTGGAGCAGGATGGAAGAAGTGGGCCTGGTGCCCCTCTTTTACCACAGCGATGTGGAGACCGCGAACAAGATCGCCGAGGCCATCGCCGCCGGCGGGGCCACGGTGATCGAGTTCACCAACCGGGGCGATCGCGCCTTTGAGGTCTTTCGCGAGCTGGTCGTCCACCTGGAAAAGGCCGCCCCCGCGGTGATCTTGGGCGTGGGCTCGGTGTTGGATCCGGCCACGGCGGGGCTGTACATCAACCTGGGGGCGAATTTTGTCGTGGGCTCGGTGCTCAACGCCGAGGTGGCCAAGCTGTGCAACCGCCGCAAGGTGGCCTATTTTCCCGGTTGCACCACCCCTTCCGAGATCTCGGCCGCCGAGGAGCTGGGCGTGGAGATCTGCAAGGTCTTTCCCGGCGAGCTGGGCGGCCCCAGTTTCGTCAAGGCGATCAAAGGCCCCTGCCCTTGGGCCAAGATCATGCCCACCGGCGGAGTGAAGGCAGAGTGGGAGAACATCAAGGGCTGGTTCGATGCCGGGGTCACCTGCATCGGCATGGGCTCCGACCTGGTGCGCAAGGAGCTGGTCGCCGCCCAAGACTGGGCCGGCCTCACCGCCCTCACGGCGCAGTGCTTGGCCTGGGTGCGCAAGGCGCGCGGCCAGGCCCTTTACCTGGGCGTGGAGCATGTGGGACTTTACCCCACCACGGCGGCCTCGGGGGCGGAGATCACGGCCTGGTATCAGCGGCTCTTTGGCTTCAAGGTGAAGGAGGGCACCGGCTCGTACTTTCTCAATGGCCCCGGCGCGGGCCGCATCGAGGTGATGAAGCAAGAGCCGAACCGCCCTTGCCATGTGGCCATCCTGGTCAGCGATTTCGAGGCAGCTATGGCCGATTTGAAGGCCAAAGGGGTGGAGCTGTTGGAGCCCAACATCAAGCCCACCGTGAAGGCAGTGTACCTCAAGGATCCCGATCCCGCCGGCAACACGGTGCATCTGCTCTGGCTGGCCTAAGGGCCCTGCTTAAAGCGGAACCCTCAAGAGGAGGGTTGACCTCCTCTTGAGGGTTCTTCTCTTGGCGAGCAAGAAAATTCAGCGGGTGTAATCGGCATCCAGGTTCTCGGTGCTGCTGAGGGGTCCCAGCATCTCGCTTTTGAGGCGATCGGCGGTCTCCTCGGCCTTTTCGCGCAGGGCGATGGCCTTCTCGCCGATGGTTTCCAAGGTCTCTTTGCCCGATTGGGGCGCAGAGAGGATGCCGAGCACCCAGCCAATGGCTCCTCCCACCAGAAAACCGAACAGAAACGCCAGCTTCTTTGCCATGCGCCTTCCTCCTTCACTGCAGAATGCCTTCTGCCCACCGCACTGCGCTTGACGATCGGGCCAAAGGCTTGCGGGTTGGCATACTCTTTTGACACCCAACCCTGGATAAAGGTTGCGTTCCAGGGCGCCTATCTGCTACCTATTGTACCATCTCCCTTGGGGCAAACGCAAGTTGGGCTAGGAAAGGCTCTCCAAACGGGCCTGCAATTTGGCCCGGCGAGCGGCATAATCCGCCACCTTGTCCCGCTCCTTTTGCACCACCGCCTCCGGCGCGCGCGAGACAAAGTTGGGGTTGGCCAAAAGCTGCTCCGCGCGCGCGAGCTCGGCGGAGAGGCGCTCCAACTCTCCGGCCAGGCGCGCCCGCTCCTGCTCCAGATCCACCAAGGTCGCCAGCGGCAGATAACACTCGTAACCGCTGACCACCAAAGTCAACGCCCGCTCAGGCTTGTGGCCCACCTGCTCGGCGATGATGAGTTGGTCGTGGTCAATGTGGGCCAGAGCCTCCAACACCGCTGTCTGCTGGCTGAGGAAGGGGGCGTTCTTGCCGGCGGCGATGATGGCGGCGATGCGCCGGCCCGGCTCCACCTCGTACTCGCTGCGGGCATTGCGGATGGCCCGCACCAACTCCATGAAAGCACCCACCTTCTCCTCGGCCTCTTCATCCAGCGCCCCTCCTTGCGGCCACGGGGCGATGATCAAGGCCTCGCCGCGATGGGGCAGATATTGCCAGAGGGCCTCAGTAATAAAGGGCATATACGGGTGCAGCAGGCGCAAACAGCCCTCCAAGACATAGACCAACACCCGGCGGGCATCATCCGCGGCGGCCTGGTCAGCGCCACGGAAACGCACCTTGGTCATCTCGATGTACCAATCGCAATATTCGCCCCACAGGAACTCGTAGAGCTGCCGGCCGGCCTCGCCGAGCTGATAGTCCTCGATGAGACGCTGGGCCTCGGCCGCCAGGCGATGATAGCGGCTCACAATCCACCGATCCAACGGGTTGGCCAGGCTCTGTGGGTCGAGCCGGTCCGCGGGGGTAAAATCGGCCGGCCGCGGGCCCAAGTTGCCCAGCACAAACCGCGTCGCCTGCCAAATCTTGTTGCCAAAGTTGCGGTTGGCCTCCACCCGGCTCAAAGAGAGCTTCATATCGTTGCCCGGCGTCGAGCCGGTGAGCAGGGTGAAGCGCAGGGCGTCTTGACCGTACTCTTCGATGATGTTCAGCGGGTCGTAACGCCACGCATCGGCCATGGACTTGCTGACCTTTTTCCCCTCCTCGTTGCGGATGAGGCCGTGGAGGTACACCGTGTGGAAGGGCACCTCGCCCGTCATGGCCAGGCCCAGCATGATCATCCGCGCCACCCAGAAAAAGAGGATGTCGTAACCCGTCTCCAACACCGAGGTGGGATAAAAATAGGCCAGGTCCTCGGTACGGTCGGGCCAACCCAAGGTGGAAAAGGGCCACAGACCGGAGGAGAACCAGGTGTCGAGCACGTCCTCATCCTGGCGGATGTGGGTGCTGCCGCATTGGGTGCAGGCTGTGAGGTCGGTGCGGCTGCAGAGCTGGGCGCCGCAAGCCTCGCAATACCACACGGGGATGCGATGCCCCCACCAGAGCTGCCGCGAGATGCACCAATCGCGGATGTTCTCCATCCACTCAAAGTAGATCTTGGTAAAACGCTCCGGGATGATGCGGATGCGCCCATCGCGCACGGCGGCGATGGCGGGCTCGGCCAGCGGTTTCATGCGCACAAACCATTGGGTGGAGATGCGCGGCTCGACGATGGTGTGGCAGCGCTGGCAATGGCCCACGGCGTGGCGCAGCGGCTCCACCTTGATCAGGTCGCCCATCTCCTGGAGCTGAGCCACCAGGTTCCGACGACAGGCGAAACGGTCTTGGCCCTGATAGGGGCCGGCCTCGGCGTTCATCGTCCCATCGTCGTGCATCACATTGATGGCCGGCAGGTTGTGGCGCTGGCCGATCTCATAATCCGTCGGGTCGTGGGCGGGGGTCACCTTCACCGCCCCGGTGCCAAAGGCGGGATCCACCGCGGCATCGGCGATGATGGGAATCAGCCGGCCCAACACCGGCAGGCGCACCCGCAGCCCCACCATCTCCTTGTAACGGACATCGTCGGGGTGCACGGCCACGGCCGTATCGCCCAGGATGGTCTCGGGGCGGGTGGTGGCCACGGTGATGGAATGCACCCCATCCTCCGCCCAGTAGCGCACGTACCACAACTGGGTGTCCTCCTCCTCGTGCTCCACCTCCAGATCGGAGATGGCCGTGCTACAGCGGGGACACCAGTTCACCAGATAGGCGCCGCGGTAGATCAGCCCCTGCTCATACAGGCGCACAAAGGCCTCGCGCACGGCGCGGGAGAGCCCCTCGTCAAGGGTGAAGCGCTCCCGCTCCCAATCGCACGAGACGCCCAGCCGGCGATGCTGGGTGGTGATGCGCTGGTGATAGATGCGCTTCCATTCCCAAACCCGTTCGAGGAACTTTTCCCGGCCCAGTTCCTGGCGGCTGAGGCCCTCCTTGGCCAGCTCGCGCTCCACCACGTTCTGGGTGGCGATGCCGGCGTGGTCGGTGCCCGGCACCCAGAGGGTGGGTTGGCCCGTCATGCGCCGGTAGCGGATCAGCGCATCCTCGATGGCGGCGGTGATGGCATGGCCCAGATGCAGCGCGCCGGTGACGTTGGGCGGCGGCATGGAGATGACAAAGGGCTTTTGGCCGGGCACGATCTTGGGCTTGAAATACCCCTGGGCCTCCCACCAATCGTAGAGGGGCTGCTCCAGCTCCTTGGCCTGGTAGGTTTTGGCCATCTCTGGGGGCAAGGGTGGTGGTTGCTGCATGAGGTTATCCTCCTCCTTCGAAAATAGCCATCAGCTCTGTGATCAGGTGAGATCGTTGGAGCGCAAGACATCCGCGACACGAAAGCACCGCAAGCGCCCCTCCCGCCCATGCTGGCCGAGGGCGCTCCTGACCGCGCCGCATGGCGAGACAAAAAGCCCCCTTCGTCCTTGGGAGACGAAAGGGGGCAGCCTTCCGCGGTACCACTCCATTTTGGCCAGCCATGCCGGGCATGCTGACCACGCTCAAAGCGCGGTAACGGGCGCGGCCGTATCGGCTTACTCTACCCTTTCAGCCGATCAACTCCCAGGCGACCTTCGGCCAGGCTCGCTGCGAGGGGCTTGCAGCCGGCGACCCCTCTTCTCTACCAGCTCCCTCTGGCCTACTCCTCCTGTTCATCGTCTTTGATTATATTATACGTGGAACATCCCCAGACGTCAATTTCCGGGCGGAGGATTGGGCCAGATTGAGCAACCACGCCCTTGCCATGTGATACATTTGTCCTTACACCGTATTATATAGTGAGATGACGACCCAACCGGATGCGCTCAAGAAATGCATAGGGGCTGGGGCGATAGAGGTGGATTGGGAGGCGGTGTACCGGGAGCATCTCCCCCGCGTCTACAATTTCTTCCTCTATCGCTTTGGGGATGGGCCGCTGGCCGAGGATCTGACGTCGGCTACCTTTGAGAAGGCCTGGCGGGCACGCCACAGGTACCGGCGCGACCTGGCCGCCTTCTCTCGATGGCTCTTTACCATCGCCCGTCGGGTGGCCACGGACTATTTCCGAGAGCAGCGCCAGACCCTCTCCCTGGAGGAGGTGCCACACCTGAGCGACGGTCAGGTGCCCGAAGAATCCCTCCAACACCAGGCCGATCTGGCCCGTTTGCAGGCCCTCTTGAGCCATCTCTCCGCTCGCGAGCAAGAGTTGGTCGCCCTCAAATATGGTGGGGGACTCACCAACCGTGCCATTGCGCAACTGACCGGTTTGAGTGAGTCCAACGTGGGTACGATCCTGTATCGCGTGGTGCAAAAGCTACGCCAGCAATGGGAGGGAGAACCATGAACGATGATTTTATCTCGCGGCTGCGGGCCGCGCCGCGCCCCGAGTTCGCCGAGGCCTTGTATCGGCGCATCTCGGCCAGCGAGCGCCCTACCCCTGTGTTAGGCCGCTCCTTCGCGTCCAGGCGGTTGGCGTGGAGCCTTGCGGTTTTGGGCTTGGCTTGCCTGGTCACCTTGGCGGCCTTCCCCCAGGCGCGGGCGGCGGTGGGCGAGGCGGTCCGACGCATCGGCGCTATCTCCGTATGGGAGACGGCGGAGCACCCCTATCTCGGCGGCGAGGTGCGGACCATCCCGGAAAAGCTGGTGCCCCTTGCCGAGGTGGAATCCCTCTTGGACGGCCGGGTCACGCTGCCGACATGGGTTCCCGAGGGGTTCATCCTCAAAGACAAGGCGCAGCTCTATCGGGATCCCCTGGATGCGGAGCAGTGGAGTGTGGGGCTTATCTATGAGCACAAGCCCAGCCGCAAGACCATCTCCCTGTTCATCCGGCACCTGAACCAAGATTTCGTCCCCACCGAGATCGTCGGGCCGGGGAGCGTGGAAGAGGTCACCATCAAGGGGCAGCCCGCCGCGTTGGTGCGAGGCGCCTGGAACCCCACGACGCAGGAATGGCGGTCAACGGGCCTGGTGCATCTGCATTGGGCCGCAGGGAAGATGGTCTACCAGTTGGTCACGGGCGAGGGCGCCGTCTCCACGGCGGATCTGGTGCGGATGGCCGAATCCATGGAGTGAACGAGGAAACGCGCAGGGCTCCGGGGCGCGCCGCCCGGAGCCCTTTTTTTCACAGCGCCGCGATGATGGCGTCGGCCATCTCTTGGGTGCCCACGGCGGTGGGGTCGTCGCGGTGGGGCTTGAGGTCATATGTCACCTTTTTCCCCTCGGCGATCACCTTGGCCACGGCGCGTTCGATGCGCTCGGCGGCCTCCACCTCGCCCAGAAAGCGCAACATCAGCGCGCCGCTGCGGATGGCGGCGGTGGGGTTCACCTTGTTCTGCCCCGTGTATTTGGGCGCCGAGCCATGCACCGGTTCAAACACCGCGATGCCATCGCCCATGTTGGCGCCGGGCGTCACCCCTAATCCACCCACCAAGCCGGAGCAAAGGTCGCTGACGATATCGCCGTAGAGGTTGGGCAGCACCAAGACGTCATACTCCTGGGGACGCTGCACCAACTGCATACAGAGATTATCCACGATGCGGTCGTTGAAGGCGATCTCGGGGTATTCGGCGGCTACCTTCTGGGCCGCGCTGAGGAACAGGCCATCGGTGAGCTTCAAGATATTCCCCTTGTGCACCGCCGTCACCAGCTTGCGCCCGTTGGCGCGGGCATACTCAAAGGCGAAGCGGGTCACCCGCTCCGAGGCCCGACGGGTGATGATGCGGATGGCCTCCGCCGCCTCGTTGGGGATGACCTCATGTTCGATCCCGGAATAGAGGCACTCGGTGTTCTCGCGCACGATGACCAGATCCACGTTCTCATAACGGGCGGGCACGCCGGGGATGCTCTTGGCGGGGCGCAGATTGGCATAGAGATCCAGCGCCTTGCGGATGGCCACGTTCACGCTGCGGAACCCCTTGGCCACCGGCGTGGTGATGGGGCCTTTGATGCCCACCTTGTTGCGCCGCAGGGATTCCAGCACATGGTCGGGCAAGGGCGTGCCGTATTTGGCGATCATCGCCTCGCCGGCCTCGTGCACCTCCCATTCGATCTTGACCCCTGTGGCCTCCACCACGCGCCTCATGGCGCTGGAAACCTCCGGGCCGATGCCATCGCCAGGAATCAGCGTCACCGTGTAACCCATCGTCTCCTCCTTAAAGTGCTATCAGCTCTCAGCGGTCAGCCGTCAGCAGGGTTGACCCGTGTCGATTTGTTGCCTCCGCGCACAACCGCGGCCTATTGCTTGCACCGCGCCAATGGTCCGACGCCTCAGGCGTTGGCCTTGATGTAATTCAGCAACCCGCCGGCCAGGAGCATCTGCGCCTGGCGCTCCGAGAGGGCGTAGCGTACCGGGAAGGTGAACCCCTGGGTGACATTCTGCACCGTGAGGGGTTGCCCTTGGGCCAAGGCCTGGCGCACATCGTCCAGGAGCAACACGTCCCCCTGGCGGCAACGGTCGTAATCGGCGGGGTTGACGAAGGTCAGAGGCAAGATGCCGAAATTGATCAAATTCGCCTGGTGGATGCGGGCAAAGCTCTTGGCGATGACCGCCTTGATGCCCAAATACATGGGCACCAGGGCGGCGTGCTCACGGCTGGAGCCCTGGCCATAGTTTTCGCCCCCCAAGACAAAGCCGCCCCCCGCCTTTTTGGCGCGGGCGGGGAAGGAAGGATCGATCCGGGTAAAGACATGGGCGCTCAACGCCGGGATGTTGGAGCGCAGGGGCAACACTTCCGCGCCGGCGGGCATGATGTGGTCGGTGGTGATGTTATCGCCGGTGACCAGCAAGATCTCGCCCTCCAAGGTCTCCTCCAGCGGCCCCCGGGTGGGCAGAGGCTTGATATTGGGGCCGCGGACGATCTCCACCCCGGCGCCATCGGCCGGCGGCGGGATGATGAGATTATCGTTGGCCAAGAACTTGTCCGGCACGGGGATGGCCGGCGGCGTGCCCAGGTCTCGCGGGTCGGTGATGACGCCGCGCAGGGCCGTGGCCGCGCACACCTCAGCGCTGGCCAGATACACTTGGGCATCGTCGGTGCCGCTGCGCCCCAAGAAGTTGCGGTTGAAGGAGCGCACCGAGATGGCGCCGCTGGCCGGCGCCTGGCCCATGCCGATGCAGGGGCCGCAGCCGGCCTCCAGCAAGCGGGCGCCGGCGGCGGTCAGATCGGCCAGGGCGCCGCTCCGGGCGATCATGGTCAAGGCCTGCTTGCTACCGGGGCTGATGGTCAAAGAGACGTTGGGATGCACCGTGCGCCCGCGCAACAGGGCCGCCACGGTCTCCAGGTCCACCACGGAAGAGTTGGTGCAACTGCCGATGCACACCTGCTGCACAGGGGTCCCCGCCACTTGGCGCACTGGCACCACGTTATCGGGGCTATGGGGGCAGGCGATGAGGGGTTCCAGGGCGCTGAGGTCCAGCTCTATTACCTGGTCGTAGGTCGCGTCCGGATCGGCCGCCAGGGGGCGCCAAGCGTCCTCACGCCCCTGGGCAGCGAGGAAGCGGCGGGTGTTCGCATCGCTGGGAAAGATGGACGTGGTGGCGCCCAGCTCGGCGCCCATATTGGTGATGGTGGCCCGCTGGGGCACGCTGAGGCTGGCCACGCCGGGGCCGCCGTATTCGATCACCTTGCCCACGCCGCCCTTCACCGTCAAGCGGCGCAGGAGCTCCAAAATCACATCCTTGGCCGAGACCCACGGCCCCAATTGGCCCACCAGGCGCACCAACACCACCTGGGGCATGGGCACGTAAAAGGGCGCCCCGGCCATGGCCACAGCCACATCCAACCCGCCGGCGCCGATGGCCAACATCCCCAGCCCGCCGCAGGTGGGAGTGTGGCTATCGGAGCCGAGGAGCGTCTTGCCGGGGACGGCAAAGCGCTCCAGGTGCACTTGGTGGCAGATGCCGTTGCCGGGCCGCGAGAAATAGATGCCATACTTGGCCGCGACGCTCTGCAGATAGCGATGGTCGTCGGCGTTGCGGAAATCGGTCTGCAGCATGTTGTGATCCACATAGCTGACGGAGAGCTCCGTCTTGACCCGCGCCAACCCCAAGGTCTCAAATTGCAGATAGGCCATGGTGCCCGTGGCGTCTTGGGTCAGGGTTTGGTCTATGCGCAGGCCGATCTCGCTGCCGGGGATCATCTTGCCCGATACGAGATGCTCGCGGATGATCTTGTGGGTTAGGCTCTCTCCCATGGATATACCTCACTTCAAGGGTAGACACTACCGCCGCCAGGGGTAAAGTCGGTGGCAACAAGGAGCTCGGCGCTGAGCGCTTTCAAAAGATAGCGGTAATTATCCTCAAGGTGGGAAGAAAGGCAAATCCGCCTGGGCGCATAGACCTGACAGGTCTGCCAAGACCTGTCAGGTCTCTTGACACGCAAGACCGTTTGCGATTATGCTGTCTGGCGCCCAGGCCTCATCAGGGGTCTGTGCAGATGAGAAACTTGGAGGTGTTTATGTTACGCGGTGTCAGT
>DAOTZU010000243.1:0-5818 GCA_034433995.1 Anaerolineae bacterium
GTAGCGGCCGGAATGGGTCAATTGCAGCACGGTGAAAGGTGTATAGTCAGCGCCGTTCACTTCCTTGCCCGCCGCCAGGGCCTGCTGGCGCAGGGCGGCAAAGGCGGCGGCGTTCTGGGGCACCAGGAGCAGCTGGCGCGGGTTGGCCCGGCCCTCAGGGACGATGGCGGTGGCCTCGAACCAGAGGAGCCCCGCGCCGCCCCGGGCAAAGCGCAGATAGCGGCGCACGGTCAGCTCGCCCGGCTTGCCCTCGGGCGTGCCATCGCAGCCCTCCATCGGGTGCACCGCCAGGGCGTTGGGGGCCATTTTGCGGCCGATGCGCACCGGTTGGGCCAAAGGGGTCATGTCCATCTCCATGGGCAGATTCAGCCCCAGCTCGGCGATCTTGGCTTGCAGGGCATCCAGAGTTTTGAAGCGAAAGCGTTCGTGGGCCATGCCCTCTCCTTCTGCGGGTTTTGGTTGAGGCAAACCATAGCATGAGGGGAGGGGATTGTCAACCCTTTGCCATCCTGCGGGGCCGCCGGGCATGCTTGCGGGCATGTCGCCGTCGGATGGCATCCGACGGGGGCATTTCTCGACACCCTCACACCTTCTCGATTTGACTTGTGGCCGTCGCTGTGTACAATAGAGTTATCGCCGGAGTACATGTAGGAGAGGTAAAAAATGCCATTTCGTCTTGGCCCCTGGGAGCTGATCATCATCCTGCTCATCGTCATCGCTGTGTTTGGCGCGGGCAAATTGGCCAGCCTGGGTGGCGCTTTGGGCAAGGGCGTCAAAGATTTCCGCGCCGCAGTGAAGGATGCCTCCAAGCCGGAGGAAGAGGAAGCCGAGGAAGAGGACAAGCAAGCTGCAACCAAGACAGATGAGGAAAAGGGCAAGAAGGAATCCTAATCCGCGGCCCTCGACAGGTTAAGCGAGAGGAGAAAAGTTATGCCGCACCTAGGGCCGATGGAGTTGGTGATCATCCTGCTCATCGTGATCATCATCTTTGGCGCCGGCAAGCTGCCAGAGATCGGTGGGGCGCTGGGCAAGGGCATCAAAGAGTTCCGCAAGGCCACCAAAGAGATCGAGGAGGCCAAGAAGGATCTCGAAACTGCTGCTACCGAACCCGAGAAAAAGGACGAGACCGCCAAAAAGGACTGAGGCGACGCCCTGTGTGGTTTGGTGCTGCGTAGGCAGGGGTCATTCACCCGGCAGAGCGATCCCTAGGATTGCATGCCGGGTTTGTCTTGTATCATTGGGCAATGCTCCCTGGTTGCCGGCAAGTCAGGGCGAGGGGGCAAGTGGGAGGATGGCATGGTCAAACTGAGCGGTTTTGCCGACGAGATCTCGCCCGACCTCAATGTCCAGCTCGACGTCTTGGAGGAGCTGAACATCCATTATCTCGAGTTGCGCGGGGTGTGGGGCAAGAACGTCCTGGCCTTGAGCGACCAGGAGGTGCAGACTCTGAAGGCGGAGCTGGATAACCGGGGCGTCAAGGTGTCGGCCATAGGGTCGCCCATCGGCAAGATCAAGATTGACGATCCCTTTGAGCCCCACCTGGCCGATTTCCGCCGCGCCATCGCCTTGGCCGAGTACTTGGAGGCGCCTTATATCCGCATCTTTTCCTTCTTTGTGCCCGAGGGCCAGGCCGATGCTTACCGTTCCAAGGTGTTGGAGCGCATGCGCGCTCTGCTCAAGGAGGCGGAGGGACACCCCGTGATCCTGCTACACGAGAACGAGCGCCACATCTATGGCGATATCCCCCGCCGTTGCCACGATATTTTGGCCACCTTGGCCTCGCCCCAGTTGCGGATGACCTTCGATCCGGCCAATTTCGTCATGTGCGGCGTGCGGCCCTTTGCCGAAGGGTATCGCATGCTCAAAGATTATGTGGAATACGTCCATGTTAAGGACGGTCTTTTGGCGGAAAAGCGGGTGGTGCCGGCGGGCAAGGGCGATGGCGAGGTGCGGGAGCTGCTCAGCGCCCTGAAGGCGCGAGGGTTCGACGGTTTTCTCTCGCTGGAGCCTCATCTCGCCCAGGCGGGAGAGTTCAGCGGGTTCAGTGGGCCGGAGCTATTCGGCGTGGCCGTGGGCGCTCTACGGGGCTTGCTCCGAGAGCTCGAGATCGAGGCCTAGGGCGGGAAACGCCGCACGGAGGGGGAAACGATGCCAGAGGCAAGCCCCATCGTCAAGGTTGTCGTGCCGGTGGCCGGCATGGGCACGCGCTTGTTGCCCGCCACCAAATCTCAACCCAAGGAGATGTTGCCCGTCGGCCGTAAGCCGGTGGTGCAATATGTGGTGGAAGAGTTGCAGGCGGCGGGGTTGCGCCAGATCCTCTTTGTCACCGGCCGGAAAAAGAGCGCCATCGAGGACCATTTCGATCCGGATCCCGAGCTGGTGCGCCTCCTTTCCACCGGCGGCGGCTATGCGTTGTTGGAGGAATTGGCCTTCACCGAGACCGAGGCCAGCTTCTTTTACACCCGGCAGAGTGTGCCGCGCGGCCTGGCCGATGCCGTGGATCACGCCCGTCAATTCGTGGGGCAGGACCATTTCGTCGTCGCCTTGGGCGATTCGATCATCATGGGGCGAGATGGTTACACCTTTTTGCGCGAGATGATCGCCGTCCATCAGCAGAGTGGCGCCGCGTGCACCATCGCTGTGGAGGAGGTAGATCCCGCCGACGTGTACCGCTATGGCATCGTCAAGCCCAAGGCCGGCGTGCAGCCCGAGGGGGATTTTGAGCTGGAGGATTTGGTGGAAAAGCCCCGTCCCGAGGCTGCGCCCACCAATTTGGCCATCGCGGCGCGCTATGTCTTTAGCCCGGTCATCTTTGAGGCCATCCGCCGCACCGTGCCCGACCGCAACGGCGAGCTGCAGCTGACCGATTCCATCCGGCTCCTTTTGCAGATGGGCTATCCGGTGCGGGCCATGCGTCTGCGCCCGGGCGAGCGCCGCTACGATATCGGCAATTTCGAGAGCTATTTCAAGGCCTTTATTGATTTCGCCTTGGCCGACGAAAAATACGGTTATTTGGTGCGCCAGTATCTCAAACGTAAAGTGCGCGAGTTCTAGCACCATGCCTGTGATCCAATGTTCCGCCCCCGGCCGGTGTGGGATCATCGGCAATCCCACCGATATGTACGGCGGCAGCGTCATCTCGTGCTCCATCGGCGCCAGGGCCCATGTGCGCATCGAGCCGGCCGATCGTCTGGAGCTGTGCACGGGCGAGGCGCGAGTGGTCATCCGCGATGGGCGCGACCTGATGCTCCGGGGGGATCAGTTCGATGTGGCCCGCGCCGTCTTGGATTACCTGCACGATGACCGGCTGCGCTGCCGGGTGACGTATTGGACCGAGATCCCTGTCCGGGCGGGCGTGGCCGGCTCGACGGCGCTGACGGTGGCCATCCTTTATGGTCTATTGCGCTTCAAGGGGCTGGATTATAACCGCTATCGCGTGGCGGAGGTGGCGCGCTACATCGAGCTGAACCATCTGCGCATCGTCTGTGGTTACCAAGATGCGTACATGTGCACCTTCGGGGGCCTGAACTATATGGATTTCCGCGATAAGCAGTTCTATCGCGAGGCCTCCGAGGAACTCTATGCCACCATCGAGCCGTTGCAAGGGTTCGTCCCGTCCTTGCCCTTCGTCTTGGCGCACACCGGCGTGGCCCACTCGTCGGATGCGGTGCACAAGCCGCTCCGCGAGCGTTGGCTGGAGGGCGACCCGGAAGTGCGGGCGGCCTATGAGGAGATCGGCCGTCTGGCCCGCGAGGGGAAAAAGGCGCTGCTCTTGGGCGACTGGCCTCGCTTGGGCTGGCTGATGAACCGCAACCACGCCATCCAACGGGATTTGGGCGGCTCGGGCGAGGCGAATGAAAAGTTGATCGCTGTGGCCTTGGCCCATGGCGCTTTGGGGGCCAAATTGGCCGGGGCAGGCGATGGGGGGACGATCATCGCCCTCCATCCCGAGCCGGCCGCGATGATCGCCGCCTTGCGCGCCGCGGGCAGCGAGCTCATCTTTTATCCGCAGCCCGCGCCGGGGGTCTGTCTGGAGCCGGCTGAAGAAGAAGGCCCCAGCTCAGACCTGGCCAAGGACGCTTTACCCCATGAAAACAGAAACTTCACGGAGGTGCTTGAATGAGTACGAAAAGAACATGGCAACCCAAAAAGCGCCGGCGGTTGCGCGTCCACGGTTTTTTGGCCCGCATGGCCACCAAGGATGGTCGCCGCGTGCTCAAGGCCAGGCGGCTCAAGGGACGCAAACGTCTGACGGTGACGCGGAATTACCCCATCAACCACGGGGGCTGAGCGGCTGTTGTGCTGCCACGACCCTATCGCTTGACCCGGAGCGCCGATTTTGCGCGGGTGCGGGCCGAGGGGCGATGTTGGTCCAACCGGGAACTGGTCTTGTGTCGCAGCGCCAACCAGTTGCCCCATAGCCGTTTCGGTTTTGCCGTGAGCCGCCGTTTGGGCAAGGCCGTGACCCGCAATCGGATCAAGCGTTTGCTCCGCGAGGCGGTGCGGGCCGAGTGGCCTCGTATCTTGCCGGGGTGGGATGTGGTGTTGATCGCCCGGGCCGGAAGCGCGGCGTTGGATTATTGGGCCATGCGGGAGGCGGTGTGCCATCTCCTCCGGCTGGCGCAGCTGCTTGCGGCCGAGCGGGCCGGAAAGCATGAGCAGGGATGAACACCATCTTGGAGCGCGCCGTTTTGGCGCTGATCCGTTTTTATCAGCGGGTCATCTCTCCTTTGTTCCCGCCGAGCTGTCGGTTCGTACCCTCGTGTTCCCAGTATACTTATGAGGCCGTGCAACGCTATGGCGTGTGGCACGGCCTTGCCCTGGGCCTAAGGCGCGTGCTGCGCTGTCACCCCTTTCATCCTGGAGGATATGATCCCGTTCCCTGAAAAGGGGCGGGGGTGTAGCGCCAGGAGTTGGGTGGGGCAAAAGGATGGGGCATGACCAGTCGCAGATCAAGATCAAGAAGGAGCTACAGTTTGAACAAGTATTTGCAGAGAGGGCCCATCGCCCTTTTGGTGATCCTTCTGGCCCTGGTGGCCACCGGGTGCATGCCCGCCGGCAGCATCACCAATCCCGGCTGGACGGTGGTGGCCGCCGCCGGCGAGGAGGTCTTTGCCGTCTTGGCCACGGGACAGGTGGTGGCTCTGAAGGCGCAAACGGGCGATGTGCTCTGGCAGTTTCCCTCGCAAACATCCAGCGGTGGCGTGGGCTGCGCCCTGGCCAGGCCCGCCGGCGACCCGGAGCAAAAGCTGTTGGATGCCGTCTATGGCCCGCCGGCGGTGACGGACGAGCTGGTCCTTGTGGCCTCTTATGACCAGCACCTGTATGCCTTTGAGCGCGCCACGGGCCACAAGGTGTGGAGCTTTGCCGCCCAAGGAGCCATCATCGGCGGTCCGGCCGTCTATGAGGGCATCGCCTATTTTGGCTCTTCGGATCGCCACGTGTATGCCGTGGAGCTCAGCACGGGGAAAATGGTGTGGGATGCCCCCTTTGAGACGGGCAACTGGGTCTGGAGCACGCCGGTGGTGGACGCGGAACGGGTTTATGTGGGCTCTATGGATCACTCTGTTTATGCCCTCGACCGCTCAACCGGAGCGCCGGCCTGGAAGCGCGATGTGGGGGGCTCGGTCCCCGGCTCGGTGGCGCTGGCGGAGGGTGACCTCTATGTGGGAGGCGTGGATAAGCAGCTCCATGCCCTGCGGGCCGCGGATGGCGTGGAGCAATGGGTGAGGCCGGTAGGCCATTGGGTGATGGGCGAGCCGGTAGTGCACAAAGGGGTTGTCTATGTGGCCACGCTGGATGGCAAGGTCCACGCCTT
>DAOTZU010000244.1:0-3883 GCA_034433995.1 Anaerolineae bacterium
GCTCCAACTCCAGGCGCACCTCGCGGGAGACGCTGCCATGGTGTGCATGAAAAGGCCCGCCCACGCGCCCCGTGCCGGAGAAGCCCTGGCCTTTGGGCACGCCATCCACCAGCAGGGCCGCCGGCGAGCCAGGTTCCACCTCCTCCTCTGCCTCCAAGGCGTACTGCTCGTTCAAACGGTCGGCTGCCCGCTCGGCGGCGCGACGGCTGTTGGTAAAGATGAGGGTGGTGCGGTGGCGGCGGATCTCGCTCAGCACCTCAGGGATGAGGGAGGGCCAGATAGAGTTCCCCGGCATACGCCGCAGGTCGGGCACCGGCGTGATCACCTGGAGATCGAGGGATTTGTGCAGGCCGGCGTCCACAATGGTCACCGGCCGCGAGACCAACCGCTCCTGCCCTTGCTCGTCCCGCTCCCACTGCTGGCCTCCCAGGAAGCGCGCCACCTCGTCCAGCGGGCGCTGGGTGGCCGAAAGGCCGATGCGCTGGGGCGGCGCGGCCGTGAGCAGGCCCAAACGCTCTAAACTCAAGGCCAGATGCACGCCGCGTTTGTTGCCCACCAGGGTGTGGATCTCGTCCACGATCACCGTCTTGACGGTGCGCAGCATCTCCCCGGCCCGCGGGCTGGTCAAGATCAAGTAAAGGGATTCCGGAGTGGTGATGAGGATGTGGGGCGGCTGGCGGACCATCCGTTGGCGGGCGGCGGCGGGGGTATCGCCGGTGCGCACGGCCACCCGCAGCGGGGGCAATTCCTGCCCCATCTCGTGGGCCACTTGGCGCATACCAACCAACGGCGCCCGCAGGTTGCGCTCAATGTCGTTGTTCAGCGCCTTTAGCGGCGAGACGTAGAGCAGTTGCACGCCGGCAAGGGATGGGTCGGCGGCCAGGTCGCGCAAGATGGTGTTGATGCCCCAGAGGAAGGCGGCCATGGTCTTGCCTGACCCGGTGGGCGAGAGGATCAGCACGTGCTCGCCACGCTGGATGGCCGGCCAGCCCAGTTCTTGGGGCGGCGTGGGGGCCGCATAGGTGGCGCGGAACCAGGCACGCACCGGCGGCAAGAAGGAAGCCAAAACATCGGCCATGGCGGCAGAACCTTTCAGCCCGAGAAGAGGCTATATGATGCTATATCAATTCCCAGGGGGGCGCAAATCGGAAGGGGTGGATGGTCCTCGCAGGCGCGAGGATTGCCCAAGACCCACGTATGCGTTAGAATAGGGATAGATTCATGTGCTTCAGCGAAAAGGAGCGAGCGAGGATGCACGCAGAACAGATCGCCAGCATCAACGCGGGGCCGATCCGCGTGAGCGCGGATGGCCGTCATTTTGTGGATGCCCGCGGCCGGCCCTTTTTCTGGCTGGGCGATACGGCCTGGCCCCTCTTTGCCCAGTATACGCGCCAGGAGGCGGAGGCCTATTTGAGCCGCCGGGCGGAGCAAGGTTTTACCGTCATCCAGGGCGTATTGGCTTGGGGCGGCGGCACAGGGTTCGAGACCCCCTTCCCCGGCCCCAACTATGCCGGCCATGTGCCCTGGCTGGGCGATCCCGCCCGGCCCAACGAGGCCTATTTTCAGCATGTGGATTATCTTTTGCGTTACGCCGCCGAACGCGGGCTGATTTTGGCCATGTTGCCCACATGGGGCTATTATGTCAATGATGCCAAGACGCTCACACCCCAAAATGCCTTTGCCTATGGCCGCTGGTTGGGGGCGCGCTATCGCCAGCAGCCCAACATCGTTTGGATCAACGGCGGCGACCGCATCCCCACCGGCTGCGAGGAGACCTACCGCGCCTTGGCCCACGGCCTGCGTGAAGGTGATGGCGGCGCCCATCTGATCACCTACCATCCCTGCGGTTGGCGTTCCTCGGCCCAGTTCTGGCACCAGGAGGGTTGGCTGGATTTCAACATGATCGAGACCTGGACCCAGTGGCCCAAGGTCTATCCCGCCGTGCTGAGCGATACGCTGCTCTGGCCGCGCAAGCCGGTGGTCTTGGGCGAAGGCGCCTACGAGAACGGCCCCGAATATCCCCTCGGTCCCATCACGCCCCTCATCGTGCGGCGACAGGCTTGGTGGACCTTCACCGCCGGCGGCTTTTTCACCTACGGCCAGGACCAGATGTGGCGCATGGGGCCGCAGTGGACCAGCACCTTCGATACACCCGGCGCACTGCAGATGGGCCTCTTCCGCAAGATCGCCACGTCACGCCCTTGGTGGCGGATGGTGCCCGATCAGGGCCTGTTCGATAGCGGCGTCTCGTGTGAGCGCACCCTGAACACCGCCCTGCGCACGGTGGAGAGCGATGGTGCCTTGGTCTACCTCAGCAGCCAATGCCATGTGCTCCTCCACCTGGACAAGATCCTGACCAAGCACGTCAAGGTCACCTGGGTCAACCCACAAACCGGCGAGGAGCGCGACGGCGGCACGTTCGCCACCGGCAACCTCACGGGCACCGTGTTTCCCCAGCCGCAATCCCGTTGGTTCTCCACGCCGGGCCATTGGGAAGATGCGGTGTTGCTCTTGGAGGGTGTGCAATAGATGAACGAGACAGTTTTGCCGAGATTGTGGTCCCTGGTCAGCCCGGAACGGCTGCGGGAGCTGACCCTGGGCCTGGTGCGCATCCCCAGCCCCACGGGCGATTCCCGCGCCGTGACCGAGTTTTACGCCCAGACGGTGCGCGCCCTGGGCGTGCCGGTGGAGGTGTTGGAGGATTACCCCTCCAGCCCTTCCACCATCGCCCGCTGGGGGCGCGCGCCCGGCGGCCCCACCCTTACGCTGGATGGCCATTTGGACACCATCCATGCCCCTCATGTGCCCCCTTATGAGGCCGATGGGCGCATCTACGGCCGGGGCGCGGGGGATATGAAATCGGGGATTGCGGCCATGGTGGAGGCGTTGCGCGTCTTGGTGGAGAGCGGTGTGGGCTTGGGCGGCAATGTGATCCTCGCCACCCATTCCCTCCACGAGGCCCCTGTGGGACACATGGAGGGCTTGAGGGCCCTCATCGCCCGCGGCGATGTCTTTACCCATGCCGCGCTGGTGACCGAGGGGGGCTTTGATACTTTGGCCATCCGGGGCAAGGGCCAGGCGCTGTTCGAGATCGAGATCACCCGCCCTGGCGAGCCCCTTCACGAGAACGTGGCCCGGCCACGGGGGCTGCCCAACCCATTGGACCACGCTGTAGCCTTGGCCGCCCGCTTGCTGGAGGCCACCCGCGCTCTGGCCGTCGCCGATGATCCCCTGCTGGGCCCGGAGACCTTTTTCTTGGGACAGATCCACGGCGGAGATTTCTACAACCGCCTGCCCACCCGCGCCTTCCTCAATGGGGTGCACCGCTACTGGCCCGATAAAAGCTGGGCCCAGATCGAGGAGCGCTTCCATCACCTGCTGGCTTCGGTGGAACGGCCGGCGGGGCTGGAGGTGCATCTGCGCCTGCTGAGCAACGGCTTGGGTTACGAGGTGCCGCCTGAAACACCCCTCGTCCGGGCCTTGCGCCAGGGCTATCGCGCCGTGGTGGGACGCGAGCTGCCCTTGGTGGGAGAGTTGAGCGTCTCGGATGTGAACGTCATCGTGCGCGAGGCGGGCATCCCTGCCGTCGGCCACGGCACCGGCAGCACCACCGCCCACGCCGACCTGGAATGGGTGAGCCTGGCGGATATCGTCCGCACGACCAAGGTGTATCTGGCCACCATCGTGGCCTACTTGGGGATCAAGGCGTAAAGATGCACCGGCTGGCCGGTGTAATAGTTGTGCAGGACATCGTAACGGGCCAATAACTCCAGCCGATAACGCGCCGTAAGGATCGGCGCCACCTCCGGCGGGGGCGGGCCGATGCTCACATAATGGGTGGGCCGGTACCGCTCCAAACGTTCGGTGAGGGAGGCCGTGCCCA
>DAOTZU010000245.1:0-9083 GCA_034433995.1 Anaerolineae bacterium
TAGAACTCGATCGTCACCGACTCGACATCTTGCATCTTGTCGTTGTCTTCCACAGCCACCGCAATCTGGTAGCGGTTACGAGGCATCATTTCGTTCGCCGAGACCGTCACTCCCGTCACGGCACCACCCGAGTTGGGCGTGGAGAAGGTTCCCGTCACCGTACCCTCGTCCGCCCAAACCACAGGCGACCACAAGAGCGCCAACACCACCACGAGCACTATGAGAAGCGAATACCTGTTCCTGTACATTTTGACCTCCTTTTTACGAATGATATCTCATTCGTTGTTCTGCGACCATAATACTATACTTTTGTCTCTTCTTGGTCGCCAGGAGGTCTATTTTTGGTTTAAAATTGGCCGCAAGATTAACCTCATCTCTCCCGATGATACACCCCAAACTCCCGGAACGCCGCACACATGGCCGCCACTTTCTCCGGCGTGTGGTTCACCGCCTCCGGCTGGGGATAGGCCTTGCTGATCAGGCCGCCGTTGTGGGCGCCCAAAGTGGCGATCATCCGCTGCACGTAACGGCGGATATCCTCCACGGTGCCGTGCACCATCGTCTGCTGAATGTCCACCGGGCACCAGAAGGCCAGCTTGCCCCCTGCCACGGCATCCAGCGCCTCCAAACCCATGTTCTCTTGCTGGTCCATTTGAATGACATCCAATCCGGCCTCGATGAGCATGGGCAAGATCTCGATGATGTAGCCACAGGAATGCAGCCAGGTATCCATGCCCAGCTCATGGGCTAACTTCCAACTGGCTCGATAATGGGGCATAAAGAATTCTTCCAGCATGCGCGGGCTGATCATCAGCCGGTCCTGCAGGCCCAGGTCATCATAGCCCATGTAGCCATCGCAGCCGATCTCGGCCAACATGCGGATGGATTCCTGCTGCTTCTCCGCAAAGCGGGCGATGAGGGCCTTGAAATCGTCGGGATACTCGAAATAGTCGGTGAACATGTTGTGCATCCCACGAATGCTGTGGATGCCGGCATAAAGGGAACTAAAGGCGGTGACCCCCAAGCAATATTTGGGGTTCTCGGAGCGGTTGTTCTCCTCGATGGCCGCCTTGGCCGCGGCGTAATATTTAGGATTGTTGGCATCGGGAAAGACATACTCGGCCTGGCGGCGCATATCTTGGATGGGCCACTCCACCGCCTCGCCGTTCACATCCTTCGACGCCCGCTCCCAGACCACGCCCCAAGCGTCGCGGCGGCGCTCATGGCCGTTCACCGGGTGCCATTCCTCCAGGTCGGGCGGCCGCTCGATCCACAGCCAGAGAATGTCGTTCTCGCCACCATCGGGCAAATAATGGGGAATCCGGTCCGGACCCTGAAAATGGATCGCTCGTTTCACCCGTTCTCGCGAGTTCATCCTCTCCACCTCATCCCAATCAACTTATCACGGCACCTCGGACAAATCTCTGCCCAAGGAGGTAGCCATGTTCGCCCTGTAGTATAGGCGGGGCAGGAGAAGAGTCAAAGTAACCCCTGTGTGGCCTCGGGGAGACAGCAAACGGGATAGGGAGAGGAGATCTCCGCTATCCCGTTGGTTGTGCCTGTTATCCCGTGCGCGCGTTTTTATTCGTAGCGCAGCGCCTCGATAGGGTTCAGCCGCGCGGCCCGATAGGCCGGATAGAGGCCAAAGAAGAGGCCCACGCCGATGGAGGTGCTCAGGGCCATGATGATGCTATCGGGCGTCACGATGGCCCGGTTGGCGCCCAGAAGGGGCGTCACAATCCGAGCGCCGCCATAGCCGGCCAAGACGCCCAAGACCCCGCCCACCAGGCTGAGCACAATGGCCTCGGTGAGGAATTGGATCAGGATATCCCGTCGCTTGGCCCCCACCGCCTTGCGCAGGCCGATCTCCCGGGTGCGCTCGGTCACCGAGACCAGCATGATGTTCATGATGCCGATGCCGCCCACCACCAGGGAGATGGCGGCGATGCTGCCCAAGAGCACCGTGAAGGTCTGCACGTTCTGGGCCACCATCTCCACCAGTTGGGTCTGATCGCGGATGGTGAAATCGTCCGCTTGGGTGCCGACAAGCCCGTGGCGGGCGCGCAGGATGGTGGTCAGTTCGGCCTTGGCGATCTCGATCTTGTCCGCCGAGACCACCTGCACATTGATGGATTGCACCGAGGTATTCCCCGCCCCGCCGAACTTGATCTGCGCCGTGGTCAGGGGAATAAAGACCTGGTTATCCAAGTTTTGGAAGCCGCCCACCCCTTTGCTGGCCAAGATCCCCACCACCTGGTAGTTCTGGCGGTTGATCTTGATGGTCTGGCCCAGGGCATCCACCAACGTATCGCCGAACAGGTCCTCCACCACCGCCGAGCCCAACACGGCCACCTTATCGCGGCTGACCAGGTCGAACTCGCTGATGTAGCGCCCTCGGGCCAGCTTCCAGTTACCCACGGTAAGATATTCGGGCGTAACCCCCAACACCGAGACTTGGGTACTGGCGCTGCCATAGACCACGCTGGCCTGGGTAGAATATTGGGGCGCCACGGCGGCCACATAGCGCGCCAGCCGGCGGATGGCGTCCACGTCGGCATTGCTCAACATCCGAGCCGAGAAGCCAGCTTGGAAGCCGGCCTGCCCGGTGCTGCGGCGGACGAAGGTCATCCGCGGGCTGATCACCAGCAGGTTAGAGCCCAAACTGCGGAACCGCTCCGTCACCTGGGCCTCGGCACCGGCGCCGGCGGCGACCAGGGCGACCACCGCCCCCACGCCGATGATGATCCCCAACATCGTCAGCCCGGCGCGCAGCTTGTTGCTGGCCAGAGACTGAAAGGCGATACGCACACTGGCGATGATGTTCATGGCCGGAAGATCCTCTCCGCACCGCCGCCGGCCCCGGGCACGGTGATGATGCCGCCGCCGGGGCTGCGTTGTTGCGTCTGTTGGGTTGGCGCCTGGTATTGCACCACCACCCGGTCCCCCTCGTTCAGCCCGCGCTTCACCTCCACATAGGTCTTGTCGCTCAGGCCAAGCTCCACCGGGGTCTCCACAGGCGCTTCCAAGGGCGAATCTTGCACCAAGACCACGTTGCCCGTCTCGCCTTGTTTGACGGCCAACGCAGGAATCAGGAGGACATTTTGCCGCCTCCCCACGACGATGGTGAGGTTGGCCGTCATCCCCGGCTTGAGCGCATCCGCCGCCGCCTTGTCCAGACTGATGGGCACCTCATAGGTCAACAGATTCTGCGCAAGCTTGCCCTGCAAGGGCACCTCCAACACTTTGCCCTGGAAACGGCTGCCGGGCAAGGCATCGAAGGTGATGATCACATCCTGGCCGATGGCCACATGGGCGATATCGGTCTCGTCGATCAACCCCTTCACCCTCAAGTCGGAGAGATCGGCGATGGTGACGATGACGGTCCCCGCCGAGACCAGATCCCCCACGCTCGCCCCCACAGAGATGATGGTGCCATCGAAGGGGGCCACCATGGTCGCCGCCTCCAAAGCCGCCTTGGCCGCCTCCAAAGTGGCCTTGGCGCTGGCCACCCGGGCCTCGGCCACGGCGATGTCCTTGGGGTTGGGGCCGGCCTCGATGGTGGCCAAATCCGCCTTGGCCTTGGCCAGGTTATATTCCGCCTGGGCCAATTGGTTTTGGGCCTTTTTCACGTCGAGCTCATCCGGAGCCTTTAATTTGGCCAGGTTCTCTTGGGCATCCTTGTAGGCCTGCTGGGCCTTGGCCAATTGGCTCTGGGCGCTGGCGAGGGAATTCTCCGCTTGGGCCTTGGCCGCCTTCAGCCGTTCTTCGGCGGCCAGCATATTGCTATATTCGAAATTGAGCTTCTCCTGGGTGATCTCGCCCTTTTGGAATTTGACCTGGGCCTCCGCATAATTGTTGCGATACCAGGTCGCCTCGTATTCCAAGGTGCGCAGGCGCGCCGCGTTATCTGGGTTGTTTTGCACGGCGGTCAGGTTATTCTGGGCCGTCTTGAGCGCCGCCGCTGCATCTTGCAAGGCCTGCTGGGCCGCCTTGAGATCAGGGTTCAGCAGCGCGTCCAGGTTCTTTTGCGCCTCGGCCAGGGCCACTTCCGCCTGGCTGACGGCCAATTTGGCCTTGGTCAGATCCAGCTCGGTGTAGGGATTCTTGACCTTCTCCAGGTTATCCTGGGCCACCGTGAGATCGGCCTCGGCCTGGGTGACGGCGCGCTCCAGACTGCTGGGGTCAATCCGGGCCAAGACCTCGCCGGCCTTGACCTTTTGCCCAGGAACCACCCGCAGCTCGATAAGAGGGATGCGGCTCACATCAAAACTGAGCGACGCGGAACGGGGCGCATAAACCTCGCCGGTGCAGGTGACGGTGGCCACCAGGTTCCCCCGCTCCACCACATAGATCTGCGTCAGGTCGTTGCTCTGCCCCTTGTCCTTACGCAACCACCAGACGGCCGCCCCCGCCCCAGCCAATACGATGAGGATAGCGAGAACCCACCACCAACGGAGCAAACCCTTCAGCCGGCTCATCAGCGCCCCCTTTCCGCTCACTGGCTCTGGGCGGGCTGGAAGGCCCGCACGGATTGGATGGAACGGGCCGTGATGGTGCCATCCTCGCCGCGAGAGCCGAGGACCACGATCTGCTCGCCCGTCTTCAAGGCCTCGAGGGTGACGGATTGCATCTTTTCGATCAAGGTATTCTCGGTCGTCTTGACCCGTACGGTGCCCTCTTGGGTATTGATCACCAACGTGTTGCCCTCAATGGCCGTGATGGTGCCCATCACGCCGCCCGCCCGGGCCGCGCCGGCTTGGGGAGTCTGGTTGGGTAAGGCCCGACCGGCGAGGGGCGTCTGGTTAGGGCCCACCACCTGTCCTCCTTGGGTGCGAAACCGGGTGAACGCCGCCTGTTGTAGTGCCTGGGTAGCCTGCTTCTTGCCCACCGAGCGGCCGTAAAAGAACCCGCCGGCCGCCGCAGCCAGCACCAGGACCACCACGCCGATGATGAGGAGAACGCGCTTGCCCATCTTGACCTCCGGCGAAAGAGATGTTGCAATCTGCCAGGGATACCTCAGCGGGACCCCTCTCATCCTCCTGCCGCATGAGCGCAGAGGAGGGGACAAATTACCTTCTTATTTTTAGCCAAAATCATGAGTCAATGGTGAAGGAATTGTGTGTAAATTGTGAACTGCGCACAAAACCGACGAGGGAACCCGGACATGTTGAGTTCCCTCGCCGCCACATTTGCGTTATGGTAGAGTTTGGCGCTCCGGCCGACCTTTAGGCGAAAGGCCAGTTCGGCTCCAGACGGGCGCCCTCGGCGATATGCGCCGGATACACCTGCTCCGCCATCCCTTGCAGGGCCACCATCATCTCTTGCTCGCGGCCTTCAGGGCAAAAGACGATCACCGCGCCGCCGGTGCTGGCCGGCTTGGCCGCGTACGCGCCATGCTCCTTGGCCACAGCCATGATCGCCTTGTGCTCCGGAGTGACCAAACCCCATTGCTCCATAATCCCGGTATCGCTCTCCACCAAGAGCCAAAAGCCCCGCGCGTCACCGTTCACCAGCCGCTGATGCGCCAAGAGGGAAATAAAGGTTTTGCGGTCCATGGTTTTGACGGTCGCCTCGTCCTCCGTGCGATAGAGCTCGGCGATGCGGGCGTTAATCTCGCCGGAGACCATATCAACCCCGCGAGGGACGGCGAGCAAGATGCTGGCGCCCAGGGCATCCCACTGGGCCCGACGGGACTCGCTCACCAAAGCATAGGGCTCATCGTAAATGCTACCCACTCCCTTGCCCCATAGACCGGTGAGTTTGCGCGAGAAGCCGAAATAGCGCACCCCGCCAAAGGTTGCGGCGTAGGGCTTCTGATATCCATGCACCTGCCCTGGCCGCAATGTGGCGCGCTGAACGACCTCGGCCAACTCCTCAGGTGGCCGCCGTTTGCCAAAGAAGGTATCGAGGGCCAACAACAGCGCCACCAATTGGGCCGCCGCCCCGCCCAGGCCCAATTTCGGCGGGATGAGGGTGTTGAGGGTGATCTCGATGCCGATACGGTCGGTGTAGCCGGCAACCTCCAAAAGGCGACCGGCGCCGAAAAAGGTGTCGGCGGTGAACTCGTCGGTGTTCTGCACCCGAATCGAGGCGCTGCCCCCGCCGCCGGGCGCCACCATGGCGTAGGCCCGCAAGCCGCCTTCGAGGTATGGCTGGGGACCCTCGATCCCCAGGCTGAGGGTGCCGCCCTTCCCGCTGATGTCGGTAGTATCGCCGACGACGGCGATGGCGGCCGGAGCTGAAGCGACGATGCGTTCTTTGCGCGGCATGTTGTCCTCCCTTTCTTGGGCCAAAGGGCCCTTTGGAATGGTATCCGCCTCCACGTGCCCCTCCATGCGCCCTCATTATAGCATGTTCTTGGCGCGCGCGCTAGGGGTTTTTGCCACCTTTAACCCATTTGAAGATGTCGAAGGCGTGTAGACGCCTTGCCCGCCGTCGGATGGAATCCGACGGCTCTGCTTGCCAAGCCCGCGGCGCGGGCTTACCATTGCTAGACGTCGGTTTCTAACCGACGGGCGCATTTCTCGACACCCTCACCCATTTCGCCCTTGTTCCCATCATGACCTTGATGTACAATAGCCGCCAAATAACTCTCTGGATGCGCCTTCCGCGCTCGAAAGGATCATCATGTCTGCTATGCCTTTTGTCTTGCACGTGGCTCCCGATGGTTGCGATGGCTGGGCCGGCACGGCCGAGCAGCCCCTGGCCACCCTCGCCGGCGCCCGAGACCGCCTGCGCCTTGTGCGCCGTGCCGGCAAATTGACCGGCCCCAGCCTGGTCCTGGTCCACGCCGGCCTTTATCCCTTGCGCGAGACCTTTACCTTGGGCCCTGAAGACCTGGGCACCGCCGATACGCCCGTCACCTTCCAGGCCGCCGGCGATGGCGAAGTGCGCCTATTGGGCGGGACGATCCTCAGCGGCTTCCAGCCCCATCAAGGCCCGGTGATGAAACTGGATCTGGCCGCCCAGGGGTTGGCCGGGTTGCGCTGCAAACAGCTTTTCTACAACGGCGTCCGCCAGATCCTCGCCCGTTACCCCAACTATGACCCCGCCAACCCCTACGCGGGCGGCTACCTCTATGTCGAGGGCGAGGTCCACGAGGAACACACCCCCGGCCTGGGCTATCGTGACCGCTTCATCTGCCACGACCCGCGCCTTGCCACCTGGAGCCGCATTTCAGAGGTAGAGCTGTTCGTCTTTCCCCGCTGGAATTACGGCAACAGCATCGTCCGCCTCAAGAGCTACGATCCGCAGACGGGCGAAGTGCGCCTGGCAGGATTGGCGCATTATGAGATCTATCCCGGCGATCGCTTCTATTTCCGCAATGTGCGCGAAGAATTGGATGCCCCCGGCGAATGGTACCTCGATGCCGCCGGCGAGACCCTCTACTTCTGGCCACCCGATACTTTGGAGGGCGCGGTGGTGAGCGTGCCCATGGTGCAAGAGCTGGTGCGCATTCAGGGGGATCCCCAAGAGGCCACGGAGCTCCTCTTCGGCCGCGCCGAGCCGCGCGGTTTTATCACGTTGCGAGGATTCACCTTGGAGGGCTGCGACGGCCATGGCGTGGTCATCCGCGATGCCAGCCATTGCGCCGTTTTGGGCTGCGTGGTGCGCAACACCGGCCAAGTGGGCGTCTATATCCACGGCGGCATGTACAACCGGGTGGAGGGCTGCGATATCTACCAGACGGGCAGCGCCGGCGTGCGCTGCGGCGGTGGGTTGCGCTCCACCTTCGGCGGCTATTACCTGCCCTGCCACAACAGTGTGCGCAATTGTTATGTCCACCATATCGGCGTATTCGATAAATGGGCCAGCGGCATTTACCTTGTTAACGATAACGGCCCCTCCGTGGGTGTGACGGCCAGCCACAACCTGGTCCACGACGGCCCGCGCCAGGGGATCACCAGCAACGGCAACGATAACGTGGTGGAATACAATCATGTGCGCCACATGAACCTGGAGACGGGCGATTCGGCCGGCATCGGCTTGGGCACGCGAGATTGGACCGTGCGGGGGCAGATCGTGCGCTACAACATCATCCACGACATCCTGGGTTACCACCGGGTGCAGGGCGAATGGCGCTCGCCGGCCTATTGCTTTGGAATCTACCTGGACGATTGGACCAGCGACGTGCGCGTCTATGGCAACCTCACCTATCGCGTGCCCCGGGCAGGGGTGTATATCCACGCCGGCCAGGATAATATCGTTGAGAACAATATCCTGGTGGATTCGCCCAACGAGTTGGCCTACTTTTCCCGTTGGGATGAGGAGAAAGAGCTGCGCCACGTGGGCACCCACGATGTGGGGCTGCGCCGCAATATCTTTCGCCGCAATATCCTCGCCTCGCGGGTGCCGGGGAGTTACGCCTACCGCTTTGCCAGCGCCCTGGATGCCGAAGGGCGCCTGGACGTGGCCCGCAACACCTGGGAGCGCAACCTCCTTTGGTTCGGCGGACGCCCGGTGGAGCACGGCTGCCCGCGCCTGGCCCGCAACGTGCCCGGTGAGATGCCCAAAATGCCCTGGGAGGAGTGGCGCGCGCTGGGGTTCGACGAGGGCAGCCTCATCGCAGACCCCGGCTTTGTGGATCCCGACCACGATGATTACCGTCTGCGGCCCGATTCGCCGGCCTTTGCCTTGGGTTTCGAGCCGCTGCCCCTGGAAGAGGTGGGGCCCTATGCCAGCGAGTTCCGCGCATCCTGGCCCATCGTGGAGGCCGAGGGCGCCCGAGAACACCCGCTCTTGCCCATCCGGGTGGACCAGACCCGGCGCAACGACGACCCGAACTGGTAACCACGCGGGCAGGATGCCGGTTCCATCCGGCGGTTGAGGGGCCGCCCTGCCCGCTATGCTCAAAGGAGGTCGCGATGATGCACGTGGTGGAGAACCGCTATTGGGTCAAACCGGGGAACAAGATCTCTTTGGCCGATTACGATCCGGCCGACACCCACGGGCTCAAAAAGCAGGAGGCGCAAGAGGAGCTGGCCGCGTTGCAGGCCAAACTGAACGAGCTGCAGACGCTGCTCTATGCCACCGAAAAGTATAGCTTGCTCATCGTGCTCCAAGGGATGGATACCGGCGGCAAG
>DAOTZU010000246.1:0-5475 GCA_034433995.1 Anaerolineae bacterium
GTGTTCATCCCCGTGCCCACCGCCGCCACCACGCCCCGGCCATAGACCACGGCGGTGCCCATGTACACCATGTTCCGGCGGTCGCCCAAGGGCAGATTTACGGTATCCAAGGGATGATCCACCTTGTCCACCGGCACCGACTCGCCGGTGAGAGCCGCCTCCTCCACCCGCAAATTGACCGATTGCAACACCCGTCCATCGGCAGGGACGCGGCTGCCGGCCTCCAGCAGGACGATATCGCCCGGCACCACATGCAGAGCGTCAATCTCTTGCACCTGGCCATCCCGGCGCACCCTGACCAGGGGCACGGCCAACCGTTTGAGGGCCGCCATGGCCCGCTCGGCGCGATACTCCTGGGTAAAGCCCAGGATGGCATTGAGCACCACGATGATCAAAATGATGATGGCGTCGGTAACCTCGCCGATGAGGAATGAGATCGCCACCGCAACCAACAACACAATCACCAAGACCTCGGTGAACTGACCCGCCAAGACCAACCAAGGATTGCGCAGGGGACGCTCCTGAAGCTGGTTGGGGCCGTAACGCTTCAGCCGTTCCTCAGCCTCTGCGGAGCTAAGGCCTTCGGGGCGCGTCTGTAGCTCTTGGAACAACGCATCTTGGGATAGAGTGTGCCAATCAGTCATCGGCCATCGGTTCCTTTCAGAGATGGTAAACGCCGGTGGCTTGAGGCTGGATACATAGCCCTCTCGCCCGCCCATTATAGCACAACACGGAGAACCCGCCAAGGGAACCCGGACATTGGCGCTTCACCTGCTCCCCGCGCCTCGGGTTGACGCGCCTCCCATTCCGTGTTTGAATAGGGACACACACGGTTCGAGAGAAGGAGGTGCTTCCATGGGTCAAGCAGATGCCAAGATCGCCCGCCTGCGCGCGGCCCTCAGCCACCGCGAGGCCGACCGCGTCCCCGTCGGCGAGGCCTTCTGGACCGGTTTTCTCCTGCGTTGCAAGGAGAAATGGGGCGCGGATTTCGATCCTTACCGCTATTTCGATCTGGATTACATCATCATCACGCCCAACATGGATCCCCACATCAAGCCCTTTGAGATCATCTCGCAAAAGGGCGAGGATATCGTGATCAAGACGGGGTTCGAGGCCGTCATCCGCCGTTCCGGGGCCTTGCCCATGCCCCATTTTGAATCTTTTTCCATCAACCGGCCGGAGGAGATGGAGACCTTCCAATTCGACGATCCCGCCGATCCCCGCCGCTTTTACCAGGCCGGCGACGACCAGATCAACGGCGTGGGCGATGCCCTGGCGCGCAACATCCCCGCTTGGGATGAGCGGGTGAATGCTTATGTGGAAGATTTCGCCGTCCTGGGCTCCGTCTGTGAGCCTTACGAGTTCCTCTGGCGCATCATCGGCAGCGACAAGGCCCTCCTCTGGTTGGGGAGCGAGACGGAGGCATTGCAGGCCTTTGTGGACCGCATCGGCGATTTCCTCTATCGTTTCGCCGAGGCCCAGATCAAGGCCGCCCAGGGGCGGCTGGTGGGGATGTACATTTGGGGCGACGTGGCCTATCGCAATGGGATGTTCTTCAGCCCGGCCCTTTGGCGGCGCATTTTCAAGCCCCACGTCAAGGCCCTCATTGACCTGTTCCATCGCCATGGCCTGTTTGTCATCTACCACGGCTGCGGCGACGCGCGCAAGATTTTCGACGATTTCGTCGAGATGGGCCTGGACGCCTACAACCCCTTGGAGGCCAAGGCCAACCTGGACGTGGTGGAGCTCAAGAAACAGTACGCCGGCAAATTAGCCTTCGTGGGCAATATAGACGTGCGGGTGCTGGAGCAGGGGGACCCAGAGGCCATCCGCCGTGAGGTGCTGTACAAACTTCAGGCAGCCAAGGGCGGCGGCTGGGTCTTTCAGTCGGACCATTCCGTCACCAGCGCCGTGGCGCCAGAGAGCTATGCCCTGGCCATTCGCCTCCTGCGGGAGCACGGCAACTATCCGCTCAAGGTTTGACCCCCCAGACCTGACAGGTCTTCCAAGACCTGTCAGGTCTCTCTAAACCCCTCCAAGGGGCCAAAAGGCGCCAGGCTCACCGTGGGATAGGGATTGCAGTCGATATCCCTCTCCTCATACCCCTTGCGCCACATGCGCCGGCAGAGGTCCTCTATCACCGGCCGGTAGCGGGGATCCTCGGCCAAGTTGCGCAGGCAGTGGGGATCGTCGGTCAGGTGGTACAGCTCGTCAAAATCGAACCCGTTATAGACGTACTTCCATTCCCGCGTGCGCACAGCTCTTTGGGAATAATAGAGTTCCACCCCGTTGAACTGGGTATAAAGGGCATCGGGCCAGCTGGCGGGCCTCTCGCCGTGTAAGAAGGGCGCCAGGCTGGCCCCGCTCACCTGGGGCAAGCTGGCCCCGGTCAATTCGGCAAAGGTGGGGGCGAAATCGGCCAGGGTGACGAAATCCTCCACCACCCGGCCCGGCCGGGCGATCCCCTTGGGCCAGCGCATGATGCAGGGGATGTGATAGCACTCGTCAAAGGCGGCCACACCCTTGAGGAACAGGCCATGGGCACCGGCGTAATCGCCATGGTCCGAGATAAAGAGCACCAGGGTATTCTCGGCTTGCCCCGTGGCCTCCAGCGCCTCCAAAATCATCCCCAACAAATCGTCCTGCATGGTGCAATAGCCCCAATAATGGGCGATGGCCTGGCGATATTCCTCCTCGCTCATCTGCCCCCAGAAGCGTCGCTGACGTTGGTAGACTCGGGGTTTATCGGCCAGGCTATCCTGGAAATTGGGCGGCAAGGGCACGTCGGCAGGATCGTACATGCGGGCATAGTATTCGGGGACGATGTACGGATCGTGGGGGCCCACGGTGCCGATATAGAGGCACCAGGGTTTATCTTGCCGAGCCAGGTCGCCCAAAGCCTCAAGCCCCTTGCGCACCGTGAGGAGATCGCCGGGATTGAAAGGATCGCTGGCAGGGTTGGGCGCGGCGGTGCCATACAGGCGGTACCGCCCCCAGCCCGGCCGCAGGAGCTCGCCCGGACGGCGGGGAGCGTCGTCCTCCGGCTCTTGGGCCAGCTCGCGGTACCGCTCCCAACGCACCCCGTGATGCTCCCCCCGCACCGACGTGGCATGATACACCCTCCAGCCCCGATCCTGAGGCCCCTCATCGGCGCAGACATGCCACTTGCCGGACCAAGCCAACTCGTACCCTGCCGCGCGCAGCGCCTCTCCGAGGGTGACCACCCCCGGCCGCAAAGAAGTGTGCATCGCCGCATCGTTCAGCACATTGTTATAGATGCCATGGCGGCTGGGGTAAAGGCCGGTCATGAAGGTGGCCCTGGAGGGACAACAGTGGGCCGTGGTGGTGTAAACCTGGGAAAAACGTATCCCCTCCCGCGCCAGACGGTCGGCGTGGGGCGTGCGGCAGGGATGGTCCGGGGACACCACCGCTCCTTGTTCCTGGTCCGTCATAAAGATGAGGATATTGGGTCGTGCGTTGGTGGCCATGGTCGCTCCTTTCTACAAACCCATCTGGCGCAGTTGGTCCAGGGTGCGCTCATAGACCTCATAGTGCTCGCCCTCGGCCTCCTCCGGGTCCACGAGCTTGAGCCACATGGCGCTCTCCTTGCGGGCGCCGGCCAGCTCCCGCCGGCTCTTGGCCAGCTCGCTGGATTTGCTGTGCCACTTGACCTCATAATCCTGCAAGAGGATGTACTCTCCCGCATACCGCGCCACCAAGTCGCGTTGATGGTCGCGGTAATAGAGGGCCTGCTCGCAGGTGGAGCGTCGCCAAGCCGCGACGGTGGCCAGAGGATCCGTCTCCAAGGTGTAAAAATCGGCCAGGGGCCGGGCCACCTCGGATTGAAAATCGATCTCGGCCAAGTTCACCGTGCCAAACCCTGCCTCCGCCGCCACAACCAGGGCATTGCGGTCGCGATAAAAGGGCGCCGTGGGCCAATCGGCCTGGGGATCGTGGCCCATGAGGTAGGTGGCGCAGGCGTCGGTGGCGATGACGTGGTCGCCGGCGATCAAGGCATTGCACACCCGCACCGGCCCGCCCCATTCCCGCTCCGCCTGGCCCAATAGGGCATCCACAATATTCAGGGTGGGCTGAAAGATCCGCCCCAGATCGGCCAGCATGTAGGGCATGCGCACCAGATGGTGGAAATACTGCCGCGCCCGGCCGTACGGTTCCTGGGGCGTGAGGCCAAAGAGGTTCTTCAAACACAGGGTGACGCCCATGAAGGCGTGGTTTTTCATCTTCTGCACCGAGACAAAGGCGTCAGTTTCCACCGCGCCGGCCGGGAGCAAATATTGGCGAAACATCTGCCCGCCGCCCGGCACGGCCACCACCTTGTGGGGCGGCAGGTTCCCATCCACAAAGGTGACGCCGTATTCCCGCAGCAAAGGCATCAACGTGATGGTGGGGCCGGGATCAGGATCGCGGTCGTATTTGAACACGCTGATCTCGGCGCAGACCAGCTCCGCCGTGGTCTCTTCCCGCAACAACCGAAAGGTGGCCCGGGCCACCTGTTCGCTGGTCAACTCTTGCAACTGGCCCTGGTAGCGCACCAGCTTGTCCGGCGGCCAGCCCTGGTTGAACTTGATGCCGATGCGCCGGGCGCTCTTGAGCTTGGCCCAAGCCCGTTCCAAAGGCGCGGTGGCCCGCTTCAGGGCTTGGTAAACCTCCTCATCGCTGGCACGATAATCGCAATGGACGGCGCGGACCGTATACGCAGCACAGGACATACCCAACACCTCCTGAGAATGTAGCTTGTGGCCGTCAGCCATCAGCTTTCAGGCTCACATCGCCTAAAGCATCATCTTAGCGCAGATGGGTGCCCTGGGCAAATCTGCGGCGAGGGCAAAATCTCAAAAGTGTCATGCTGGGATGAGTCTTTTTTCATCTCCTGATCATGTTTTGCTGCTACAATAAAGCCAGAGTAGGACCAAGGAGGCACCATGAGCGGATTGACGGTCATCGCCCTGCTCGTCTGTTGGGTGCTGCTTAACGTGATCAGCCCCTCGGCACGCCGCTCGCGTTAGCCCTCTCAGAGGGGCCGGACGCTGCCATTCCCTCTCTGTACGATCAGCGACGAGCGGGGAGCCGTCCCTCCGAGGCCTCATGTGCTGTATCCGCCAGGGCGCGCAGGCGCCGCTGGCGGATCTTTTTATCCCGCCTAGATCTCGACCACCAGCCCATCATAGGCAAAGCGCACATGGGCGGGCAGGCGCGGCTCTTCGCGCTGGTAGTCAATATCGTGGGTCATGTGGGTCAAAAGGCATCGCTTGGGCCGCAATTGCTCCACATAGGCCAGGCTCTCCTCCAGGCACAAGTGGCTACCGTGGGGGCGGAGGCGCAAGCAGTTGAGCACCAAGAGCTCCAGATCGCGCAGCAGCTCAAGGGAAACTGGCGGGATCGCCTTGACATCGGGAATATAGGCCAGGTCGTTGAGGCGATACCCTTGGCAACCGTGGAGGGGGCCGTGCTCCA
>DAOTZU010000247.1:0-2643 GCA_034433995.1 Anaerolineae bacterium
CGGTGGGTGAGCACCCGCGTCTTGCCTGAACCGGGCCCGGCCAGCACCAACACCGGCCCCTCGATGGCCTGCACGGCCTGGGCCTGGGCGGGATTGAGACCTTCCAACACGTCCATGGGTGGGGCAGCTCCGATCTCCCTGGGCTGTTTGCATTGTAGCCCGGATCGGCATAGGGGGCAAACATGGGCTATCGCAAAAGCACGGACGGGCAACCGATGGGGGGCAACGGGACAAGGGATCCCATCTGTAAAAGCACCGGTGGGGCTGCCCTCCCTTGGGACACATTTTTCGACACGCTGATGCTTTTTCTGTATTGGACGAATTGGCCCAATGCAGCTATAATGAGAGGTCAACCCGATGCGATAGAGCGCTTGTCGTCGGAGCTATGAACGCGATTTTGCATGGCACGTGGATCACCAACCCGGATAAGACGGGCGAGGGGCAGTTCTTCCTGTGGGCGGAGCGGGCTGCCCGCCTGATCCCGCCCGCCGAGCGCGCCCCCCGCATCCGTCGCCATCCCTATGCGGCCACCACCATCGAGCTGGCCGAGCTCCTTTCCTTCTACCTGCCCCACACCGATTGGCGCAGCGCGGCGCGGCTGACCCGGGTGGTCCTGCTCCCCTCCCGCAAGGATGCCCCCCTGGCGCCCCGCTGGTTGCGCGAGGAAGAGACCGAAGAGGACACGGAAGAAGCACCCTATCTCAAGCCCTGGCGCGTGGAAGGGATCGGCCTGCCCGTCTTGCAGATCCTGGACCTGCTCGCGGCCCTGCCCCGCGCCAACCACGGCGGGCCAACTTTGCACCGGTTGGGGGATGATCTGCGATATTGGGGGCTGGTGGCCAAGTTCGCCTTGGAATTGCTGGCCCGCCAGCGTTTCTTGCCCGGCTTGCGCTCCGCCGATGGCACGGTGCGGGCGCTGTGGCTGCCCGTCTTGGACGAGCCCCAGGATCGCGCCCGCTGGACGGCGCTGGTAGGGGGCATGCCACCGGTCTGCCGCGCCCTGTTGCACGAACGCGGCAACCTCTCCCCAGACCAGGTCCCCTCCGCCGAGACGATCTTGCAGAGCTTTTTGGAGCACCTCCTCGACAACGCCGTGCGAGAATGGTCGCGGCGACCCGGCCAGGGCGAGATGGCGGGGCCAAGCGATCTGGATCACGGATCGGCGAGCCTGGCCGCCGCCTGGTGGCAGGCCTTGACGGGACCGGATCGGGTGGTGCGCGTGCCCTCCGGCCAACAAAAAGCCTTGACCCAATTCTACCAGGCATGGCAGAACTGGCACTATCGTGCCCAACCCGCCGGAGAGGCCGCCTTTCGCCTCTGCTTCCGCCTGGAACCGCCCGAGTTCGACCAGACCTCCGGGCGGGTGATCTCGCCCAATTGGACGTTGCGCTATTTCCTGCAAGCCCTGGATGACCCCAGCCTGCTGGTCCCCGCGGAGGTCGTCTGGCGCGAACGGGGGAACGTGCTCAGCTATCTCAACCACCTGTTCGACCATCCCCAGGAAAAGCTCCTGGCCGGCCTGGGGTTGGCGGCGCGCCTTTCGCCGGCCATCCAGCGCAGCCTCAAGGCCGAATGCCCTGAGGCGGCCACCCTCACCGCCCAGGAGGCCTATGCTTTCCTCCGCGAGACGGCGCGCCTCTTGGAGGGGTTGGGATTCGGCGTGCTGGTGCCCCCTTGGTGGAACAAGCCCGATGCGCGGTTGCGGGTGCGGGCCAAACTCCATGCCTCGCCCGAGGTCGTCCGCTCCGGCATCCTGAGCATGGATTCTTTGGTCGCCTACGATTGGGAGCTGGCCCTGGGCGATGAGATCCTCACCCGAGAGGAATTTGAGCGCTTGGCGGCGCTGAAGGCGCCCCTGGTGCAGGTGCGGGGGCGCTGGGTCTTGTTGCAGCCGGAACAGGTGGAGGCGGCCATCGCCTTCTGGGAAAAGCGCCAAGCGGAGAAACAGCTCCCCCTGCGCGACGCTCTGAGCCTGGCCCTGGGCGCCCAGGACGAGATGGATGGTCTCCCCCTGGAAGTGACCCTGGACGATTGGTTTGCCGAGCTGCTCCGGGCGCTGGAACGGCAAGATCAGGTGGAGATCCTGCCCACGCCCCAGGGGTTCGTGGGCCAGCTCCGTCCTTACCAGGTGCGCGGCTTTTCCTGGTTGGCCTTTATGCGTCGATGGGGCTTGGGCGCCTGCCTGGCCGATGACATGGGCCTGGGCAAGACCATCCAGGCCATCGCTCTGCTCCTGCATGAGCGCGCAGGCAACCCCCACCCGGCGCCCTCTTTGCTGATCTGCCCCACCTCCGTGGTGGGCAACTGGCGCCGAGAGGTGGAACGGTTCGCGCCCAGCCTGAAGGTGTTGGTGCATCACGGCGCGAGCCGCGCCGAGGGGAGCGATTTCGTCCAGCAAAGCCTGCAAAGCGACCTGGTGATCAGCACCTATGGGCTGGCGCGCCGCGATATTGACGATCTCTTGCGGGTGCGCTGGAGCAACATCATCCTGGATGAGGCGCAGAACATCAAGAACCCCGCCACCAAGCAGGCCAGGGCCATCCGCCGGCTGGTGGGGGAGTATCGCTTGGCCTTGACGGGCACGCCGGTGGAGAACCGCTTGGCGGAGCTGTGGTCCATCATGGCCTTCCTCAACCCCGGCTA
>DAOTZU010000248.1:0-9190 GCA_034433995.1 Anaerolineae bacterium
AGTTGGAGGAACTTATCCCCATGTTCGGCGACGATCTCCCGCGCCAACTCTACCATGTACTGGCCGTGATAGCCCTCCTCCGGAAACGGCACATCCCGCCCCAAAGCCTGGGCGTAGCGGGCATAGAGAGATTGCGCAAAGAGGTTCACCCGGCTGCCGGCGTCGTTCACATAGTACTCGCGCTGCACGGCGTAACCGGCCGCCTCAAGGATGGAGGCCAGGGCATCACCCAAGACGGCATTGCGCGCCGAGCCCATGTGCAGCGGCCCGGTGGGGTTGGCGCTCACATACTCTACCTGCACCTTGCGCCCCTGCCCCACGTTCACCTGGCCAAAGCGCTCGCCCTCAGCCAGGATCGTCTCCACCTGCGCCGTGAGCCAGGCCTCGCTCAGGCGAAAATTGATATAGCCCGGCTGCGCCACTTCCACCCAGGCGATGCAATCAAGGGGCGGCAGCTGGCGCACCACGGCCTCGGCGATCTTGGCGGGCGCCATCCGGGCCAGGCGGGCCAATTGCAGACACACGGGCGTAGCCCAATCGCCCATCTCTTCCTGTTTGGGGTGTTCCACGGGGATCTCGGCCGGCAAGGGGAAGGAGGGTAGATCTCCTTTGTGTTGGGCCTCGGCCAGGGCCTCGGCGATGGCCTGCTGCAATGTAAGCTCTATGCTATCCACGTTATTTCATCTCCATCCAGTTTTTTCCAATAGCCGCCTCCACCTTGAGGGCAACGCGCAAAGGATAGGCGTTCTCCATGGTCTCCACCACCAGGTTCCGCGCCGTCTCGAGCTCCTCCTCGGGCACCTCCAGCACCAGTTCGTCGTGCACCTGCAAGACCATGCAGGCCCGCAAGCCCTGCTCCCGCAGGCGACGGTCCAACTGGATCATGGCCAGCTTGATGATATCGGCCGCGCTGCCCTGGATGGGCATATTCACCGCGGCTCGTTCGGCGGCACGGCGCACATTCTGGTTCACCGCCTGCCCGGCCCGCAATTCAGGGAAGTAGCGCCGGCGGCCGAGGATGGTCTCCACATAACCCTTCTCATAGGCCAGGCGCACCGTCTCTTCCAAGTACTCCTTGACCCGCTTGAAGCGTTGGAAATAGTTCTCGATGAACTGGCGCGCCTCCGAGACGGAAAGATCCGTGCGCGAGGAGAGGCCGTAATCGGACATGCCGTACATCAAGCCAAAGTTGATCGCCTTGGCCAGGCCGCGCTGCTCCTTGGTCACCGCTGCCAACGGCACGCCAAAGATGGCCGCTGCCGTGCTGGCGTGCACGTCCTCGCCTCGCTGGAAGGCGCCCAAGAGCTCCGGATCCTCGGAAAGATGGGCCAACAGGCGCAGCTCCACCTGGGAATAATCGCAACTGAGAAGCCAATGCCCCGGCGGGGCCACAAAGGCGCCCCGCACCAAACGGCCCAACTCGGTGCGCACAGGGATGTTCTGCAGATTGGGCTCGCTGGAGGAGAGCCGCCCCGTGCTGGTGCCCGTCTGGTTAAAAGAGGTGTGCACCCGCCCCGTGCGCGGGTTGATGAGGGCGGGCAGGGCATCCACATAGGTGTTCTTGAGCTTCTCCAACTGGCGGTGTTCCAGGATCAGGCCCACGATGGGGTGCTTGCCTTGGAGGGATTCCATCACGCTGGCGTCGGTGGAATAACCCGTCTGGGTGCGCCTGCCCCTGGGCAGCTTCAGCTCCTCAAAGAGCACGGTGCCCAATTGCTGGGGCGAGTTGATGTTGAACGGGTGCCCCGCCTGCTCATAGATTTGGGCGCGCAACTCCTCAAGGCGCTGGCCCAACTGGCGCGACATGGCCTCCAGATAGTCCGTATCCAAGACCATGCCGTGCAGCTCCATGGCCAGAAGGATGGGCACCAGGGGCATCTCCAGTTCGGCAAAGAGCCGCCACTGGTCTCTGGCCTTGAGCTCCGGCTCCAACACGCCCTGCAGGCGCAGGGTCATATCGGCGTCGGCGCAGGCGTAGGGCACCACCTGAGCGATGGGCACCTGATCCATGTGCACCTGCTTATTCCCCTTGCCGATCACCTCTTCGATGGGCGTCATCTCGACGCCGAGCCGCTGCCAGGCCTGCCCCTTCAGGCTCAAACTGCGCCCCTCCGGCTCCAGCAACCAGGCGGCGATGAGGGTATCGCACTGCAGCCCCTCCAGGGGCATGCCGTGCAGGGTCAAGATAGCCATGTCGAACTTGGCGTTGTGGCACACCTTGCCGATGCGCCCATCGGCCAAAAGCGGGCCCAGCCTTTCCCGCACCAACTCAAGGGGCAACTGTTGGCCCACATTGAGCCGCCGGTCGTGGCCCACGGGCACATAGTAAGCCTCCTTGGGTTGCATGGCCACGGAGATGCCCACCAACTTGGCCCGCATGGGGTCCACGCCGGTCGTCTCGGTATCCAGGGCAAAACGCTCGGCGCGCTGCAACTTGGCCACAAGCTGTTCCAGCGCCGGCGCGGTGTCCACGGCGCAATACGTGCAGGCCGGCTCGGGCGCCACCGGCTGCGCCGCCACGGTGGATGGCGCGCCTTCCTGGCCAAAAAGCGCCAATTGCCCCGCCGTGGGCTGGGCGCTGGGCTGCGGGATGCGCTCCACCAGGGCGCGAAAGCCCAGCTCGCGCAAAAGCTCCATCACTTGCGCCCGGTCATAGCGGCCCCAGACGCTGGCCGCAAGATCCAGCGGCACCGCCAGATCTCGCACGATGGTGACCAGCCGTTTGCTCAGCAGGGCCGCATCACGGTGCTGCTCCAAGGCCTGTCGCACCCGGGCCGGCTTGACCTCGTCCAGGTGGGCATAGATCCCCTCCAACGAGCCGAACTGCTGCAAGAGCGCGGCGGCCGTCTTTTCCCCGATGCCCGCCACGCCGGGGATGTTATCGGAGGGATCGCCCATCAACGCCTTGAAATCCACCAACTGCTGAGGCTCCAGGCCATAGCGTTCCCGCACGGCCTGTTCGTCATAGAGTTGCACTTCGCCCAGCGACCGTTTGGGCGTGAGCACCCGCACCTCCGGCGAGATCAGCTGAAAAGTATCGCTATCGCCGGTGACGATGATCGTCTCCAAGCCCTGTTTCGTTGCCTGCGCCGCCAAGCTGCCCAAGAGGTCATCTGCCTCATAGCCCTCCAGCTCGTAGGTGGGGATGGCCAGGGCATGCAGCAACTGGCGCACCCGCTCCACCTGGGGGCGCAGGTCGTCGGGCATGTGGGCCCGATTGGCCTTGTATGCCGCGTACTCTTGATGGCGGAAGGTCTCCCCCGCGTCAAAAGTGGCCACCACATAGTCCGGCTGATAGTCCTGGATGGCCTTGAGCAGCATATTGGCAAAACCAAAAGTGGCGTTGGTCGGCTCGCCGGAGGGGCTGGTCAAAGCAGGGATGGCATGATAGGCGCGATAGAGCAGCGCGTGGCCATCGATCAGCAGTAGACGTTTCTTGGCGCTCATGGAGTTGCCCTCCTTCTCAGGGCGGATTATACCACAGGGCGAAGGAGACTTGCCAATGCGGAAAGCACCCGAGGCCGAAATCTCGCCCTCTCTACCTCTCTTGGGCAAGCCGGTTTTCTTATGGGCAACTTAGAACAGGGTATCTTGGCGCGGCGGCTCTTGTTCTTCCATCGCCCCACGATAGAGCCGGGTCTCGTGCATGGCGCTGTGCGCCGTAAAGAGCCCTCCTTCCCCCTCGCGCCCTATCTGGTCCAAGGCACCCCGGGTATCGCCATCCAGGTGATCCGCATAATGCAAGACCAGCGCCTCCACCGTCATGGGCAGTACCGGGGAGCCGTTCTCCAGCCGCCCATGATGGGCCAGGATGGCATGTACCACCCGCAGGCGCAATTCGGGGTTAAAGCCGGGCAGGCCGGCGATGGCCCGCTCCACCTGCGCCGCGCCGATGTAGAGATGGCTCCAGAGCGATCCCTCCTCAGTTAAGTCGAACGTCACGGGGTCATACGCCCGGGTCTTGCCCAGATCGTGCAGGAGGGCCACCGTCAGGGCCAGTTCGCGGTTCAGTTCGGGATAGAGCTGGGCGGCGGCCTGCACCAGCCGGGCCACGCTCAAGGTATGCTCCAAGAGGCCGCCCACGCAGGCATGATGATTCACCTTGGCCGCCGGCGCGCGCACAAAGGCCGCGTGGATCTCTGGATCGTCGAAAATGGCGCGGAGCAAGCGGTGCAAATCCCCATCCTTGATGCCGGCGATGAGGGACTGCAATTCCCGTTCCATCTCGGCCACCGGTCGGCGTGCCGCCGGCAGAAAATTGGCCCAATCGCTGATCTCCACCGGGGTGATCCGCTCCAACGTGATCTGCAGTTGATCTTTGAAATCGGTCACCCGGCCGCTCACCTCCACGCCTTGGCCCACCCGCAGCGCCTCGGCCACATACTCGGGGACGTCGAAATAGACCCCCGCGATGGTGCCCGTGGTATCGGCCAAGGTTACCCGTAACATGGGACTGCCGGTGCGCGTGGTGAGGACGGTCTTGTCTCGGAGCAAAAAGACCGCCTTCTTCAGCACCATGTTTAGCTTGAGCTGATTAATGGTTACGCGTGCCATGCTTCTCTCTTTTCGTTGATCGCACTATTTGCGTCTGCACCTGCAAAACGCATCCCACCCATGAACCAGTGGGCACAATCTATTATACGGGAAATCTCTGCCAACCCCAACGAGGGTGTCGAGAAATGCGCCCGTCGGTTAGAAACCGACGTCTGGCAATAGTAAGCCCGCGTCGCGGGCTTGGCAAGCAGAGCCGTCGGATTCCATCCGACGGCGGGCAAGGCGTCTACACGCCTTTTTTCAACACCCTCACCCCAACGAGGGTGTCGAGAAATACCCCCGTCGGTCAGAACCCGACGTCTGGCAATAGTAAGCCCGCGTCGCGGGCTTGCAAGCAGAGCCGTCGGATTCCATCCGACGGCGGGCAAGGCTTCTACTCGCCTTTTTTCGACACCCCCGGATATTTTGGCCTTGCCAAGAACGTTAACTGAAGTATAATATGACCAAGTTCACCCCGCGAAACTCACGGCGTTGTGTGTTTTCAGAGAGGATGGGGATGCGGATGAAAATATTGGCCCTCAGCGATGCGGTGATGGACCTCGTGCAAAGCCCACGGATCAAAGAACATTTCAGCGATATAGACCTGATCGTGAGCTGTGGCGACCTGCCGTTCGACTATTTGGAATATGTGGTCACCATGTTGAACAAGCCCTTGCTCTATGTGTACGGCAACCATACCCAAAAGGACATCCTCCAAAACGATGGCACCCTGAAGAACGCTCCGGAGGGGTGCATCAATATTCACCGACGCGTGGTGAACTTTCGCGGCGTGCTCATCGGCGGGTTGGAGGGTTCCCTGCGCTATCGGCAGGGGGAGCACCAATACACTCAGCGCCAGATGCAGCTCTTGGTCCATTCCATGGCGCCGCGCCTCTGGTGGAACACGTGTCGCTACGGGCGCCCCATCGACATCCTGATCACCCATGCGCCGCCCTACGGCATCCACGATGCTCAGGATCTCTGCCATCAGGGCTTTCGCGCCTTTTTGGACTTTATGGCCCGTTACAAGCCCCGCTACCTGATCCACGGCCACACCCACCTCTATCGCCGCGACGCCGAGCGGATGACCACCTTTGGCGAGACGAAGGTGCTCAACGCCTACGGTTACCAGGTCGTCGAGATCGATGAGAAATCTCTGCATCCGCGCAAGAGACGCCAGCCCAAGACGACGAGGAGCCAAGATGCCTGAAGCTCTGTGGCGCTCCACCGTGGAAGCAGCTTACCCGGCCTTGGAGGCCTTTGCTCAGCGCCTGGTGCAGACGCCGAGCCTCTCCGGCCAAGAGGAAGAAGTGGCCCGGCTGGTTTATGCCGAGATGCGCGCCTTGGGCTATGACGAGGTCTGGGTGGATAGCGTGGGCAACGTCTGGGGCAAGATCGCCGGCGGCGATGGCGCGCCCCTCCTGTTCAACACCCACATGGATATTGTGGATTCGGGAGATGTGGCTTGCTGGAGCCGTCCGCCCTTTGGCGGCGAGATCGCCGACGGTTTCCTTTGGGGCCGGGGATCCTGCGATGCCAAGGGCTGCCTGGCCGCCCAGGTGTATGCGTTGGGGCTGTTGCGCCGGGCCGGGCTGAGGCCCGCCGGGGACGTTTATCTCTCGGCGGTGGTCTGGGAGGAGACGGGCGGCCTGGGCACAGCCCACCTCTTGCAGACCTTTCGGCCGGCCGTGGCCGTCATCGGCGAGCCTTCGGGCAACACGTTGCGCCGAGGCCACCGCGGCCGCACCGAGTTTGTCCTCACCTTTCGGGGCCGTTCCGCCCACGCCAGCGCCCCGGAGCGGGGGATCAACCCCCATTATTCCGTGGCGCGCTTTCTCTTGGCCCTGCGCCAGGTGCCCTCGCGGCCCGATCCCACCTTTGGCAGTAATTCCGTGGCGCCCACGTTGATCTATGCCGAACCGAACAGCAGCAACGTCATCCCGGAGCGCGTCACCGTGCACCTGGATTGGCGCACCATCCCCGGTGAGACGCGCCAAGACGCCGAGGCCGTGTTGGCCGACCTCTTGCGCCATACCCTGGAGCCCGGCGTCCAGGCCAGCGTGGCTGTGCGCCGGCGCGACGTGCGCACCTACACGGGGTTGGAGCGGACCATGGAATATGCCATGCCCGGCTACTGCCTGGCCGCGGCGGACCCGCTGGTGCTCAGGGCACGGCAGCTCCTGGAAGAGGCTTTGGGGCACACTGTGGAGGTGGGGGTGTGGACCTTTTCCACCGACGGTGGCCAAATCAGCACCGCCGGCGCGCCTTGCCTGGGTTTCGGCCCCGGCGAGGAGGCACTGGCCCACGTGGTGGATGAGCGCCTCGCGCTGGCCCAGCTCCACGAGGCGGTCATGGGCTACATGGCCCTGGCCATGGGCCTTGGGCAAAGCTGAGGGCAAAAAAGGTATCAGGACGCTATCTCTACCCTCTTTACAGCAAAGGATCAAAAGATGGCTCCTTCGGTAGATGAGCTCAAGCGCAGAGCAGCGTGCCGCGCAGTGGATTACATTCAGAGCGGGATGGTGGTGGGCCTGGGCAGCGGCTCCACGGCGCGCTATGCTACGCTATGTTTGGCAGAGAAATTGCGCCGCGGGGACCTGCGCGACCTTGTGGCCATTCCAACCTCCGAAGATACGGCGCAATTGGCGCGGCAAGAGGGCATCCCCTTGACCACTTTGGAGGAACATCCGCGTATAGATATTACCATTGATGGCGCCGACGAGGTGGATCCGCAACTCAACGTGATCAAGGGGCTGGGCGGGTGCCTGTTGCGCGAAAAGATCGTCGCCTATGCCACCCAGCGCGAGATCATTGTCGTGGACGCATCCAAGCTCGTTTCTCGCTTGGGCACCAAGAGTCCGCTGCCGGTGGAGGTGATCCCCTTTGGCTGGCGCAACACCCAGGCCGCTTTGGAACGCACCGGGGCGCAGCCGCGGTTGCGGCTGGTGAACGGCAACCCTTTTATCACCGATGAGGGCAACTATATTCTCGACTGCTATTATCCCGGCATCGCCGATCCCCAAAAACTGACGGCCGAGATCCATCTGATCCCCGGCGTGGTGGAGGATGGCCTCTTTTTGGGTCTCGTGCAGACTGTGGTGGTCGCCTCTCCCGAACAAGTGCGCGTGTTGGAGCGTTAGATGGCCGGCGAACGCATCCTAGTGGTGGATGACGAAGAAGGCATCAGAAGGTTGCTGGTGCGCCTCTGCTCCCTGGAAGGCTACCAGGTGGAGACGGCGGCGGATAAGGCCAGCGCCTTCCAGGCGCTAGAGTCGGGGTTCTTTAACATCTGCATCGCCGACCTGCGCCTGCCGGATGCCAACGGCATCGAGGTGTTGCGCTACGCCAAGCGCCTGTACCCCGATTGCGAAGTCATCATCCTCACCGGCTATGGCGACCTGCAGACGGCCATCGAGGCCCTGCGCCTGGGCGCCTATGATTATCTGCAGAAACCCATCTTTGACCTGCAACTGATCCTCATCGTCATCGGCCGCGCCCTGGAGCGCCAGCGCCTGGCCCAGCACAATAGCCGCCTCTTGGCCGATCTCCAAGCGGCGAACCGCGAGCTAGAGTTCCGCCGCCGCCAGCAGTTGCAATACATCCATTACATCGGCCGGGCCCTCTCCGGCGCCCTGGATTGCCAGGAGGTGGCCCAGGTGCTGGTGCAGGGGCTACTGGAGGCCACCGGCTGCGATGGCAGCGGCGTGCTCCTTTTGGCCCGCGACGGGGTGGATTCCCCCGTAGCCCTCACCGGCAGCAGGCGGCCCCTCGGCCCCACGGCCCAGCGTGCCTTGCTGCGAGCCATGCTGCAGGCCGTGCCGGAGGCTTGGCGCCCCAAGGAGGATGCGGTCGTGCTCCAAACCTTGATGGAGCCCACGACGTCCCCTCTAGACGAGGAGCCTTGGCAACAGCAACAAGTGGGCCTCCTCATGGTGCGGGAGGATCTTCACGGGGTGGCGGTGATGGCCAGCCACGAGGACCAATCCCTAAGCGAGGAGGCCAAGAGCTTTTTCGAGATCTTGATCTCCCAGGGCGCCATCGCCTTGGCCAACGCCCGTCTCTTTGCCCGGGCCAACGAGCTGGCCACCCGCGATGGTCTCACAGGCGTCTACAACCATCGCCACTTTTTTGAGCTCTTGGAGGCCGAGATCAACCGGGCCGAGCGCCATAACCAGGAGCTGGCGGTGATCATGCTGGATATTGACGGCGGCTATGGTACAGGGCTAAAATTCGTCAACGACACCTACGGCCACCCAGCAGGCGACGAGCTCCTGCGCCAGGTTGCCGAGACGCTGATAACCCATGTGCGCCGTTCCGACGTGGTCGCGCGGTACGGTGGCGACGAGTTTGCCATCCTGGCCCCCCAGACCGGCGAAAGGGAGGCGTACATCCTGGCGGCGCGCATCTGCCAGAAATTCATGGAGACCACCTTCACCATCGCCGGCCACGAGACGCGCGTAACCTTCAGCGTCGGCGTGGGTGTCTTTCGCCCCGGCCAGGGCCAAACGGCCACCGGAGTCGTCAGCGTGGCCGACCGCGGCCTTTATCTGGCCAAGGAGCAGGGAGGCAACCGCGTCTGCCTGGTGGGCCAAGAAATGTATAGGAGTGGGAGTTAGAGAGATGAAGACCATCGGTTTTATCGGATTAGGGATCATGG
>DAOTZU010000249.1:0-8045 GCA_034433995.1 Anaerolineae bacterium
CTTCACCCAGGAGTATCGCGCCGAGCGGGCCATGGCGGCCCTCAAACGGTTGGCCGTGCCCCTGGTCAGGGTGCGTCGGGATGGCCAGGTGCAAGAGATTGATGCCCTGCATGTGGTGCCGGGCGATATCGTCCTTCTGGAGGCCGGCAGCCGCGTCCCTGCCGATGGCCGGGTGTTGCAATCGGTCAACTTGCGGGTGGAGGAGGCGGCCCTCACCGGCGAATCGGTGCCGGTGGATAAGGTGGATCATCCCCTGGCTAGCGCAAACCTGCCCTTGGGCGACCGCCGGAACATGGTGTACATGGGCACCGCCGTGGTCTATGGCCGGGGCGTGGTGGCGGCGGTGGGCACGGGGATGAACACCGAGCTGGGCAAGATCGCCGATCTCTTGCAGACGGTGGAGGAAGAAAAGACTCCGCTGCAGCGGCGCATGGCCGAATTGGGCAAGTGGCTGGCCCTGGGGGCCTTGGTCGTCTGTGGTATCGTCTTTGCCGAGGGGCTCTGGCAAGGGGAGCCCTTGGCGGAGATGTTCCTCACCGCGGTCAGCCTGGCGGTGGCCGCTGTGCCGGAGGGGTTGCCCGCTGTGGTGACCATTGCTCTGGCCCTGGGTGCGCAACGTATGGTGCGCCGCAACGCCTTGATTCGCCGCCTGCCCGCCGTGGAGACCTTGGGCTCCGTCACCACCATCTGCTCCGACAAGACCGGCACCCTCACCGAGAACCGCATGACGGTGACGGTGCTGGATGTGGCCGGTCATTCCCTCAACCTGGTGGAGGAGATGCGCCTCTCCGGACCCATCCTCAAGCCACAGGAGGACACGCCTGCGCCCCAGCCGGATATCGCCCTCCTCCTGGCCGGCGGCGCTTTGTGCAACGATGCCGCTTTGGAGCCTAATAAAGGGTTTGAGGAAGGCTATCATGCCGTGGGCGATCCCACCGAGGGGGCGCTGGTGGTGGCGGCGGCCAGGTTTGGGTTATGGAAAGAGCCTTTAGAGGCCCTCTTGCCCCGGGTGGCCGAGGCGCCCTTTACCTCTGAACGCAAGCGGATGACCACGGTGCACCGCCTCCCTGAAGATGGCGGCTGTGTGGATGGGCCCATCGGTTGCCTGGTGGCGCGGCTGCCGCGCAGCCCGTACATCGCCTTCACCAAAGGCTCGGTGGATGGTTTGCTGCGCATCAGCACGCATTTCTGGAACGCCGGGCAGATCCAGCCCTTGGATGATCATTGGCGGGAGCGCATCGAGCGGGCCAACGACGCCCTGGCCGCCAACGGGATGCGGGTGTTGGGCGTGGCCTTGCGCCCCCTGCAGGCGCTGCCCAACCCCGTGGAGGAGCAGGCGCTGGAGCAGGAATTGGTCTTTGTGGGCATCACAGCGATGATGGACCCGCCCCGCCCCGAGGTGAAGGAGGCTGTGGCCATCTGCCGCCAGGCCGGGATCCGCCCGGTGATGATCACCGGAGATCATCCCCTCACCGCCATGCACATCGCCCGCGATTTGGGCATCGTGGATCCGGCCGCTGCCGACGCCCGCCCCATCACCGGGCAGCAATTGGCCGAGATGTCGGTGGAGGAGCTGGAGGCGGTGGTGGAGGATGTGGCCGTCTATGCGCGGGTCAGCCCGGAGCACAAGGTCAAGATTGTGGATGCCCTGAAGGCCAAAGGGCACTTTGTGGCCATGACGGGCGATGGAGTGAACGACGCGCCCGCCCTCAAGCGCGCCGATATCGGCGTGGCCATGGGCATCACCGGCACGGATGTGAGCAAAGAGGCCGCCGACATGGTGCTCCTGGACGACAACTTTGCCACCATCGTCCACGCCGTGGAGGAGGGGCGGACCATTTATGAGAACATTCGCCGTTTTGTGCGCTATATCGTCTCGTGCAACGTCGGCGAGATTTTCATCATGCTTATGGCGCCCCTTTTGGGCTTGCCGGTGCCGCTGAAGGCCACCCAGTTGTTGTGGGTCAACCTGGTTACCGATGGCCTGCCCGCTCTGGCCCTGGGAGTGGAGCCGGCCGAGCCGGGGATAATGCGCCGTCCCCCCAATCCGCCAGCGGAGAGCGTCTTGGCCCGTGGGTTGGGCAAATACATCCTTTGGGTGGGGTTGTTGGTGGGCGGCGTCTCGTTGGCCACGCAGTTCATCGAGCGCAGCGCCGACTATGCCGTCTGGCAGACGATGGTCTTTACCACCCTCACCCTGGCCCAGATGGGCAATGCCTTGGCGGTGCGCTCGGACACAGAGTCGCTCTTCAAACTGGGGCTTTTTACCAATCTTCCGCTATTGGGCGCGGTCCTGCTGACCACAGCGCTGCAGCTCGGGGTGGTCTATCTGCCCTTTGCCCAAAAAGTGTTCGCTACCACCGCCCTGACCTTGGGAGAGCTGGGCATCTGTTTTGCCTTTGGCCTGTTGGTCTTTGTGGCCGTGGAGCTGGCCAAGTGGGTCAAGCGGCGCCGCGGCGCCGTGGGGTGAAAACTAACGGCCGCCGATGGCGGGCCCGTCGCCCGGGCTGGATCACGGAGGCCATCGGCGGCGCGCTGCTGGCGGAGCGGCCTGGCGACACTCCGCAGCGTGGCGGGTGTCGAGAGTGTTCCCGTCGGTTGGAAACCAACGTCTGGGGAGGGGGGATCATGGCTTGCGCCCTTGCCTCGCGTGAGCGGCTGTTGCGTGCCCTGCGGCGTCAGGAGGTGGACCACATCCCTTGCGCGTTCATGAGTTTCGGCGCCATGCGAGGGCGCTGCCAAGACGCTTACGAGGTGGTGGAGCGCGAGCTGGAGTTGGGCCTGGATAGCATGCTCTTTATCCCCTCCTCCTGGCGCAACCAACGCCCCAACCATCCGGATCTGCGCGGCCTGCCCGTGCGGCTGCCGCCCACGGTGCGCACCGAACTCTGGCAAGAGGAATTGCCGGGTGAGAGCTACCCCGTCTTGCACAAAGAGTACCACACTCCGGCCGGCGTCCTCACCACCTTGGTGCGCAAGACCGACGATTGGCCCCACGGCAATTTCGTGCCCTTGATGGATGACTATCAGATCCCACGGGCCATCAAGCCCTTGGTCAGCTCCCCCGGCGACCTGGAGCCTTTGCGCGCGCTTTTGTGCCCGCCCGATGAGGAGGCCCTGGCTGCCTGGCGTGCTGAGCTGGCCCGGGCCAAGGCCTTTTCCGCGGCGCGGGGCGTCCTCTTGGCCGGAGGATGGGGCGTGGGGGCGGATATGGCCGGCTGGCTCTGCGGTTTGGAGCCGTTGGTCCTTTTGGCCAATGATCAGCCAAGGTTTCTGGAGGAGCTGTTAGCCCTCATCGCCGCATGGAACGAGACGCGGATGCGGATCATCTTGGAGGGCGGGGTGGACCTGTTCATCCGCCGCGGCTGGTACGAGGGGGCGGATTTCTGGTCGCCCAAACTCTATCGTCGCTTTATCCTGCCCCACTTGCAGCGCGAGGCGGCTTTGGCCCATGCCTATGGCGCGCTCTTGGGGTATATCATGACCAGCGGCGCGTTGCCCCTGCTGGATTGCATCCTGGAGGCGGGCGTGGATGTTTTGATCGGGGTGGACCCTCTGCAGCAGGGCGAGCGGCCGCTGGAGACGATCTGCGCCCGGCTGGGCGGCAAGGTGTGCCTGTGGGGCGGCATCAACGGGGCCATCACCGTGGAGGAGGGCACCGAGGAGGATGTGCGTCGGGCGGTGATGGAGGCGTTGGCAGCGGCCCGCGGCATGCGAGGGTTCATCCTCTCGCCGGTGGATAATGTCAGCTCCATCACCCTGCGCGCTTGGCGCAACGTGGCCGTGTTGATCGAGACCTGGCGGCGGGATCAGGGTTTAGGGGCTAGGGTTTAGGGTTTGGGATTTAGCCAAATCCCTAAACCCTATCCCCTGAACCCTTTGCTTTTCAGCTTCTGCGGGCCAGTAGGTCGCCCAGTTCCTTGCGTGCGGATTCCTTGATCACCGCCAAGATCTCGTCGGCGGGTTGCAGCACCACATCGCCTTTGGGGATGATGAGGTCCCCTTTGCGCAAGATGGCCGCCAAGACGCACTCTTGGGGCCAGGGCAGATCGCGGATGGCCTTGCCCGCGGCGAGGGACGTGGGGTGCACCTTCTCTTCCACCAGGGCGAACTGCCCCTTGCGCAGTTTGAGCAGGGTGATCATATCCCCCAAGGACATCTCCTCGGCGATGAGGTGGCCCATCAAATCCGCTTGGTTTAGGGCCACATCCACGCCCATCTCTGGGGTAAAGAGCCAGGCGTTGCGGGGATTGTTCACACGGCCAATGACCCGCGGCACGCGAAACTCGAAACGGGCCAGGCTGGCCGCCACCAGGTTCACCTCATCCTCCCCCGTGACGGCGGCCAAGACGTTGGCCTGGCGGATGCCCGCTGCCTCCAGCACCTCCGGATCCGAGCCGCTGCCCAGCATCACAACCTCTGGCGGGAGGTCGCGCTTGAGCCGGGGGATCTCCTCCTGGCGCACCTCAATCACCTTGACCTTATATCCTTCCGTCATGAGCAAACCGGCAAGATACGAACCCACCTTGCCGCCGCCGACGATGATCACGTACATGGGCATGGCGTGTCCTCCTCTCTAACTCAACCCCAACATGGCCTTTAAACGTGTGAGGGATCCGGCCGAGACGGCGAAATGGATGATATCGCCTTCGTGGAACACGGTGCCCAGGGTGGGGAGGAAGGTCTGCCCGCCACGGCTGATGGCCACCACGTGGATCTCGCCGGTCATAAAGAGTTCCTTGACCATGCGGCCCACCAGGAGGGGCGGGGCTTCCACATCTACCAGGTCCACACCGCCGGCGCCCAGGGAATGGGTGGTGGTCAACGGCGCGTAGGAGAGCATCTCGGCGATGCGATTGATGCCCCAGGAGACGGGCGCGATGGTCTGCAAGCCCAGGCGGCGATAGATCTCGGCCTTGCGGGGATCGTAGAGGCGGGCCACCACCCGGGGCACGCGGAAGACCTGGCTGGCCAGGCGCGCCGCCACCACGTTGGCCTCGTCGCTTTCGGTGACGGCGGCTAAACCATCGGCGCGCTCGATCCCCGCTTTGATGAGCACGTCCCGGTCGAACCCCACCCCGACCACCGTCTGGCCCTTGAAAGCGGGCCCCAGCCGTTCAAAGGCGGTGGGGTCCCGGTCCACCACGGTCACCGTATGCCCTTGCAGAGCCAAAGTTCGAGCCAGGCCCGAACCCATCCGGCCACAACCGATGATGATAATCCTCATGCTGACCTCCTCAACGCGCGACGTTCCCGCCTACGTACCAGGGCTTTGCGGATCTCATCCATGACCAAGAGCGACGGCGTCCAGGCGAAGCAAAAGAGCCAGTGGCTGAGGGGGAAGGACGCCGTGCCAAAGATGCGGTGCAAGAAGGGGAGGTACACGATGGCCGCCACCAGGACGAGCTCGGTGGCGATGCCCACCCAGATCATGCGGTTGTTGAACAGGCTATAGCGGAAAAAGGAGGTGCGCTCCGTGCGCTGGGCGAAAAGGTTGCCGATCTGGGTGGTGACCACGGTGGCCAGGGCCATGGCCGTGGCCGAGGCGTAAAGGGGGCCGCTATCGGGCAAATCCAACCATTGTCCCCAATAGCCGTTCATCCAGTAGTGGAAGTAAAAAGCCGCCATGGTGGCCAGGCTCTGCAGCGGCCCCAACCACAGATAGGCGCGGCGCAGGAGGGGACCGCTGATGACATGCTCTTTCAGGCTGCGCGGAGGGCGGTCCATCAAGCCCGGCTCGGGCGGTTCAGCCCCCAGCGCCAGGGCGGGGACGATGTCGGTGCCCAGATCCACGGAGAGGATATGCATCACGTTCAAGGCCAGAGGGATGCGGGCACCGCTCAGCACAAAGAGGATAAAGGGCACGGCCTCCGGAGTGTTGCTGGTGAGGATGTAGGTGCAGAACTTTTTAATGTTGGCATAGACGGCGCGGCCCTCCTCCACGGCGTTGACGATGGAGGCGAAATTGTCGTCGGTGAGGATCATATCGGCGGCCTCTTTGGCGACATCGGTGCCGGTGATGCCCATGGCCACGCCGATATCGGCTTTTTTGAGGGCCGGCGCATCGTTGACCCCATCGCCGGTGACGGCGACCACATGGCCCAGCTCTTGCAACACCCGCACCACCCGCAGCTTGTTCTCTGGGGCCACCCGGGCAAAGATGACCTCCCCTTGCACGATTTCTTTCAGCTCCTCATCGCTGAGGCTATCCAGCTCCACCCCGGTGACGATGCGGCAGGGGCCGCGGATAATGCCGATGCGCCGGGCGATGCTCTCTGCCGTGAGGCCATAATCGCCGGTGATCATGATCACCCGAATGCCGGCGCGGCGACATTTGTCCACCGCGTCCACCACTTCGGGGCGAGGCGGGTCCATCATGGCGACGAGGCCGAGGAAGACCAGGTCGTTCTCCACGCTATCGGGGGTACATTCGCCCTCGGCACAGTTGGGCCGTTTGGCCACGGCCAACACCCTGAGGCCGTTCCGGGCGTACTCGTCGTTGGCGGCCATGATCTGGGCGCGGGTGGCCTCGTCCAGGGGGCGCACGGCGCCATCCCAACGGATGCTGGCACACAGGGCCAACACTTCTTTGGGCGCGCCCTTGACATAAGCAACCCTTTGGTCCTGCTCCAAATGAATAGTGCTCATGCGCTTGCGGCGCGATTCAAAGGGGAGCTCACGCAGCCGAGGCGCGCAGCGCGCCTCTTCCTCCAATTGTAGCCCCGCCTTGCGCGCGACCACGAGCAGCGCCGCCTCGGTGGGATCGCCCAGGATGGTCCAGCGGGAGGAGGAGCCGTTGGGCGGGAGGAGGCGAGCGTTGTTGCAGAGGGCAGCCCCGGTGAGCAACTGATGCAGGTCTGGGTCCACAGGAAGCGTCAAGGGGCGGCCATCGGCCAAGATCTGGCCGGTGGGATCATAGCCCACGCCGGTGACGCTGAGCTTGCGCCCGCCCACCCAGATCTCGCGCACCGTCATCTCGTTTTGGGTGAGGGTGCCGGTCTTGTCGGTGCAGATCACCGTGGTGCAGCCCAGGGTCTCCACGGCGGAGAGTTTTTTGACCAAGGCGTGGCGCTTGGCCATGCGTTGCACGCCCATGGCCAGGGCCAGCGTTACGGTGGGGAGCAAACCTTCGGGCACGAAAGCGACGATCATCCCCATGGCAAAGATAAAGCTCTCTGCCAGCTTGACCCCCGCCACGGCCACGGCCAGGAAGAAAAAGAGCACGCCGATGGAGACGGCGATGATGCTGACCACGCGGGTCATGCGTACCATCTCTTTTTGCAGGGGGCTAAGCTCCGTCTCCAGCGATTGGGTGAGGTTGGCGATCCGGCCAAAGACGGTGTTCATGCCGGTGGCGATGACCACGGCCTTGCCCGTGCCGGCGGCTACGCTGGTGCCGGCAAAGACCAGGTTGGGCATCTCGGTGTGGGCAATGTCGGTGCGCAGGATGGCTTCACGGGTTTTGCGCACCGGGTGCGATTCGCCGGTGAGGGTGGATTGGTCAGCGCGCAGCTCGAATTCTTGCACCAAGCGGGCATCGGCGGAGACGCGGTCGCCCTCGGCCAGGAGGACCACATCGCCGGGCACCAACTGCTCAGCCGGGATACGCTGCTCTGCGCCCTCCCGCAACACCCGGACATGGACCGGGAGGAGTTGTTGCAGGGCCTCGGTGGCCTTTTCCGCTTTGAACTCTTGGACAAAGCTAAAGAGGCCGTTGATCACGTTCACCAGCCAGATGGCGATGGCCAGTTGAGGCATCTGGGCGATGAGGGCCACCACGCCGGCGATCCACAGCAGGATGGCCATGAGGTGGGTGAAATTGGCCAAGAATTTCAGGATCAGGGGCTGGCCTTTGACCTTCCGCAAGATATTGGGCCCGTAGCGCCGGAGGCGCTCCTCGGCCTCGGCCTGGGTCAGCCCTTCGGGGCGACTCTGCAGGACACGGTAAACCTCCTCCACCGGCAAGGTGGGGATTTGGTTTAGGCTGGCGGTATCAGTGGCAGGTGTGGACACAGTTTCTGCGACCATTGCTTAACATAATATTA
>DAOTZU010000250.1:0-1771 GCA_034433995.1 Anaerolineae bacterium
GGCGCGGAAATCGGCCTGTTGTTGGGGCGTCGGCTCGTAAAAGTAAAACTCCCAATATTGCAGCGTGGCGATGGGCAGCATCCCCTCCTGGCGAAGCTGCCGAATCTGGCCGTGCATGTAGGCGAGATCGCAGGGGGCGGCGCCGGGGCGATCCTCCGTCGCCCAGGCGTATTCGGGGCCGACGGGGTTGCAGCCAATAAAGGCGAGTTGGTTCCCGTGGTCCTCCACCACCAGCGGTCGGCGCGCCTCCTCCAAGTTCGCCCCGCCCCCGTAGTAGGGCCAGCCCTCTTGTTTGTACATTTTCAGGGTATCCAGGGTGGCTTGGGAGCCATAATCTTGAAAGTGATTGCCCGTGAGCTCCACGATATCGGTGCCCACGGCGCGCAGTAGCTCAATGTAGCGCGGATCGCTACAAAAGACCAAGGTTTCCTGGGCGCGATCCGGCGGCGGGCAATTTTGGGCAAAGGGGACCTCGTTGGAGATGTGGGTCAGGTCGGCGCTGCGCAGCACCTCGCCGATCTTTTCCGCCGGATAGAGGATTCCCCGTTGTTCCATCTCGTAGGCGGTGGCCCGCACCAGGGCGGTGACGCCGGTCATGATGAGCACCGTCATCTGGCCGGTATCGCGGTTGGTCAGGGGCTTTGCCGGCGGCATCAACGCCTTCAGGGCGGGCGCCCCCGGCCCGCTGGTCCCCACCGTGAAGGCCAGGGGGTAGCCGGCCAGATCCAAAGCTTTATCCAAGATGTTCTGTCCATCAAGGCGCAACACCTTCCATTTGGGCACCAAGGCATCAAAGGGGACGATGGACCAGGCGTGGGGCCGGGCGGCCCAGGCCCGCTCCACCAGCTCCTCCGCCGGGAGGGTGACGATGGGCGCCTGGGGGCTGGGCGCGCCCCAAACGGCGCGCAGGGCGGCCAGGGTTTCCTCGGTGAGGTAGAGGGTGGGGCTGGCGGCGTCTCCCGAAAGTGCCCTCAGGGCGCCCGTCTGGCCTGCCCAGAAACGCTGCACCTCTTGCCAAGAGATCTCGTCGGCCAAGGTGGGGAAGGGAACCACCGCCGCATAGACCCACCGGGCCAAGGGCGCCTCGGCCTGGAAGCCGATGCGCACGTCGGCCTGTGTCGCCACGGTGGTGGTCACCACGGATTGCCCCTTGAGCAGGCCGTTGAGGGCGCTTTGCAGCGCCGCGGGCAGCGCAGGATCCAGCCAGAGGCGCAAGGGGGCCGGCGTGGCCGTGGGGGGAGGCGGTGTGGGCGTTGGTTGCCGTGTGGCCATGGGCGCCGGCGGCGTGGCCGAAGGCTCTGCCATCGCTGTGGGGGTGAAGGCGGCCGTGGGTTGCGGAAGCGTCGGCGTGGAGGCGTTGCCGAGGGCGCAGCCGGCCAGGAACAGACACAATAAGAGGCACGCAAACAGTTTGCGCATGGGAACCTTCCTTTTTATTGAGGATGGGTTGGGGCGCCGGTGGGGGGTGCGGTGAGGGTGTTTTGCGGGAGACCGTTCTGCTCTCTGGTGACGCGCCAGATGCGCTCCAGGATCGGCGCTCCCTCCTCCGCCGAGGCCAGCACCGGGCGGCCATCTACCAGCCGAAAGGGGATCAACTCCAGCGTCTTGACCCCCGAGACGTCCAACAGACATCGGAGGATGACCCCCTCCATGGTGGGGGTCTGGAGATCCATATCAAAGACGAAATTGCTCAGGCTATAGGCCACCAACGTATCCCGTTCAAAGGCCAGCCCCTGCACCACGTGGGGATGGTGCCCGATGACCAGATCGG
>DAOTZU010000251.1:0-2129 GCA_034433995.1 Anaerolineae bacterium
CCACCTCGAGATAGCGTTCCATGCACTCTACTACCTCGGCCTCCACCCGCTTGCGCGCCTTGACGCCGCACCGGCTGCCACGACGATAATGCACAAGGTGGGGCGTCAGTTTTACGCTCTTGGAACGAAACAAATATTCAAGCTTGACCCCCAAGGCATGCGCCAATCGCAGCAGCACCGTGGAGCTAGGTACGTCCAGGTCTCGCTCATATTTGGATATGGCCATCGGACTGACCTGCGCCTTGGCAGCAACCTCCCGCAAAGAGAGGCCTGACAGGGCGCGCGCCATCTTGAGCCGCTCTCCCAAAGTCATCATCTCTACCACCACCTTTCTTCGGTTTACATTATAGCAAAGATTTCATATTTTGTAAACCGATAAAGGCGGCCAAACCCCACATCTCCCCGTATCACTTGCTCTTGCTGCGTCCCGCCGTTTTGACCTCCAGCGGCGTGATCCCCAGCCTGTGCGCGGGCGAATCCGGCTGGAAGGCGAATTCACGCCCGGCCAACGCGGTCAGTTGCGGGTCGGCCAGCAAGGTGTCCTCGGTGGAGATGAGGGCCTCCTCCCCCACAAGCTCCCGCTCCGGGCTGCGCTTCAGGCCCTTGACCACGCCTGTGGCGCTGTAAAAGATGTTGTTGAGGAAACGGTCCACGGCGTTGATGCCGTCGAAGGTGATGCTGCCGGTAGCATAGATGACGTTCTTGCCCACCACGAAATCGTGGGAACGGGGGAAGGTGATCAGCGCGTCGCCCTCGACGATGAACACGTTGTGCCAGATGGCGTTATCCCAGGCCATGTGGTTATGCCAGGCCCAGGGCACGCCCACGGAGACGTTATCGCAGACGACACAATTCTCCGAGTGCTCGTCCAGATAATAGGCGTGGCTGGGATTCCCCGGCCCGCCGGCGATGTCATGGGCATAGTTACCGCGCATGGTCAGCCCCACCACGTAAAACACATAGATGGCCGCGCCGTCGCGTAGCACCTGCATCACCCGCGAGATGTCGTTGTACTCCACCCGCGCGCCATAGCCGAAATGGCCGGCGATGCCGCTATAGGTGCAATCCGAGATCTCGTTATGGCTGACGACGATGCGGTCCCCGGTAAAGCGCACGCCGATGGCCGCCGGATAGAGCAACCCCACGTTCTGCACCAGGTTCTCGCTGATGGCCGAATCCACGGCGGTGAGATAGATGCCGCCGGCGCCGGTGGAGCGGATCTCGCAGCCAGAGATGGTCACCCGACGGTTCACCGAATCCCTGGGCTCGCGGCTGTGCATGCGCTCGCGATGGGTCGGCTGGTCGCGCACCTTGATGCCCGTGCCGGCGACGTTGACGATCCTCAGATCCACAAACTGACAATCCACCAGGCCATCCATGCCGGTGATGGCCCCGGGCATGCGTTCGGCGCCGAAGCTGGCCTCCACCAGAGGGGTGTTGGTCACCGCAAGGCTTAAGCCCTTGATGGTCAGGTCTTTCACCGGCGCCTCGGGTTGGCCCTGGATGGCGATGATTTTCTGCTGGGTGGGGGCCAGGGCCACAGCCTTGGTCATATCCTCCCCCGGCAGCGGCCAATAGACCACCTTGCCCGCTGCCCGGTCCAGGTACCACTGGCCGGGCTGGGTCATCCCCTCGCGGACGTTCCAGACCACGTAGGTGCGCGCCCGAGGCAGCCATTGGGCAAAGGCCCCCGGCGGGTGGCCAGCGGGGGTGGAGAAACGCACCGTGCGGGTGGCGGGATCGAGGGATTTGACCCCCACCAGGGAATCATCCCAGGCGTGGTAGACGGTGATCTCGGCGTTCCTGGTCTCCAACCACGGCCCCAGGTCGCCCTCCTTGTATTTGAGGGTGGTGAGCTCCTCCTCGGTGGGCTTGCGCTCCCAGCCGCCGCCGGTGCTGGTCATCCAGCGCACGGGGAACTCGCTCTCGTGGGTCAAGACGCCCTCCCGCGGCAGCCGCGCCCGCGGGCAGAAACGCCCATTCACCTGGAGCATGCGAAAATCCCACCCGCCGCTCTGCACCTGGGGCAGGTCCACCGCCCAAAGATGGTCCCCATCCGGCCGCCAACCGGTGAGGGGCACGCCGCCATACAGGATCGGCCTTTCGCCGGGCATGGCCTCGATGGTCAG
>DAOTZU010000252.1:0-16274 GCA_034433995.1 Anaerolineae bacterium
CAACGAAGGGATTGACCAGCGCTTCCGCATCTTTGAGACTTTGGCCCTGCGGGTCAAGCTGCCGGGCGCCGTCTGCGTGCTCAAATAACCGAGTTTTGGCTTGCCCTAGCGCATGCCATTGCATCTCCCACGGTGCTCCCTGCTCCTGGGCCGGCACAGGGGGCACCGTGGGGCGGCTAGAGTTATTTTAGGAGCAAGATAGTTATGTCAGCTATTGATGTGACCTTTCGCCTCGGCGGGGAGGCGGGGCAGGGCGTCGAATCCAGCGGCGCGGGGTTCACCAAAGCCTTGGTGCGCGCCGGGCTGGAGGCGCTGGCCGTGGCCGATTATATGTCGCGCATCCGCGGCGGGCACAACTTTTTCACCATCCGCGCCAGCGATCGCCCCGTCTTGGCCACCCGTGAGCATGTCCACCTGCTGATCGCCCTCACCGGCGAGACGGTCGCCCGCCACGTGGAGCACCTTGTGCCGGGCGGAGTGATCCTCTGCGACGAGACCTTGTCCTTCGACGAAACCGTGCTTCAGGGCAAACCGGTGCAACTTTTGCGCGCCCCTTTGGTGGCCATCGCCGAGGGCGAGGGTGACCGGGTCATGGCCAACACGGCCGCCCTGGCCATCGCCGCCGGGCTGACGGGCCTTGAGCTGGCCCCCCTGCTCAGCGTCATCGCGGATAATTTCCGCAAAAAGGGTTCGGCCATCGTGGAACAGAACACCCGCGTGGCCCAGACGGCCTACACTTGGGCCCAGGAGCGGAGCGGCATGTGCCCTTGGAAGCTTCAGGCGCGGGCCCGTTCCCCCAGGCTGACCCTCAGCGGCAGCCAGGCCTTTGCCATGGGCGCGCTGGCGGCCGGATGCAAGTTCGTGGCCGGCTATCCCATGACCCCGGCCACGCCGGTGTTGGAATACATGGCCCAACACGCGGCGGCCTGGGGCTTGGTGGTCAAGCACGCCGAGAGCGAGATCGCCGCCATCAACATGTGCGTGGGCGCGGCCCACGCCGGCGCCAGGGCGATGGCCCCCACCTCCGGCGGCGGGTTCGACCTGATGACCGAAGGGGTGAGCCTGGCGGCGATGTTGGAGGACCCCATCGTGGTGTACCTGGCCCAGCGGCCCGGCCCGGCCACCGGGTTGCCCACCCGCACCGCCCAGAGCGACCTTTTCCTGGCCCTTCATGCCTCCCATGGGGAATACGCCCGCATCATCATGGCCCCCCACACGCCGGAGGAGGCCTTTTGCTGCGCCGTGCGGGCCTTTAATCTGGCCGAGAAATATCAATGCCCGGTGATCGTGCTCTCGGATGAATACCTGGCCGCCTCCATCCGCGGAGCGGAGCCCCAGGATTTCGACGTGCAACACACCCCAATCCAGCGAGGCAAGCTCCTCAGCCAAGAGGAGTTGGACGCCCTGGCCACGTACAAGCGGTATGCCCTCACCGAAGACGGCGTCTCGCCCCGCGCCCTGCCGGGCATGGGGCCCAAGGCGCTCTATTTTTCCACCAGCGACGAGCATACCGAGGAGGGCCACATTACCGAGGACCCACAACTGGCCACGGCCATGGCCCAAAAGCGCCTGCGCAAGCTGGAGTACATCGCGGCCGAGATGCGCCCTCCCCTCCTCTACGGGCCGCAAGAGGCCGAGCTGACTTTTATCGGTTGGGGCTCCAGCTACGGGGCCATCCGTGAAGCGGTGGACCTGCTCAATGCCCAAGGTCGGGCGGCCAACATGGTCCATTTCGTGGACCTTTGGCCCTTCCCCGCCCAAGGGGCGCGCCAAGCCCTGGCAGGCGCCAAGAGAATCGTTGCCGTGGAGGGGAACGCCACGGCCCAGTTCGCCTTCCTCCTCCAAGCGCACGCCGGCATCGTGGCCCAGCAAAAGATCTTGAAATATGATGGGCGCGGCTTTACCCCGGATTACATCTTGGCGCGATTGGAGGCATAACATGGCCACCGTTCAAGATTACACCAACGAGATCCGCCCCACCTGGTGCCCCGGGTGTGGAGATTATGGCATCTGGAACGCCCTGAAGCGCGCCTTGGTGCAGGCCGGCCTGGAGCCGCACCAGGTGATGCTCATCACCGGCATCGGTTGCGGCAGCAAGATCCCGGATTACATGCGCATCAACGGGATGGCCACGTTGCACGGCCGCACCTTGGCCGTGGCCACCGGCTTTAAATTGGCCAACCACGGGCTCAAGGTGGTGTGCGTCCACGGCGATGGCGATGGCTACGGCATGGGCGGCAACCACCTGCTCCATGCGGCGCGGCGCAACATCGGCCTGGTGGACGTGGTGCAGAACAACCACGTCTATGGCCTGACCAAGGGGCAGTATTCCCCCACCAGCCGGGCCGGCTGGGTAACGCCCACCTCCCCGGAAGGGGCCATCGACCGCCCGATGAACCCCTTGGCCCTGGTCCTTTCCCAGGGGGCGACCTTTGTGGCCCGCAGCTTTTCCCTGGATATCCCCCACCTGACGAACCTCATCGTCCAGGCCTTGGGGCATCGCGGTTACGCCCTCATCGACGTGCTCCAGCCCTGTGTCTCTTTTAACAAACCCATGAGCTATGAATGGTACCGGGAGCGGGTGTACAAGCTGGAGGACGCGGGACACGACCCCACCGATCGCCTGGCAGCGTTGGAGAGGGCGCTGGAATATCCTGGGAGTGAGCGCATCCCCATCGGTCTCTTTTACCGGAGCGAGGAGGTGCCTTCGTACGAGGAACAGGTATCCACCCTGCGCGCGGGGCCGTTGGTAGCCCAGCCGTTGCGCCCCAGGCCCTCTGCCGACTATACCCAGCTCTGGCAAGAGCTGTTTTAGCGCGAGGTAGCGATGGACATTGTCGTCTATACAACGCCCACTTGCCCCTATTGTCACCAGGTGAAGGAATACCTTGCGCGCCAGGGGTTGCCCTTTCGCGAGGTGGATGTCTCGCAGGATGCCGCCGGCGCCGCCGAGATGGTGCGGCTGACGGGGCAGCGGGGAGTGCCGGTGACGGTGATCGATGGCCAGGTGGTGATCGGGTTCGACCGTCCCCGGCTGGACGCCCTCTTGGCCGGGGCGCGGCGCCCGCGCCTGGGGGCGGCCGTGGCCGATGCCGCCGAGATGGCCGCCAAAGGGCGCTGCGCCATCAGCCGAGGCGCGTATGTGGGCCAGGTGCGGCCCGGTAGCCCCGCTGAGCAGGCCGGGCTGCAAGCGGGCGACGTGATCATCGCCCTGGCCGGGCAAGCCATCGGCAACCGGGCCGATTTGGAAAAGCTCATGGCCCGCCTGCGGCCAGGCGCCGAGGTGCCCTTAGAGTATGTGCGCAATAACGAACGACACATCATCTATGTGCGTTGGTGAATCCACTATTTGGGAGGTTTAACCATGACCGAGAAGAATCTGGCCTTGACGGCGCTCAGCCAAGCGCTCAAGTTGGAGCAGGAAGGGTTGGCCTTTTACACCAAGGCCGCCGAGGAGACCCTGGATCCACGGGGCAAGGCGATGTTCCTCTCCCTGGCCGATGACGAAAAGATGCACGCGGCCATGATCCAGCGGCAGCTCCATGCCATCGAGGGGCAGGGCAGTTACGTTTTGTTGCCCGACCTGAGCGTGCCCGATATCGATCTGGAGGCCAAGCTGTTCCCGCCGGAGCGCAAAGCTGTGGAGCAAAAAGTGGGCCTGAACCCCACCGAGATCGACGCCCTGCACCTGGCGCTGGATAACGAGATCAAGAGCTACAACCTCTATCGCGAGGCGGCCAAGACCGTGACGGACCCAGCCGGCCAGCAGATGTACCGCTGGTTGGCCTCGGCCGAGATGACCCATTTCAACCTCTTGATGAGCAACTATGAAGCGTTGGTCTCGCTGGGTAGTTGGGTTTAGCCATCACAAAGGGGAGCCAAGACGATGCATCAAGACGACGTGCTGACTGTGCTCAAAAAAGGCCTCAACACCGAGGTGTGGGGGCAGCGCTTCTACAAGCAGGCAGCCGCCCGTACCCGGGCGGTGGATGGCCAGCGGGTTTTTGAATCTCTGGTGGAGGAGGAGGGGAAACATATCACCATCCTGCGCCAGGAATACGCCAAGCTCACCGGCAAGGAACTCTCCCTGGCCGAAACTTTGGCCCTGGCCGATTCCGTCTCGCCCACCGAGATCTTTCCCCAGGCCCAAGCGGCGGATCATCTGATCCCCCCAGAGACCACCGACGAGCAGGCCCTGGAGATGGCCATGGATTTTGAGCGGCGCGGCTTTGAGCTGTACGACGCCCAGGCCAAGAAGGCCACCTCCCCGGCGGAGCGCCGCATGTGGGAGTTCCTGGCCAAGGCCGAGAATTTGCACTTTACCTTTTTGCAAGAGACCCATGAATATCTGACGACCAACGGCACCTGGTATTTCGACGAGCAAGAGTTCCCGATTTTTTACGACTGACACAAGAAAGGACGCCCATTGATCGGCACCCTCATCAATATCGCCACCGTCTTACTGGGCGGCGGTCTGGGCACACTTTTGGGGCAACGTTTGCCGGAGCGCATCCGCGAGACGGTCTTGCATGGTTTGGGTTTGGTCACCCTGGTGGTGGGCATCCAGTTGACCTTCAAGACACAGAACGTGCTCATCGTCATGGGCAGTGTCCTCTTGGGGGCCATCCTGGGCGAATGGTGGAAGATCGACCTGGCTCTGGAGCGGCTGAGCGAGAGCCTGCGCCAACGCCTGGCCCGCACGGCCATCCAGAGCCAGCTCGGGCACTTTAGCGAAGGGTTCATCACCGCGAGTTTGGTCTTTTGCGTGGGGCCCATGACCATCCTCGGTTCCATTCAGGATGGCCTGACCGGGGATTACTCCCTATTGGCCATCAAGGCGGTCCTCGATGGTTTCGCCGCCCTGGCCTTTGCCTCCTCCTTGGGGATCGGCGTGGTCTTTTCCATCCTGGTGATCCTGGTCTATCAAGGGGGGCTTTCGCTTCTGGCCGGCCTGGCCCAAAATGTGCTCAGCGAGGCGATGATCGCCGAGATGTCGGCCACGGGCGGCGTGCTGATCTTGGCCATCGGGTTGCTGCTGTTGGAGCTCAAGCGCATCCGCGTGGCCAATCTGTTGCCGGCGCTGCTGATTGCGCCGCTGATCGTGGCGCTCCTCACGGCGCTGGGCATCTCCCTGGGCTGAGGGGATACATGCAGAGCGGGAACACCCCATATCGTGCAGGCGCGCCATTGTCCGCCAACGCCAAGCGAGCCAAAGGAGACAACAGTGGATTGGGAAGAGTTTTTCAAGCTGATGATCATCGATGAGCGGGCAGCCAAGGCCAAATATGAGACGGCCCTGGCCAAGGTGACCGACGCGGAGTTGCGGGCCGTGTTGGAACGGTTGCGCGATGAGGAGGCCTTTCACGCCGACTATCTACAAGACAACTGGGCTCGGCTGGCGGCCAAGCTGAGCCGCTCCTGAAACCCCGCACACCGGCCAGGAGCCGTAGGTTGTCCCTACGGCTCCTGTGCGTCATGGCAGTGGAAATGAGAGCGCAGGGACCGGGGCAGAGCCTCGATTTCCCGTTCGAAACGCGCCAGGGTGCGCTCCAGGTCATCTCGCACCTCGGCGCGGTAACGTTCCAGCCCCCCGCGCACGGCAGCCACCAGAGCGGCAAAGCGTTGGTTCCCTTGGGACCTACCTTGGCCGTTCTCGCCTTCCAGCGGCATGGCCGTCAGGCTGGCCCGGAGGGCGCGGGTCAACACCAGCTGCACGCCCCCCTCCGGCGGACGGTTGTAAAAGAAGGTAGGATCGTGGGCGGGCTTGTTCCCAGGGAGATCCGCCGTGACAAAGCCGGCCTCGGTCAACGCCTGAGCCAAGACGGCCTTGAGGCGGCGGTTGCGCCCGCCCAGGTAGAGCACCGGCTCGGCGCCTTCCATGCCGTCCACGCTCACCGCCGTTTGCGAACGCCCCAAAAGGGCCTGGAGCCGCGCCTCCTCGAAACGGTGCGCCGGCACCCGCAACCAGGTGTTATCCCCCGGTAAAAGCCCCTGCAGGTCGTACAGGTTATGCTCCTCGCCCGCGACGGCCACCGCCAAAGCGCTGGTGAGCGGCTCGATGCCGCCGCCGTGGATGGCAACCACGGTGATCTCGGCCCCGCGGTCGCAGATCACCAGGCGATAATCTCGATCCTTCTCGGCACGCAAGACGAGTTCAGAGAAATCACGACACAAGGATGGCATGAGCATACTCCCAAAGGGGGAAAAGGTTCAGCGGATCTCGGCCAGATGACAGGTATCGTTGGCCAAGTGCAAGATAGCCCCGCCTGGGCCGAGCTCGAACACGCTGAGGGAGGCCGGGTCCGGCCGAAAGCGCCAAAAGTGATCCAGGCCCACATCCAGCAGGGCGCAGAACAACACACGGCAGATCACCACGTGGCTCACCAAGACAACCTGCTCCCCAGGATACTGTCCGGCCAGCTCGTGCACCAAAGCCAGCGCCCGCGCCCGCACATCCTCCAGAGATTCGCCCTGGGGGAAGCGCACCGTGTGGGGCGCGGCCTGCCAGGCGCGATAAAGCTCCGGAAACCGCTCCTCCGCCTCGGCCAAACTGAGGCCGGAGAACGCGCCATAATCGAGATCGAGCAACCCTTGATGGGGCTGCACGGCGAGCCGGACATGGCGCGCGATCGCCTCCGCCGTGCGCCGCGCCCTCTCCAGGGGGCTGGAATACACCGCCTTGGGGCGATACTGGGCCGCAACGCGCCGGCCCACCGCCTCAGCCTGCTGAAGGCCCACCTCGTCCAAGGGGAGATCGGTGCGCCCGCGAAAGCGCTCTTCCTTATTCCAAGCCGTCCTGCCGTGGCGCACCAGAATCAGGGTTGTGCCCATCCTGCTAGCCCTCCGGAGATCTGTGGTTCACTCTATCACACCCAAGGTCCCGCACACCGCAAGGCTAGTGCAGGATCTTGCTCAAGAACTCTTGGGTGCGCTTTTCCTTGGGCGCGGTAAAGAGGATATCCGGCGTGGTGTCCTCGATGATCTGCCCATCATCCATAAAGATGATGCGCTTGGCGGCGTTGCGGGCAAAGCCCATCTCGTGGGAAACGACCACCATGGTCATCCCCTCGCAGGCCAAGGCCAGCATCACATCCAATACCTCTTTGATCATCTCGGGGTCCAAGGCCGAGGTTGGCTCGTCAAAGAGCATGATCTTGGGCTGCATGGCCAAGGCCCGGGCGATGGCCACCCGCTGCTGTTGCCCGCCGGAGAGCTGCCCCGGATAGGCGTTGGCCTTCTCTGGGATGCCCACCTTGTGCAACAGCTCCATGGCGATGGCCGTAGCCTCGGCGCGGGTGCGCTTGCGCACGATGCGTTGGGCCAAGACGATGTTATCCAACACGGTAAGGTGCGGAAAGAGGTTGAACTGCTGGAACACCATCCCCACTTCCATGCGCACCTTGTTAATGTTCTCCGCCGCCGTCAGGGGCACGCCGTCCACGATCACCGTGCCCGAATCGGGCACCTCCAGATGATTGATGCAGCGCAACAGGGTAGATTTGCCCGAACCGCTGGGCCCGATGATGACCACCACCTGGCCCTGGGGCACCGTCATGGAGACGTTCCGCAGGGCCACGGTCTTGCCCCGGTCAAAGGTTTTGCAAACGTTTTGGATCTGAATGATTTCGTAATGCCCGTTGGCACCGTCCGCCATCGCTCCCTCCGTGCCCTCATCCTCTAACGCTCAAATTTACTTTTCGATTCGATAAACTCTACCGCGCGTGAGGAAAAGAGCGTCAACACCAAGTAACACAACGCCACCATGATCCAGGTATCGAAACTCAGGAAGGTGCGAGACATATACTCTCGCCCCCGCCGGGTGAGGTCCGAGACGGCCAACACCGAGACCAAGGAAGAATCTTTGAGCAGGGCCACGAACTCGTTGCCGATGGGCGGCAAGATCACCCGCACCGCCTGGGGCAAGATCACATAGCGCATGGCCTGGAAATAGGTCATGCCCAAGGAACGCGCCGCCTCCATCTGCCCGCGATGGATGGACGAGATGCCGGCGCGAAAGATCTCCGAGCCGTAAGCGCCATAGCAGATGGTCAAACCCAACACCGCTGCGGTGAAGGGGTTGAGCCTAAGATCCACGAACCACTCCCCCACGGAGGCGAGTTGCGGAGAAAGGGAGATGAGCAAAGAGCCCAAGGCATCAAAAACTTGGGGCAAGGCGAACCAGATGAAAAGCAACTGCACCAAAAGGGGAATACCCCGGATCAGCTCCACATAGAGGGAAGCCAAGCCATAGATCACGGGCGAACGGGAGATGCGCCCCAAACCGCCCAACAGGCTCACCAGCAGGATAAAGGCATAGGAGGTGACCACGATGCGCAGCGTGACCAGGATGCCATCGGTGATGAAATTCCAGATCTCCAAGAAGGGATAGGGCTTGAAGCGCGCCAACAGCCAAATGGTCACCGCCACGGCCCAAACCAACGCCCACCAGCTAAAGACTTTACGCTCCGTCTCGCGGCGCAGGCTGAGGGCGGCCACCAGGATCAGCCCGGTGCCCACCCAGGCGAGCCAGAAACCCGCCCGCGGCACCAGAGCGCCTGGGGCCAGGGCCAAAAGCTTGAAGCTGAAATCGAACTGATGACACCAGGCCAAAAACAGGGCCGCCGGCGCGACGATGGCCAGGTTGATGCTGGGCCCCACCAGGCCCTGAGGCAATCCCCGATCTTGTGGCCAGGCCAGCCCCACCATCACCAGCACCAAAAGCACGACGAGGATGGGCAAGGCCAAGCAGAGGACATAGCTCAAGAATTGCCCCCAGAGGAGCCGATGGCCCATGATCTGCAGCAACCACGCCCATCCCGAGCCTCCGTGCGCCTCCACAGGGGCCGTGACGATGCGCACCTCGCGCAGTTCCTCGTTCAACGGGCGGTTACCCTGGATGAAATGCTGCCCCCAGATGAGGACGGGGAAGGACGCCGTGACGGTGGTGCCTTGAGAAAACACCGTCGTCGCTTGGGTGATGCGCTGGGGGAACATGGGCAGAAAATAGCCCAAAAGCACCGCGAAACAACCGATCAAGCCCAACACCAGGCGCCGGTCGTCGCGTTGGATCGGCAAAAGCCTGGAACCGCTCATTTGGGGTTCACCGTGTGACACCCTTTCCTTCCTCCACACCCCCTCAAAAATACCCGTCAACCCGTTCGGGCCGCCCTGAGCCCGCTATTCGCCCAAATACGCCGCGCGCACCTGGGGGTTCTCCAACAGCTCTTGGGCCGTGCCCTCCAGGACGATGCGCCCCGTCTCCAGCACATAGCCCCGCCGGGCCACCGAAAGGGCCATGGCCGCGTTCTGCTCCACCAAGAGGATGCTGGTCCCTTGGGAGTTGATCTCTTGGATGATCTTGAAAATCTCTTCCACCAGAATGGGGGCCAGCCCCATGGAAGGCTCATCCAGCAACAACAGCGTCGGCTTGGACATGAGCCCGCGCCCCATGGCCAGCATCTGCTGCTCGCCGCCGGAGAGGGTGCCGCCCAGTTGGTTGAGCCGCTCCCGCAAGCGGGGAAAACTGGCAAAGACCCGTTCCATGGAAGCTTCGATCTCGCGGCGGTCGCGCCGGGTGAAGGCGCCCATCTCCAAGTTTTCCCGCACCGTGAGGCGGGAAAAGATCTGGCGTCCCTCCGGCACCTGCGAGATGCCCAAACTGACGATGCGCTCCGCCGCCACCTTGGTGATGTCGCGCCCGCGGAAGACGATCTTGCCCGCCACAGGCCGCAACAAGCCAGAGATGGTGCGCAGCGTGGTGCTCTTGCCGGCGCCGTTGGCGCCGATCAAGGTGACGATCTCGCCCTCGGCGATGTGGAAGGAGATTCCCTGTAAGGCGCGGATGGCCCCATAGGATACGTGCAGGTTTTCCACTTCCAGGAGCATTGGCTCAGTACCCCCTTCCCGCCTTTTTGCCCAAATAGGCTTCGATGACCTTGGGGTTGTTCTGGATCTCCTTCGGCGTGCCCCGGGCGATCACCTGGCCGAAATCCATCACGGTAATCCACTCACAAATGCCCATCACCACCCGCATTTGGTGCTCGATGAGCAAGATGGTCAGCTTGAAGCGATCGCGGATGAAATGGATCAGCTCCATCAAGTTCTCGCTTTCGGTGGGGTTCATGCCGGCGGCGGGCTCATCCAGAAGCAGCAACTTGGGCTGGGCCGCCAGGGCGCGGGCGATCTCCAGGCGGCGCTGTTCCCCGTAGGGGAGATTCTTGGCCAGCTCCAGCTGGCGATCCTGCAGATTGAACACGGCTAGGAAATCTTGCGCCCGCTCGGTCAGCAGCCGCTCCTGCCGCCCAAAACGCCCCAGCCGGGTGATGGCCTCCACCAGGTTGTAGCCGGCGTAGGTGTGATAGGCGATGCGCACGTTATCCAACACGGTCAGATTCTGGAACAGGCGAATGTTCTGGAACGTGCGCGCCACGCCGGCTCGGGTGATCTCGTGGGAGGGCAACCCCACCAAGTTACGGCCGGCGAAATAGATGCTCCCCTCGCTGGGCGCATAGATGCCGGTGATCATGTTGAACACGGTAGTCTTGCCGGCGCCGTTGGGGCCGATGAGCCCATACAACCCGCCTTCGGGCACGGTGAGATCGAAATCCAACACGGCCCGCAGGCCGCCAAAGAATTTGGTCAAGCCGCGAATATCCAAGAGGCGATGGCCGCGATCGTCCAGCTGGGTCAAGGTATCAAGGATGTCAAGCTCGACCATCTCAGCCCACCTCCTCCGGCTTGGCCGACACGGCGCGCTCGGGCACGGGGATCTCCCGGGCCGGCGGCAGCGGTGCCCGCAGCCAACCCCATTCGGTGGTGCCCAACAAGCCCTTCTGGCGCAACAGCATGATCAGCAATAAGATGATGGGATAGACGACAAAACGCCAATCCTCAAAACCTTGGGGCAAGAGCACCCGCAGGCCCTCGATGATCAGGGCAAAGATGGCGGAACCCAAGATCGTGCCCGTCATGCTGCCCAGGCCGCCAAAGACGACGATGATGAGGGGATCGAACCCCTTGACAAAGTTGAACGTGCTGGGATGCAAAAACCCAAAGAGATGGGCATAGAGGCCACCCGCCACGCCGGCGAAAAAGGCGCCAAAGGCAAAGGCCATCGCCTTGAGCTGGGCCACGTCGTTCCCCATGGTCTTGGAGGCGATCTCGTCTTCGCGCACCGAGACGATGGCCCGCCCATAGCTGGAATGGATCAGGTTGCGCATGATCACCACCACAACGACAAGGGCGGCAAAGACCCACGTCCACGTGGTCCATAGCGGGATGCCCACCATGCCTCGAGCGCCCTTCATGGTGGGGATCACCTGGTCCGAGTTTTGCAGGGCGGTATAGATCATCACGGAAAAGCCCAAGGTGGCGATGCCGAAATAATCCGAGCTGAGCCGCAGCAGAGGCAAGCCGATGAGATAGGCCACCAGGGCGGCCATGGTGCCGCCGCAGAGGAGAGCGATGAAAAAGACCATGTTCTGGCCCAGCGCATCGGGCCAACGCGCCAACCCCGCCAGGCCGGCGGCCAAACCCTTTTGCAGCCCCCAGGCAACCGCCACGCCAACGGCCACGCCGATCCCCACCAACACCAGCGAGACGACCGTCACCGCCAGCCGCACTTCATAGGGCTTGAACTCGGCCTGCAGCGCGGCCGCCAGGCGTTTGCGCAAGGCCCCGACGCGCAGCAACCTCAAAACCAGCATGGCCACCAATACCCCCACCTGTCCGGCGATGATCCAAGAGAGGGCGCCCACCCTGTTGCCGCTCCAGGGGGTGACGAAATCCTTGGTGATCAGGGCCGACCCATAGGCGCCGATGGCATAGAAGCCGATATGCCCCAGGGAGAATTGGCCATTAAAGCCATAGATCAGGTTCAAGCCCAGGGCCGAGATGGCCGTCAGCCCGGCCAGTTGGATCACGTTGTACCAATACGTGCTGATCCACTCCATGCTCTGGGCCACCAGCACGAGGATATAAATCCCCAAGGCGATGAGCAAAGTCGAGAGCCAGGATGGAAACCGGGATCGCCGTGCCATGAGTTGCTCCTCCTAGACCTTTTCCACTTCGACCTTGCCCATGATGCCGGTGGGCTTGACCAAGAAGACGATGATCAACACCAGAAACGCAATGAGATCCCGCAAGCGCGAGCCCGTGGGCAAAAAGCTCACCACCAACACTTCGATGGAGCCCATCAACAGCGAACCGATAAAGGCACCGGTGATCTCGCCGATGCCGCCCAACACCGCGGCGGTAAAGGCCTTGAGGCCGGGCATGATGCCCATGAAGGTCCAGATCTGGGGATAGGCGATGGCGTACAACACGCCGCCCGCGCCGCCCAGCGCCGCGCCGATGGCAAAGGTGAGGGTGATCACCCCGTCCACGTTGATGCCCATCAGCCGGGCAGTGGGCTTGTCCAAGGCGGTGGCGCGCATGGCCTTGCCGATCTTGGTGCGCCGCACGATGTATTGGAGCGCCAACAACAGAAAGATGGTGACGCCCATGATGATAGCAGTGATGTTGGGAATGCGCACCCCGCCGATTTCCCAGATGACCACTTCAAAGGGCCGCTTGTAGCTGACGAAATCGGGGCCAAAGACCCACTTCAGCGCGGTGAAATATTCCAAAAAGAACGAGACGCCAACGGCCGTGATGAGGGCCGCGATGCGCGGCGCATCGCGCAGGGGTTTGTAGGCCACCCGCTCGATCACCACGTTGAGCAACATGCAGACCGCCATGGCCAAGGCGATGGCCGGCACGAACCCCCAACCATATTGGCTGATGGCATAAAAGCTGGTAAAAGCTCCCACCATAAAGACATCGCCGTGGGCAAAGTTGATCAGGCGGACGATGCCATAGACCATGGTATAGCCCAGGGCGACCAAAGCATAGACGAACCCCAGACGCAGGCCATCTATGACGGATTGGACAAAATAGACCGGCCCTTTAAAACGCACAAGGGAGATCACCCCCCATACGATGCCGGCGGCCAAGAGGCCATAGATGGCCCAAATGATGACGCGCAAGGGCCATTTTATCAGCGGGTTCTTCATCAACCCTCCTCGGCTTGAGCGCCAACTCTCCCTCCAGCGCAGAGGGGAGGGCGATCTCTGCGCCCTCCCCTCGTCCGCGCGGCTTACGGCGCGACGAACTTGTAGAAGGTGGTCTTGCCGCCCTGAATCTTGATGATGGCGGCCTTCTTGACCGGGTTGTGGTTCTTGTCGAAGGTGATCTCGCCCGAGACGCCGTTGTACTTGATCTTTTCCATCTTGTCCTTCACGGCAGTGGGATCATCCTTGCCAGCCTCTTGGATGGACTGGATCAAGATCTTGGCCGCGTCATAGGCCAGGGTGGCCAAAGCATCGGGCACCGCGCCGTACTTGGCCTGGTAGGCCTTGACAAAGTTCTGCACCTCGGGGCGGGGATCCGCCGGCGAATAGTGGTTGGAGAAGTAGCAGCCCTCGAACAGGGACAGGTTCAGTTCAGGGGAATCCCAACCATCGCCGCCGATCATGATGGCCTTGATCCCCTTCTCCTTCACCTGGGCGCCGATCAGGTTGACCTTGTTGTAATAGTCGGGCAGGAAGAGGACATCCACATTCGCCGCCGCGACCTTGCCCAGGATGCCGGAGAAATCGGTGTCGTCCTTGGTATAGGCCTCAAAGACGGGGACCGTGCCGCCCTTTTTCTCAAAAGCGGCCTTGAAATACTCGGCCAGGCCCTTCACATAGTCGTTGCCCACATCATAGAGCACGGCGGCCTTCTTGGCCCCCAGCTCCACGGCCAACGAGGCGTTCACCTCGCCCTGGAAAGGATCCAGGAAGCAGGCCCGGAAGGTGTAGGGCTTGACGCTGCCGTCCTCGTTCACCGTCACCGCCGGGTTGGTCGAGGTGGGCGAGATCTGCAGCACCTTGTTGGCATTGGCGATGCCCGAGATGGGGATAGAGGCGCTGGAGCACACTTCGCCGATGATGTACTTGACCTTGTCCTGGGAGATGACCTTGTTGGCCGCGTTGGCCGCCTCCTGGGCATCGCACTTGGAATCGGCGATGACCACATCGAACTTCATGCCGGCGGCCTGGGCCTCCTCGATGGCCATCATCGCGCCGTTCTTGGTGGATTCGCCAAAGGTCTTGACGTCACCGCTCAACGGCACCAAAATGGCCACTTTGATGGCCTTGCCCGTGCCCACTTTTTGGGCGCAGCCGGTCAGGACCATGCTCAGGACCATGATGAGAGCCAAAAGTACCCCTAACGTACGCTTCATCTGGAGCTCCTCCTACAGAGTGTTTGGCCCGCCTTCAGGCGGGTCCGTGTGCACAACCAAGCACGATGCGGGGCCGCCAACCCCAAGCCCGCCTTTGGGCACCGGCGCCATCGCTGGGATCATGCTCGCTGGCGATGGTTCTCACCTCCCTGTACAAAGCGTATGGGCTCACTTGCCGCCCATGATCCACTTGGCATAGAGTTTGTCATACGTGCCGTCGGCCTTGATCTTTTTCAGACCCTCATTAAAGAGCCGCAACAGCTCGGCATTCTTGCCCTTGCGCACGCAGAGACCGTAATACTCGTCGGTGAAGGGCTCGCCCACGATCTTGAGTTTGCCCTTGAACTCGTCGGAGGCCAGGGCGTAATCGGCCGCCACGGGGGTATCCACCACCACGGCATCCAGGTTCTTGGCCACCAGGTCCATCAAGGCCAAGTCAATGGTATCGTACTCCTTGAGCTTGGCGCCCGCAATCTGCTGAACGGCAAAGGCGCCTGTCGTGCCGATCTGCGCGCCGACGGTCTTGCCGGAAAGGTCCTTGTGGCTCTTGATGGCCGCCTCATCGGCCCGCACCACCACCGCTTGGCCCGCGTTCACATAGGGCTCGGAAAAGTCGTACTTTTGCTTGCGCTCGTCGTTGATGGTGACCGAGGAGAGGATGGCGTCATAATCGCCGCTTTCCAGGCCGGCAAAGATGCCATCCCAGGCCGTGTTCTTGTACTCGACCTCGAAATTCATCGCTTTGGCGATGGCATTCATGAGGTCAATATCGAACCCGACGATGTTCTTGTTGCTATCCACAAACTCCATGGGGGGGAAGGAGGCATCCGTGGCGATGACATATTTCTTGGGCTTGGGAGAGCCGCAGGCAGTGAAAACCAAAGCAATGAGGACCAACAAAATGATGAACGTACCGAGATTGCGCTTCATGGTGTGCTCCTCCTACAGAGATGGTTAAGAGACAGGGACTCGTCGTTGCTCGGGCTTGCCAAGGGGGCGGCCAACCCCGCGCTCGTCATAGAGCCATGAAGCGCCATTGCTTCTTGGGAAAAGATCGGCTGGGAATGCCTCCTTTAGTGAGTCTAAAGGTTGCACAATTATACCACAAATTCACGCAAGAAGAAAAGCAAGATGGCGCATTTTTTGAAGTCTCCCGCCTTGTTCCTCTCGCCAAGGGTTTTCCCAAATCCTGCCGGCCGGTCATTTGGGTGAAAGGCCACTTTTCACAAGAATAAACAAAATATCCCAAAAACAAAAAATAGTTGACACGGTGCAACTTTTATGCTATACTGGGCTAGAACTAATGTTCTAACTCTCCTTGCGCCGAGCAATGTGCAGAAGGGGCAGGAATATGATGTGGAAGGGAATGTTGGATCGCAAGCAAAAAGGCACCCACTATGCCGACCGCATGCATCGCATCTTGGGGGTGTGCAACGATTGTGGCCTATTGTGGCATGAGGAGCGGGTCACCTATCGCAACGGGGCCACCGAGATCAAGCGGGTGGAGGATATCGAGCCGGCGGGCAGCGTCTTGGTCACGCCGCAGTACGAAAAATACGGCTTGCGGGTGAGCCCGCGCCTGTTGCCCCGCCTCAAAACCATGGGGCCGCAATTCGCCTATGCCCTGAACGTGCCCTCGGCCTCGGTGGAGGTGGATGGCAACATCGTCTATGTGCGGGTGCCGCGCCCCAGGGATAAAAAGGGTGTGCCCATCCTCTTTGAACACGCCTGGGCCATCGCGCCGGATATCCCACGGGGCAGCGTCCTTTTGGGCGTGGATGAGGACCAGCAACAACTGGTGCTGGACTTGACCTCCCCCACCAACGTCCACGCGGCGGTGATCGGCATGACAGGCAGCGGCAAATCCTCGCTGATGCGCACCATGATCCTCTCTGCCCAGATGATCGGCGGGACCAAGATTGCCCTGTTCGACCCGAGCAACGGCTTCTACCCCCTCTCCGGCCATCCCTCGGTGTGGCGCGGGGGGCTCTTTCGCACGGCGGACGAG
>DAOTZU010000253.1:0-12784 GCA_034433995.1 Anaerolineae bacterium
CTGGCCACAGTGTAGAGATAGGCGGCGCTCTGGGGCCAGGTCCGGCGCAATCCCAAAACTGCTGCAGCGAGCACCGTGCCCAGGACGAATACGGCCAGCGATTGGCTGGGAGGCAAGCCCTCCGCGGGGGACCACAACAGGGCCAACGTGGAGGCATAAAAGGTTAATAGGGCCATCACCAGGAGCAGTTTCTGGCGCAAAGTGACCAAGCCACTGGCCGTGGATGCGGGCTCGGCGCGAAGCCAGCGCAATGGCGGCATAAGATCACCTCCCTTGGAAATAGCTCTCAGCCGTCAGCGATCAGCGCTCAGGAGAAGCCCGCGCGGCGGGCTTCGGAGCCCGAGCCGTCGGATTCGATCCGACGGCGGGCGCGGACAGCGGCGATCTATCGCCATTTTCATCCGCAGCGGTGAGCCTGGGCTCATAGGCCAACTTCCGAGACATAACGAAGGCAGCCAACCAAAGTTAGCATAATCTTCTCCGCGGTCGCTGGCAAATGGGGACGTATGGGGAAACAAGACGCCCGGCCCAGGCAGGCCGTGGCGTCTTGTGTAGCAGGAGGCTCGGCTACGAGCGCCGGATCAGAGGGAGAAAGAGGCGCTGTGCCGGCGCGGGCTCGCCGCGGAGGCTGAACAAGAGGTCATAGCCTCCCTGCCCATCAGGGGCGAGCCAGAGGGCATAGGGCACCGCGCCGAGGGCCAAGCGCGCCTCGGCGGGATCTTCCAGGCCGCCGGCCACCTCCTCCACGGGGGACCAGGTATCGGTGGGCGCCGACCAAGGGCGCGCCTCCACCGCCCGGTCGCCGGTCCAGGCCAGGTACCCCTGTCCTTGGGCGCTGAGCGCCAACCAGGGGGCGAAACCGGTGCCGCTGGAGCGCTGCGCGGGGCTGGACCAATTACCCCGGTCCCAACGGGCCGTGAAGATGCGCGGTCCCTCAGCGGTCATCTCCTGCCAGGCCAGGAAGACCCCCTCTTGATGGGCGGCCAGGGCGGGCGCCACCGACGCCGCAGCCGGCGAGGCCGAGATATCCACCGGCAGGGTCCATCCCTCGCTCGTCCACTGGGCGCACCAGATCTCATCGGGCAAGCCCTCGTCCAAGGGCTCTTGCCAGGCCACCCAAAGGGCGTTGCCTGGGCCCCAGGTCACCACCGGGCGCACGCCCCAGGCATTGGGCACCGGCGCGCTGGACCAGGTGATGCCATCGGCGGAGCGGGCCAGGTACACCCGTGGCCCTCCTGGGGTGGTCTCGCTCCAAACGACGGCCAGCGCGCCATCCGCCGCCACGGCCAATCGCGGCGCGGAGGAATCCTCCGGCGTCTCGGAGAGGTTGGTGGGCAAGCCCCAACCCTCGGAGGCCGTCCAAGAGATCCAGTAGATCTCATCGGCGCCTTCCGCCTGGGCGGCGCACACGAGATGCACATGGCCGGCCGCGTCTGCCGCCAGATCCGGCGTGTGGCCCACCATCACCCCTTGGGCCGGCGACCAGCTCTCTCCCGTGCGCACCCGGTGCCAGAGCCAGCCCTCCGCGCTCCAGACCACGTGCACTCGGCCGGCGCTATCCACGGCCAGGGCGGCCCCTTGCGGATCCACATTCCCCTGGGCAAGGCTTTGGGGGGCCACCCAAGGAGGCGCGGCCCCCACGATGCTCCGGGAGAGCACCAGCATCCCCAAGAGGATCATGCCGAGTGCCACGAGGTGATGCCGACGATGTCGTACCATGATGCGCTCCCTGAGATCTTGTCGTGCTTTAGGGCTTTGCCAACCCCACGGCCTTGAACTGGCGCGCCTCAGGGGTGCCCTGGGCTGCGGGTTGTGCCTCCTCAGGGGTGGGGGTGGCCTCGCTGCCCAGAATCTCGATGCGCAGGGCATGGAGGGTACCATCGGCCATGCGTAGCGCCCTCACCCGGGCCCTGAGACCCACCGCCGGCTTGCCCACGATCTCGGTGCGGCGGTTGACCACGACGGTGAACTCCCCGATGACCCATTCGCCATAACGCGTCGTGGGGAGTTGCATGATCTCGCCCTCAAACTCTACCAGGTCCGGCGTGCGGCTGGGCTGCGGGGTAAGGCTGGGCCGCGGCGTCACGGTGACCGTGGGCCCCTCCGACGAGATCTCGATGTGCAGGGCCAACAGCGTGCCGTTGCCCAAGACCGCCACCTTGGCCGTGGCCTCGTGCCCCACGATGGGCCGGCCCACGATGACGGTTTGGGTCGTCACCAACACCCGCTGTTCGCCGATCTGCCACCAACCAAAAAGATGCTGGGGAAAGCGCTGCAGCGTGCCTGTGATGGTGCGCACGTACTCGGTCGGCTCTGGGATGACGATCTTGATGGCCTTGAGCACGCCGTTGCTGTAACGCAGCGCCCGCACGGTGGCCATCTTGCCCACCGCGGGGGTGCCCTCCACTTGGTCTGCCCGGGTAACCACCACGGTGCGCCCCTCGATCACCCAGATGCCGATCAATCGGGGCGGGAAGCGCTGGATGGTGCCGGAGAAGATGATCTCCTGCGGCGGTTCCGGGGTGCCGGGCAGCACATGGATGGTGAGGGCCACGAGTTGAGGCTCTTCGGTGGAGGAAGTGGTGGGCAGAACAAGGGCCCGCACCCGCACCTTGGCCCCCTCCACCGGCTCACCGATGATGATGGTGGATTCGGTGATGCGAACGGTGCGCCCGTCGATCACCCAGCTCTCCTCACCCATGCTTATGATGGTGCCCACGAATTCGACGATGCGCCCTTGGGGCTCTACGATGATGATTTCGGCGATGAGGTCCCCCTCATGGACGCGCGCTTGGACGGAGACCATGGCGCCCACCTGCAGCTCACCCTGGATGCGGGTCTCGGTGGTCACCTGTACCCGCACGTTGTTCATCGCCATCCAACCCTCGCCCAGGGCGGTGATGCGCCCCCGCAGATAGACGACATCGCCCTCCTGAAGCTTTTCCACCCGGATGATCAGCGCCTCCAAAGTCTCATCGGCCAGCTTCTTGGCAATGACAGTGACCGTGGCACCCACCGTGGCGGGGCCGTTGGTCTCGATGATGCGCGTCTCCTCGGTGACGGTGACGGTTTGGTCGCCGATCACCCACTCACCGATGGGATCCTCGGCGGGGCGATCGTGGACCACGCCACGGAACTTGACCAGAGGCAGCGCCGTGACGTCTGCCCCTTGGGCCAATGTCGCGACAGGGAGACACAGACTGAGCAGCACGAACAAAACGGTCACGATGCGTAATGCAGGTTTCATGGGATGACACTCCTTTCCGGCTATCATACTGGCTGAACAGTTCATCCCTAAAGAGGGCCCAGGGCGCGCTAAAATACATCCTTAATCTCCCGGCCGGGTTGGGCGATAGAAAGGGCGCCGCGACAATGTCCCCGTCGGTTGGGAACCGGCGTCTATGGTGCAAAAGCCCGCAACGCGGGCTTGGCAAGCAGAGCCATCGGATGGAATCCGACGGCAGGCAAGGCCTACCCACTTTTTTCAATACCTTGGCGATGCACACGTTTGCAATTCTTGATAATTGTGATATAATATCATCAGAGATGCCCAGGGGAATTCTCCTGGAGCTTGCTCTGCCGATCGGCATACAAGAGGCCACGGCAAACCTATGCAGGAGTTCCAAGATGACCATCACCAAAGAGATGTCCATCGCCGAGATTGTGCAAAAATATCCGCAGACGGTCAAAGTGTTTCTCAAGCACGGTTTGATGTGCATCGGCTGCGCGGCGGCCCGTTTCGAGAACCTGGAACAAGGGGCGACGGCCCACGGGATCGATGTGCCCGCTCTGCTCAAGGATCTGAATGCCGTGGTGGAGCCGGAGGCCAAGAATTAGCCAGGCCCCATGTCGCAGCCAAGGGAGCAAGCCCGTAAAGGTCCGGATGCCTCATGCCCGTTGAGACCAAAGCCAAGGCCGAACGCATCCACGCCTTGCTTCTGGAGCGGTATGGTCAGCCCCAGCTCAGGGAGCGGTTGGACCCGCTGAGCGAGCTGGTGCTGACCATTCTTTCCCAGAACACGGCCGATCGAAACAGCCATCGCGCCTACGAGGCGTTGCGGGAGCGCTTCCCCACCTGGGAGGAGGTCCTGGCGGCGCCGGTGGAGGAGGTGGCTGAGGCCATCCGCATTGGGGGGCTGGCCCAAGTGAAGGCGCCCCGCATCCAAAGCATTTTGCGCCAGTTGGCCCAGGAACATGGCGCCCTCAGCCTGGATTTCTTGGCCGAGATGTCCGTTGAGGAGGCGCGCCGGTTCTTGCTCTCCTTGCCGGGGGTGGGCCCCAAGACCGCCGCGTGTGTGCTCCTCTTTTCCCTGCAAAAGCCGGCCTTTCCGGTGGATACCCACGTCCATCGGGTCACCCGCCGCTTGGGGCTCATCGGCCCCAAGACCAGCGCCGAGGAGGCCCATGACCTTTTGGCGGAGCTGGTGCCGCCGGAGCACTATTTTGCCTTCCATGTGAACCTCATTCGCCATGGACGCGCCATCTGCCATGCCGCTGCGCCCCGCTGTGAGATCTGCCCTTTGGCCCCCGAGTGTGATCACCTCAATTTGAACCGCCAAGCATCCTCTTGACGGGCCATGCCGCCGAATCCCTCTCCGATCCGGGCTGGGCCGCTTCCGGCGCATCGCGCTGGGCCCGGAGGCCGGCGCCGGCACAATCCCGCGGCCAATTGCATCGCGGCGCCAATTGCGCTATCTTTAGCCATCCTTTAGGAGGGGAAGGATATGGAACTGCCCCAGGAGTTCAAGGCCCAGGTGGTAGATGTGTTGCGCGCTCTGGTGCGCATAGATACCACCAATCCGCCCGGCAACGAGATAGCTTGCGCGCGCTACCTAGCGGAGCTGCTGGCGCCGGCGGGCGTGGAGCTGGAGATCATCGAATCGGCCCCCGGCCGGGGCAACCTGATCGCCCGCTTGCGAGGCACGGGAGAGGAGAAACCGTTACTCCTTTTGGGGCATATGGATGTGGTGGCGGCCGATCCTGCCGAGTGGCGCTACCCGCCCTTTGCCGCCGAGATCCACGATGGGTGCATCTGGGGGCGCGGCACGACGGATATGAAGCAGATGATCGCCGTCAGCGCGGTGATCATACTGGCCCTGGCCCGCCTGGGCCGCCCTTTGCGCCGTGACGTGATCCTGGCGGCCACGGCCGATGAGGAACACGGAGGGCGCTGGGGCGTGGGCTGGTTGGTCAAGGAGCGGCCAGAGCTGTTCGCTGTGGCCTGTGCCCTTAACGAAGGGGGCGGCGGGCCCCTGCGGGTGGGTGAGCGCGTCTATTACACCTGCCAATGCGCCGAGAAGGGCGTTTGCCGCACCGTGTGGACGGCCCAGGCCAAAGGAGGCCACGGCTCCCAGCCCCGCCACGATCTGGCGACTTTTAGGCTGGCCCGAGCCATCGCCCAATTGGGCGATGGCCATCTGCAAGGCCGAGCGGTGGCCACCATGGAGCTGGCGTTGCGCATCATCGCCGCGGGGCAATCGCCCCAGGCGGCCGAGAGGGTGGAGGCCCTTTTGGAGCAGGGGCGCATTGCCGATGCCCTGGGCGCCGCCGGCTTGGATGACGAGGCCATCGCCCACAATCGTCCCCTCTTCTACGATACCGCCGCGGTGACGGCGCTGCGGGCGGGCGATCCGGCAAGCATCAACGTCATCCCACCCACGGCCCTGGCTTATGTGGATGGCCGCATCCTCCCCGGCCAAACGCGGGAGGGGTTCCTGGAGCTCTTGCGCCGGCGGGCCGGCGAGGGCGTGACCATCGAGGTGTACGAGGGGCAATACTCGCCCGGCCTGGAATCCTCCCCCGAAGCCCCCATCTACCGCACCATCGGCCGGGTCATAGTCGAGCGTGGCGGCGGGGCAGAGGTGATCCCTTGGATGTGTTCCGGCTCCACCGATGCGCGTTACCTCATTCCTAGGGGCGTGCCCGTTTTTGGTTTTGTGCCCAGCAAACCCCATCCGGAGGATGGGGAGCCGGATGGCGCCCACGCCAACGATGAGCGCATCCGGATAGAGGACCTCCTTTTTGCCTTGGATATCCTGTATGATGTCGTTTACCGTTTTTGCAGCGGAGATGAACAGACCTAACAGGTTGCGCCAGATTTTTCGGGTCTCGCGGGGCATGGGGAGGCTCGCCGTGTGCCACAAGCTCTATAACCATCAACGCGCCTGGTTGGCCTTGGTGCTGTTCTTCGGTTGTCTCTGCCCCGTGCTGCTCTGCGCCCATCAGGTCTTGGCTCGGGGCCAGGCGGAGATTTGGGGTTATGTTTGGCATGATTGGGACGAGAACGGCCAACAAGACGCCGGCGAGCCGCCTTTGGCCGATGTGTTGCTCCTCCTAGCCGATGAAAAAGGCAACCTCCTGGCCTCCACCGCCACCGATGCCGCCGGCTGTTACCGCTTCCAGGGTTTGGAGGCCGGCCGCTACCTCCTCTCCGAAACCGACCCTGAGGGTTTCAGCTCCACCACGCCCAACTTGGTAGAGGTCGTTCTAGATGCCCAGAGCCGGGCGCGCCACGACTTTGGCGATATTTTGGTATTGCCGGGATGTTTTCGCGTCGTGGGGGGGCATGTTTGGCTCGATGGCAACCTGGATGGGCAGCAAAATGACGGCGAACAGGGTTTGGCCGGCGTGGTGATCCAGGTGTGGGATTGGGAGCATCGCCTGGTGGGGCTGGCCCTCAGCGATGCCTTGGGCAGCTATGCCGTGCGCAACCTGCCCGCTGACCGGTACTATGTGGCGGTGGCCGCCCCCTCTTCCCTCGCCGCCGGCAAGACGCCCAGGTATTGGGGGGTTGACCTGCGCGGCTGTCTCCCCGCCGAGATAGATTTCGGCCTGAACGGCCAGGCTCTGCCCACCTTGCCGGCCCCGCACGCCAGACCCGGCGCCCAGGGCAGCGTGGCCAGGGCGCAAGGTAGTTCCTCCATCTCTGGGGTGGTGTGCTGGCTTCCGGATAACGACGGCGGGGAGCCTCGGCCGCTGGCCGGGGTGGGCCTGGTGCTCACCACCGCCGAAGGCGCGTTGGTGGCCGCGCAGCGCTCCGATGCCCAGGGCCGTTACACTTTCAGCGGCCTCTCCTGGGGCACCTATTATCTGCTCCAGGAGCCTGTGGCCGGCTATGCGCCGGTGCTGGACCGTTTCTGGGGCGCCGTCATCACCGATGCGTGTGAGGTAATCATCAATCTAGAGCACAAACCCCTCTCCGGCCCCTCGTTCGCCTTGTGGCTGCCCCATGTCGTCCGCTGAATCACGCCCTCGCACGATGCTCTTGCAGCTTTGGGCGCCGGAGCCACCTGGACTATAATCCCTGTATCTCTACGCTGAAGGAGGGGCATGTCCCCTGGTATCGTCATCGTCGGTTTGGGGCCGGGGCAGCCGGCCCAGCTTACCTTGGAGGCTTGGCAGGCCCTGCAGGACGCCTCAGAGGTCTATTTGCGCACGCGGCATCACCCCATTGTGCCGGCCCTGCCCCAAACGGCCCAGTACCATTCTTTCGATGAGCTGTATGAGCGCTTGCCCACCTTCGCCGAGGTCTATGCCGAGATCGCCCGGCGGGTCATTGCCTTGGGGAGGCGCCCCCAGGGGGTGGTCTATGCCGTGCCCGGCCACCCCTGGGTGGGCGAAAGCACCGTGGCGCAGATTGTCGCTTTGGCACGGGAAGAGCAGCTGCCCGTACGGGTCGTTGCCGGCCTGAGTTTCCTGGAGCCGACCTTCGCTGCCCTCAAGCTCGATCCCTTTGATGGCCTTCAAATCTGCGATGCCACCGTGTTGGCCCAGAAACATCATCCCAACTTGGATCCGGACGTGGCCGCGTTGGTGGTGCAGCTGTATCATCGGCATCTGGCCTCCGAGGTCAAGATGACCCTGGTCAACCTGTATCCCGACGAGCATCCCATCAAGCTGGTGGCCGGCGCGGGCACGGCGGAGGAGCGGGTGGTGGAGCTGCCCCTCTATGCCCTGGATCGCCGGGACGATCTGGACCATCTGACCTCGGTCTTGATCCCGCCCCTGGCCAAGCCCGGCTCGGTGGCCAGCTTGCAGGATGTGGTGGCCCGCCTGCGTGCTCCCGGCGGTTGCCCGTGGGATCGCCAACAGACCCACCAAACCTTGCGGCCACACCTCTTGGAGGAGACTTACGAGGTCTTGGAGGCCCTGGATGCCGATGATATGGCCGCCCTGCGCGAAGAGTTGGGCGATCTGTTGCTGCAGATCCTGCTCCATGCCCAAATTGCCACGGAGGAGGCCGCCTTTCGCTTGGGCGATACGGTGCAGACCATCATCGAAAAGCTGGTGCGGCGCCATCCCCACGTCTTTGGCCAGACGGCCGTCTCGGGCGCGGAGGAGGTGCTGCGCAATTGGGAGCAGATCAAGCGCGGGGAAAAGGGCGAGGAGTTTACCTCCATGCTGGCCGGCATCTCACCGGCGTTGCCCGCCCTCTCCCGGGCCATGGAGATCCAACATCGGGTGGCGCGGGTGGGGTTCGATTGGCCCAACGCCGATGGGGTGTGGGCCAAGGTCTTGGAGGAGCTGGAAGAGTTTCGCCAGGCGTCCGATGCCGCCCGGCGCGCCGAGGAATTGGGCGATCTGCTGTTCAGCTTGGTCAACCTGGCCCGCTGGTATGAGCTGGATGCCGAAAGCGCTCTGCGCGAGACCAATCAACGCTTTGCCCGGCGCTTTGCCGCGCTGGAGCGGCGGGCGGCCCAAACGGGCAAACCGCTGGAAAAGATGACCCTGGAGGAGCTGGACGCCCTCTGGGAGGAGGCCAAAGAGGAGGAGGAACGAGGCCGCTAAGGGCGTATCGCCGGGCCGCGATGAGGGTTTAGCCAGATAACCCAATACAGGCCAAGGATGGTAACCCTTGGCGCGAAAGAAGGAGGAAACATGACCCAAAAACGCGCTCCTGCTGTGTTGCTCTTGGCCATCGCCGCCATCATGATCGCCGTCACCACCGTGTTCACTCTGTTGGTGCGCATCCCCATCCCGGCCACCAACGGCTATGTGAACTTTTCCGACGTGGCTACCTGTTTCGCCGGTTTAGCCTTCGGCCCGGTCATCGGCTTCCTCGCCGGCGGAGTGGGCGCTGCCCTGGCCGACCTTTTGGGCGGCTATGCCCAATTCGCCGTGCTGACCCTGTTGGCCCACGGCCTCCAGGGCGCCTTGATCGGGTGGCTCGGGCGGGGCAAGAGCTTGCCCGGCCTCATCGCGGCTTGGGCCGCCGGCGCGGTGGCCATGATCGGCCTTTACTTCCTCGGCGAGGGGTTGGTGCTCACGGGTTGGGGGCCGGCCCTGGCCGAGGTGCCCTTTAACCTTGTGCAAAACATCGTGGGCGGGCTGGTGGGTATTCCTTTGCTCTATGCCGTGCGCAGGGCCTATCCGCCCCTTTTGCGGCTGGGCCGGCCTACGGAATGGCGCGAGGAGTGATCCGCCGCGGCGCCTGCCGAGGAGCTGCTCTTGGCCGTCATCGAAATTGAGGGGCTCCACTACGCGTATCCGCCTCTGTTGCCGGGCGGCGAGCCTTTCCCCGTGTTGCGTGGGGTGGAGCTGGCGGTGGAACGGGGCGAGTTTCTTGCGTTGATGGGGCCGACGGGCGCCGGCAAGACCACCCTCTGCCTGGCCTTGAACGGCATCGTGCCCCAATCCACCGGCGGCGTCATCCGCGGACGGGTGACCGTCTTGGGCCATGACACCCGCAGGACGCCCGTGGCCGAGCTGGCCACCCATGTGGGCATCGTCTACCAGGATCCCGAAACCCAGCTCTTTTGCCCCACCGTGGAGGACGAGGTGGCCTTTGGCCCGGAGAACCTGGGCTTGGACCGCCGGGAGATCGCCGAGAGGGTGGATTGGGCGCTGCGGGTGGTGGATATGGCCGCATATCGCCAGCGCGCGCCCACCCAGCTTTCCGGCGGGCAGAAGCAAAGGGTGGCCATCGCCGCGAGCCTGGCCATGCTGCCGGAGGTGTTGATCTTGGATGAACCCACCGCCGGCTTGGACCCCGTGGGGCAATGCGAGGTTTTGGCCGTGATCCGGCGCCTCTGCTGCGAGCGGCAGATGACCATCGTCATGGTCAGCCACGATGCCGAGCACATCGCCGAGTTCTCCGACCGGGTGGCGCTTCTGTGGCAGGGGCGCATCGTGGCGCACGATGCGCCTCGCGCCCTCTTTGCCGCGCAGGCGCTCTTGGCGGAGGTGGGCGTGGCCGCGCCCCAGGTGAGCGAGATCGCCCTGGGCCTCAGCCGCGAGGGCGGCACCCCTTACCATTTCATCCTGCTGGACGAGGCGGAGCACGCGTTGGCCCAGGAGCTGGGAGGAGGGAGCAGCGTGCCGTGAGCGCCTGCCCTTGCATCCGCACCCTCGACCTCGCCTACCATTATGAGGAAGAGATCCCCGCCCTGAACGGCATCACCCTAGAGATCGCCGATAACGCCTTCTTGGCCATCGTGGGCCAAAATGGCTCGGGCAAGACCACCCTGGTCAAACACTTTAACGGCCTGCTCAAGCCAACGGCGGGCCATGTGTGGGTGTATGGCGTGGAGACGCGCTCCGTCTCGGTGGGACAATTGGCGCGCACGGTGGGGTATGTCTTTCAAAATCCGGACCATCAGATCTTTGGCGCCACCACCCGCGAGGAGGTCAGCTTTGGCCCCCGCAACCTGGGCTATGGGCCGGAGGAGGTGCGGGCGCGCACGGAGGAGGCCTTGGCGGCCTTTGAGCTGCAACCCTACGCCGAGATGCCGCCGGCGATCTTGGGGTATGGGTTGCGGCGCAAGGTCTCGTTGGCTGCCGTCTATGCCATGCGCCCGCGGGTCTTGATCCTGGATGAGCCCACGGCCGGGCTGGATTGGCGCAGCGCCAACGATCTCTTGCAGCGCGTCACTGCCCTGCATCAGCAAGGGCACACCATCATCTGGGTCACCCACGACATGCGCCTGGCGGCCCAGTACGCCCCCGAAATGTTGGTCATGCACGAGGGGCGTATCCTGGTCCATGGGCCGACGCGGGAGGTCTTCCAGCAAGTGGAGGCCCTCCAGCGCGCCCAGATCACCCCGCCGCAGGTGGTGCAGCTCAGCCATCGGCTCAGCCCCTGGGGCTTGCCGGCCGATCTCCTCACGGTGGACGAGTTCTGCGCCGTCTATCTCGGCCTGCGGAGGGCCCGCCGATGAGCATCCTGTACGATCTCTACCAACCGGGAGATTCGTGGCTGCACCGCCTGGATCCGCGGGTCAAGCTCTTGGGGGCGCTGTGCTTGTGTTTGCTGGGGTTGCTTTGCCGCAACTTGTGGCTGATGCTGGCGTTGGCGACGCTGGCCCAGGGGGCGTTGTGGAGCGCTCGCATCTCTGGCGAGCGCATACGCTGGCTTTGGCGGGTGACCTTGCCCACCATGGTCATGATCGCGCTGCTGTGGGTGGTGGTCTACCCTGGCGAGGGGAGGGTACTTTTCACCTGGTGGTTTCTGCGCATCACGCTGCGGAACCTCGCCCAAGGGTTGGCCATGGCCCTGCGCATCGTCGCCCTCGCCCTGGCTATTTTGGCCTGGCTCTTTACCACCTCGCAGACAGCCCTGGTGCACAGCTTGGTGCGGCTAGGCTTGCCCGATGCCTGGGGACTCACCTTGGGCATGGCGCTGCGCTATCTGCCCACCATGGCCGGCACCTTCCGGCTGATCTCCGAGGCCCAACAGGCCCGCGCCCTCGACCTGACCAAGGGCAACCCCTTTCAGCGCGCCCGGGCCTACATCCCCATCACGGTGGCCATGCTGATCACCGCCCTGCGCACGGCGGAGAACCTCTCCCGGGCGCTGGAATCGCGTGCCTTGGGCTCTGGCCGCAAACGCACCTATCTCCACGAGTTGCGCATGCGTCGGGTGGATTGGGCCTGGATGCTGGCCATCCTCAGCCTGACGCTGGCCTGGCTCTGGGCGCGCTATGCTCTAGGCTGGGGCATCGATCCTCTGCGGCTTTGGGTTTAGGGCCGCTACGATGAGCCACATGGCCCTGAGGGAAACGCCCCCAGGGCCATGCGTTCACGGTGTGTGCCGCGCATTGGCCAAAGCAGCGGCCAAAAAGGCCCGAAACAGAGGATGGGGCGCGTTGGGGCGGGTCTTGAATTCGGGGTGGAACTGGCTGCCCACCATCCAGGGATGGTCGCGCAATTCGGCGATCTCTACCAGTTGGCCATCGGGCGAGAGACCGCTCCACACCATCCCTGCGTTTTGCAGGAGCTCGCGGTAGGTATTGTTGATCTCGTAGCGGTGGCGGTGGCGCTCGTACACCTTGTCTACGCCGTAAGCCTGGTGGGCCTTGGTGCCTTCCACCAAATGGCAGGGATAACTGCCCAAGCGCATCGTTCCCCCCAGGTCTTTGATGTTGCGTTGTTCCAACATGAGGTCGATCACCGGATAGGGCGTGTTGGGGCAGAACTCGGAACTATTGGGCTGGGAGTTGCCCAGGGCGTGGCGCGCCAGCTCGATCACCATCACCTGTAAGCCCAAACATAGGCCCAGATAGGGCACGCGGTGCTCGCGGGCAAAACGCGCGGCCTTGATCTTGCCCTCGATCCCCCGTTCGCCGAACCCGCCCGGCACCAAGATGCCGTCGGCCTGGGCCAGCCGCTCCATGGCGTTTCCGCGCTCCACTTCCTCGGCATCCACCCAATCCAACACCAGCTCGGCGCCGTGATAGCTGGCCGCATGGAGCAGGGCCTCGCGGACGCTCAGATAGGCATCGTGGAGGCCGATGTATTTGCCCACCAGGGCCACCCGCACCTTGCGCTGGGGGTGCTTCAGGCGGTA
>DAOTZU010000254.1:0-10397 GCA_034433995.1 Anaerolineae bacterium
GTGATTCCCACCGATGGCGTCTTTGTCTATGTGGGGCTGACGCCCAATGTCCAGCTCTTTCAAGGGCAATTGGAGTTGACCGAGGACGGCTATATCAAGACGGACAAGCGCCAACGCACCAGCGTCCCCGGCGTGTTTGCCGCCGGCGATGTCCAAGATCCGTGGTTCCGCCAGGTGGTGGTGGCCGCCGGGGCGGGGGCGGCGGCGGCCATCGAGGCGCAACGCTTCTTGGCTGAAAAGGCTTACGAAGAGGAGGAGGCGCGGAAAAGCAAACTATAGCCCGGAGGCGCGCCTTCGCTATCGAAATCCGGAAAGAGCTGGCGCCGCACATACACTTGGCCGCTCTTGATGAGCCACTGGCGATATTGTTCGCCGTCCTCGCCCTCCAGAGAAAAGTAGCCATCGGCAAAGGGATCGATGGCCAAAATCGCCTTGATCTGCTCCAGCACTTTGGCTGGATCTTCCACATCGGCCCCGTAAAAGATATAATCGCTATAGCCTACGGCCTGCTGGGGGAACCCCCAGCCAGCTTTGTAGCGCTCCTCGGCGGGGATGTTCTCATCCTGCACCTGCTCGGCGGTGAGGTTCGTGGTCAAGAGCTCCCGCACCCGTTGCACTTTGGCGGCGTGCTCTTCAGGGGATTCATCCACCCCCTCGAACTCGGCATCGGGCCAGCTCAGTTCCATCCAGCCCCGCACGTAATAGACGTAACCCATGCCCATCCTCCTCCTGGCGCATTGCTTGAAGCCATCGGCTAATGGCCCTCAGCAGGCCCCGCTTTGCCGGGCGCGGAGGGCCCGCCGGCCGATGGCCATGGGGCAAGCTGTGGTATGCCTCTCATTTTCGCGGCTATTTTAGGGCGCAAGGGGGGTGCTGTCAATTTTTGGAGAGTGGGGACCGTGTCGCCGACGGCGCAGCACCCCTCGCGAGGGTGAAAAGAGAAAAACGAGCCCAAAGATCAGGGTGCAGACGAGGACGATGGCCGCCCCAGAGGAGATATTGACATAATAAGAGAGATACAGACCGCTGAGCGCGGAAAAGGCGCCGATGCCGGCGCTGAGGCCCATCATGGATGGCAGCCGGCGGGCCACCAAATAGGCCGCGGCCGGCGGGGTCACCAACATGGCCATGGTCAATGCCACCCCCACCGTCTGCAGCGAGAGGACGATGGTCAGGGCCAGCAGAGACAGGAGCAGGTAGTGCAGGAACCGGGTGGGCAGGCGCAGGGTGGTGGCCAGGATGGGGTTAAAGGCCATGACCACCAGCTCCTTGTAAAAGGCCAGGAGCAGCAGCAGGACCAGTGCTCCCAAACAGGCGGTGAGGAGCAGGTCTCCGGGGGCCACCCCCAACACATCGCCAAAGAGAAAGTGGGCCAGGTCCACCGTGTAGGAGCGCACGCTGGAGATCAAGGCGATGCCCAAAGCGAACATGCCGGCAAAGATCACGCCGATGGCGCTATCCTCGCGCACCTGGCGCCGGAAGGTGAGGGCGCCGACGCTCAGCGCGGTGAACAGGCCGGTGAGCAGCGCCCCCGCAAAGAGAGGCCCCCGCGCCCCGTTGCCCACCAAATAGCCCACCGCCACGCCGGGCAAGATGGCGTGGGCCAGGGCATCCCCCAGGAAGGCCATGCCGCGCAAGACGACAAAGGTGCCCAGCACAGCGCAGACGATCCCCACCGTGAGGGCGGCCAAAAGGCCACGTACCATAAATGGGTAGGACAAGGGCCCGAGCAAGAATTCAACGATTGGGCTCATGGGGTTCTTGGCCTCCCTCGCAACAGGTATCGCTGAAGGCCATGACGCCTTCCGCTGTCTCCACCAGGCGCAGTTGCTCGCCGTAGGCTTGGTTGAGGTGCTGCGCCGTCAAGACCTCCGCCGGCGGGCCGAAGGAGATGAGCCGGTGGTTGAGCAGCAGCACCCGATCAAAATAGTGGGCGGCCTGGTTCAGGTCGTGGGTGGAGACCAGCACCGTCACCTTGCGGCGGCGCAGCATCTCCAAAATGGCCAGGATATCCTCCTGGGAATTGACGTCCAGCCCGGTGAAAGGCTCGTCCAGGAGCATCACTTGGGCCTCTTGGGCCAGGGCCTGGGCGATGAACACCCGCTGCTGCTGCCCGCCGGAGAGCTCGCCGATCTGTCGTTCGGCCAGATCGGTCATGCCCACCAAAGCTAGACATTCCTCCACCAGGCGACGGTCGGCGCGGCCGGGCCAGCGGAACAGGCCCAGCTTGCCCACCCGGCCCATGAGCACCACGTCGCGCACGGTGACAGGGAAGCTCAGATCCACCTCGCTGCGTTGGGGCACATAGGCCACGCAGATGTGGCGCTCCGGCGCGCCGCCAAAAAGGCTGACGCTGCCGCTGGTGGGGGGCAAAAGGCCGGCCATCACCTTGAAGAGGGTGCTCTTGCCGGCGCCGTTAGGCCCCACCACGGCCACCCGCTCGCCGGGGGCGAGGGTGAAGCTCACGTTGTCCAAGGCGTGGTGGCCGTCATAAGCCACGGTGATCCCTTGGACAACGATGGGTGTATTGGTGTCCTCATGGGGGAGGATCTTGGCAAACCTCACCATGACCGGCCGTCCTTTCCCATCCTCGGCGCCTCTAGCGCAGGGCCTCCACGATCGCCTGGGTGTTGTAGCGCATGTAGCCGATATAATCCTCCGCGCCACTGCCCGCCGGCCCCAGAGAGCCGGTATAGACCTTGACCACCTTGATCCCCGTATCCTGGGCCAACCGCTCCACCAAGCTCGGGTTGACCGACATGCCCACCAGAATGGCCCTCACGCCGTGTTTTTGGATGGCGTCCTGCAGGGCCGCCAACTCCTTGGCCGAGGCCTGGGCGGCGGTGCTATAAGAGGGCAGCACCGCCCCCACGATCTCTAGCCCGTAGCGCTCGGCATAGTAGCCGAAGGTGAGGTGATCGGAGACCAGCTTGCGATGCTCCGGCGGGATGGTGGCGATCTGCTCTGCGATCCAGGCATCCAACGCTTCCAACTTTTGCTTGTAGGTTTGGGCGTTGGCCTGGTAGGTGGCGGCGTGGGCCGGATCCAACACACTCAGAGCTCGGGCGGCGTTCTGGGCAAAGACGATGACGTGGGCCGGGCTCGTCCAGGTGTGGGGATCGCCGCCGGCGTGCTCGTGCTCGCTATTCCCTTCTTCGTGCTCGTGGGTCTCTATCTGGTGCAGGGTCAGGCCCTCGGAGAGCTGCACCACCGGCACCTTGCCCGTATTTTTCAAAAGGGACTCCAAAAACTCTTCCAAACCGGCGCCGTTGGCCATCACCACATGGGCTTTGCTGACGGCGGCCACATCCTGGGGCGTGGGCTGGAAACTGTGGGGATCGGTGCCCAGGGGCAAGAGGGTGGTGAGGGTGATGAGATCGCCCCCCACATTGCGCACCACATCGGCCACGATGCTGGTGGTGGCCACCACCCGGAGTTTCTCCCCCGCTTTGAGGGAGACGGCCTTGAGGGGCGTCTCCTCGGCGGCGCGGGGCGCGCAAGAGACCAACACCAAGAGCGCCAACAGCAACAAGCCCGCGTAATGACGTGCCTTCATCGTTTTTCCTCCTCTACAATGGGTCGCGCCAGGCCTTGGCAACGGGGGCAAAGGCCGAACAGCTCTAGCCAATGCTCATGGATGGCATAACCCGTCTGCTGGGCGACGCGCTCCAAAAGGGCGCTCAGGTCACAGCACTCGAACTCTACCACCTGCTGGCAGCGGGCGCAGATGAGGTGGTGGCCGTGGGCCTTTTGCGCCAGGGCGTAGGCGTGGCAGCCATCCTCTTGATGAATCTTGCGGGCCAGGCCCAGCCGGGTGAGGATCTCCAGCGTGCGATAGACCGTCACCAGGCCCAAATGGGGTTGCTCCCTTTGGCCGCGTGCCAAGATCTGGGCCGGGGTCAGGCAGCCTTCGCCGGCCAGCAAGGCCCGCACCACTGCCTGGCGGGAGCGGGTGTTGGAATAGCCGGCCCGCGCCAAATCCTGCATCAAGTTTTCTAGCGTTTGTGTGCTGGACATGGGGCAGAAATTGAAAAAATTTTTCTTTTTCTAGTATAGCCGAATGTGGGCGCTTGTCAATTGATGGAAGCGAGATGCCGTCGGTTGGAAACCGACGTCTGGGGATGGCAAGCCCGCGTTGCGGGCTTGGCAAGCGGAGCCGTCGGATTCGATCCGACGGCGGGCAAGGCCTCTACGGGCCTTTTTCAACACCCCTGGGGAGCGGGATGCCGTCGGTTGGAAACCGACGTCTGGGGATGGCAAGCCCGCGTTGCGGGCTTGGCAAGCAGAGCCGTCGGATTCGATCCGACGGCGCGTCCTTTGGCGGCTCCGCGCGTCTTGGAAGGCTTAGCCTGAGGCGACCACGCTTTCCGTGCCCCCCTTTTTCAACATTCTCGTTTTCCCCTGCTTTGCCCAAAGGCCGTTTCTGTGCTATCCTTTCGCTTATGCCCCGTTGGGTCCTGGGTGAGGCCCAGCGCCCGCGGGGGCGCACGGGTATGTATTCGTCTTGGGAGGATGTTTTCGCGTTGCTGAAGCAGTTGATCCATAACGGCATCGTCATCCCCGAACCGCCCCAACCTCGCGGCCTGACCATCCTGGTGCGCGGGCAGCCCGTGGCCCTCACCCCGAAACAGGAGGAGATGGCCATGGCCTGGGCGCGTAAGCAGGGCACGCCGTATGTCCAAGATGAGGTCTTTTGCGCCAATTTTATGCGCGATTTCAGCAAAGCCTTGGGGATCGAGCCGCCCCTCACGCTGGAGGAGGTGGATTTCTCGGCCTGCTACGCGGTGGTGGAGGCAGAGCGACGGGCCAAGGAGGCCTTGACCAAAGAGGAGCGTCGTGCGCTGGCCGCCGCCCGCAAAGCCCAGCGCGAGGCCCTCAAGGCGCGCTACGGGTATGCCATCGTCAACGGGCAGCGGGTGGAGCTGGGGAATTACATGGCCGAGCCCAGTGGCATCTTTATGGGGCGCGGCCAGCACCCTCTGCGCGGCTCTTGGAAGGAAGGCGCTCAGCAAAAGGACGTCACCTTGAACCTCAGCCCTGACGCGCCCCGGCCGGAGGGGGATTGGGCCGAGATCGTCTGGCAGCCCGAATCGCTGTGGGTGGCCAGGTGGGAGGACAAGCTTTCGGGCAAGCTCAAGTACATCTGGCTGAGCGACACCGCCCCCGTCAAACAGCGCCGCGAGGCGAGCAAATTCGACAAGGCTGCTGCCCTGGATGCTGCCCTGGAGATCGTGCGCAGCCACATCCAAGAGGGATTGGTGGATCCCAACCCGCGCAAAAGGATGCTCGCCACCGCCTGTTATTTGATCGACACCCTGTGCCTGCGGGTGGGCGATGAGAAGGATCCCGACGAGGCCGACACGGTGGGCGCCACCACCCTGCGCCCGGAGCATGTGAAGATCGGCCCCGATGGCGTGGTGGAGTTCAAGTTCCTGGGCAAAGACTCGGTGGAGTGGCATAAAAAGCTCCGCCCGCCTCAGGTGGTGTTGGATAATCTGGCCGAGTTGATCGCCAACGCCCGTCCTTCCGGCGCGGCACAGAATGGCGACAAAAGCCATCCCACCCGCGACAAGCCCCAGCTCTTTCCGGATATCACCAGCCGCGATGTGAACCTGTACCTTTCCAGCATCCAACCCGGGCTGACGGCCAAAGTCTTTCGCACCCACCATGCCACCACCGCCGTCCAGGAGAGCCTGACCAAGGCCAAAGTGACGCCGACCAGCCCCGAGTACGCCAAATGGCAGGCCGTGGCCTTGGCCAACTTGCAGGCGGCGATCTTGTGCAACCACACCAAGCAGGTGAGCACCACCTGGGCCGCCACCCGCGCCCGCTACGCCGAGCGTCGCGCCCGGGCAGAGGAGCGTCTGGAGGGTTACCGCCAAAAGGCCAAGGAGGCGGCGGAAGCCCTGGCTGCCCTCAAGGAGGAGGCCCAGGCGAAGGAGGCGGCCGCCGCGCCGGAAAAGCGGGCACAGGTGCGGGCCCGCTACAGCAAGCGCCTGGCCGCCGCCCAAAGCCGGCTGGAGGCCGCCCGCGAGCGCGTGGCCAAGGCCCAATTGGTCCTGGGCAAGCTCAAGGCACAGGCTACCATCGCGGAAAAGAAGCGCAACTGGAACCTGGGCACCAGCTTGAAATCGTACATTGACCCTCGGGTCTATCATCGTTGGGGCCAACAGGTGGGCTATGATGTCTTGGGCCACTATTATCCGGCCATCCTGCAACGCAAGTTTGCCTGGGTCAAGCTGGAGGACGATACTGCCCAGGAGGAGACTCTCTTTACCGTGCGCACTTGCCTGGCGGAGGACCTGCCCGCCGTGGCCCAGCTCTTTGCCGCCGTGCGGGAGAGATACCCCCAGGCCGACCTGCCTCTGGACCCGGCCGAGATCGGCGCTCGATACCTCCCCGCCCTGGGCCAAGATTGGCGCGAGGCGGTGATCGCCCTGGATGAGGCGGAACAGGTGGTGGGTTGGGCCGTCTTGGGCCCGGAATGGAACTTGGAGGGGCAAGAGGTGTTGGATATCTGGGGCGTGGTGCATCCGGACGTGGACGCTCCCCAACTGGCCCAGGCCCTGGCCGAGGACGTGCGCCGCCGCCTGAAGGCCTACGCCCTGCACCAGGCGAAAAAGGCCCTGGCTCTCTATCCTCGCTGGACGGGCTGGTATGCCTACGCCGCCCCCTTGGCCGAAGCGCTGGATCTCCTGGAGGAGGAGGCGGAGGAGGCGTTGGTCCTGGAGCCCGCCGAGGCCGACCCGGATGAGACCTCGGCCGATGATTGATCATCACCCATCGCCCAAAGCTTGAAGGGAGAAAATACCATGACATCTCATTGGCAAACCCTCTATGCGCGCCGGTTGCAGTGGATGACCACCTCCGTCATCCGCGACATCTTGAAGTTCGCCCAAGCTCCCGATACCATCTCCCTCTCCGGCGGCTGGCCCGAGGCCGACCTTTTCCCTGTGGCCCAACTGGACGAGATCAGCCATTACGTGCTGACCCACATGCCCAAAGAATCGCTGCAATATGGCCTCACCGACGGTCTCCCCGCTCTGCGCGAGGCCCTGGCCCAGGAGATGACCCGGCGGGGCATCCCGGCCAAGGCGGAGAACATTGTCATCACCAGCGGCTCGCAGCAGGCGCTGGACCTGATGGGGCGCATCTTCCTGGATGAGGGCGACACGGTGATCGTGGAAAGCCCCACCTTTTTGGGCGCGGTGCAATCCTTTAATGCGTATGGCGTCCGTTTTGCCCCCTTGCCGGTGGATGAGGAGGGCGCCTGCGTGGACCAGTTGCCCGCCCTCATTGAGCGCGCGCGGCCCAAGTTTATGTACCTTCTGCCCACCTTCCAGAACCCCACCGGCGTGACCATGAGTCTGGAGCGCCGCCGCAAGGTGGTGGAGCTGGCGGCGGCGTACAATGTGCCCATTTTAGAGGATGACCCCTACGGCGCCCTGCGCTTTGAGGGCCAGCCTCTGCCCACCCTCATCGAGCTGGATGCGGCCCGGCACGCGGAGAACGCCCGCACGGGCAGCTATGCCCAGGGGAATGTGGTCTATCTCAGTTCCTTCTCCAAGACGTTGGCCCCCGGCCTGCGCCTGGCCTGGGCCGTCTGCCCGCCGGAGGTGGCGCGGCAGTTCGTCATGGCCAAACAGGGCTCAGACCTCCACTCCAATGCCATGGCCCAGACCATGGCCTACGAATTTCTGCGGCGCGGCTGGCTCCCCGACCAGGTGCAGCGCATCCGCGAGACCTACCTGACCCGGCGCAACGCCATGTGCGAGGCCATCGCCGCCTACTTTCCGCCCAGCGTGCGCTACACCCGTCCGCAAGGTGGGCTGTTCCTCTGGGTGATCTTGCCCGAAGGCTTTGATACGGTGGCCCTCTTGTCGGAGGCGGTGGCCCGCAAGGTGGCCTTTGTGCCGGGCAAGCCCTTCTTTGTGGATGGCTCCGGCGCCAATACCATGCGCCTCTCCTTCGCCAGCGTGCCGCCGGAGTTGATCCGCGAGGGGATCAAGCGCCTGGGCGAGCTGATCGCGGCCAAGCTGCGCTAGCGCTTTCCCCCTCACCCGGCCTCTCCCCCAAGGGGGAGAGGAGCTGGTGCCCCCTCGCCCCGCAGGGGAGAGGGATGGGGTGAGGGGGCTGGGTCTCTGCTCAACCCCCCCTCACCCGGCCTCTCCCCCAGGGGGGAGAGGAGCTGGTGCCCCCCTCGCCCCGCAGGAGAGAGGGGTGGGGGGAGGGGGGCTGGGTCTCTGCTCAACCCCCCTCACCCGGCCTCTCCCCCAAGGGGGAGAGGGATGGGGTGAGGGGGGCTGGGGAAGCGGTGCTGTCGTTTGGGGTGGGATCCGACGCGGCCGTAACCATAGCCCTTTGACGGTGTTTTATTCTAAATAGAAGTGCCGCGTCTGGAAGACCCTAGCCGTGGTGTTCAGTGTTCACGATTCTTTGCGAGGAGGCCAAACCGTGGACAAGCCGTGGATCTCCCACTATGAAGCCCATGTCCCGCCCAGCATCACCATCCCCGATACGCCCTTGAGCGATTGCCTGCGGCGCAATGCCCGCCGCTATCCCCAGCATCCGGCGATCATCTTTTTCGACCACAAGCTCACCTTCAAAGAGCTGAACGACGCCGTGGACCGCTTCGCCGCCGGCCTGCAGAAGCTGGGCGTGGCCCGGGGTGACCGGGTGGCCATCTTTATGCCCAATTGCCCCCAGTTTGTCATCGCCTATTACGGCACTTTGCGCGTGGGCGGCATCGTGGTGCCCTGCAACCCCCTGTACGTGGCCCGGGAGCTGGAACACCAGCTCAACGACGCCGGCGCCAAGGTCATGGTGGCCCTGAGCAGCTTTTACCCCACGGTGCGCGAGATTCGCCACAAGACGCCCCTGGAATACGTCATCGTCGCCAACATCAAAGAGTATTTCCCGCCCCACTTGAAGGCCTTGTTCACCCTGCTCAAGGAGAAAAAAGAGGGGCATTATGTGGACCTGAGCCAGGAGGAGGACGCCATCGGCTTTCAAGATTTCCTCGCTGCTGCCCCGCCGGTGCCTGCGCCGGTGCGGGTGCAGATGGAAGATACCGCCTGCCTGCTCTACACCGGTGGCACCACCGGCGTGCCTAAAGGGGCGGAGCTTTCCCAGCGCAATCTCCTGGTCAACGCCATGCAATGCCAGGTGTGGCTGAACACCAAGACGGCGGGCGAGATCGTCCTGGCCGCCCTACCCCTGAGCCACAGCTATGGCATGACCACTTGCATGAACCACGGCATCTATGCCGCCTCCACCATGATCCTGGTGCCCAATCCGCGCGATCTAAAGTTCGTCCTGCGCAATATCCAAAAGCATCGGCCCACCTTTTTCCCCGGCGTGCCCACCATCTATGTGGCCATCAACAACTATCCCGATACGCCCAAGTACGACCTCAGCTCCATCCGCGCCTGCATCAGCGGTGGCGCCGGGCTGCCGAAGGAGGTGCAGATTCGCTTCCAGGAGCTCACCGGCGGCAAGTTGGTGGAGGGATACGGCCTGACGGAGGCTTCGCCCGTCACCCATGCGAACCCGGTCAACGAGGGTTGCCGCATCGGCACCATCGGCCTGCCCTGGCCCAATACCGATTGCAAGCTGGTGGATCTGGAGGATGGCACCACCGAGGTGCCTGTGGGCGAGCCGGGAGAGCTGTGCATCCGCGGCCCCCAGGTGATGAAGGGTTATTGGAACAAGCCGGAGGAGACGGCCCAGGTGTTGCGCGATGGCTGGCTGCATACCGGCGATATCGCCGTGATGGATGCGGATGGCTACTTTACCATCGTGGACCGCAAGAAGGACATGATCATCGCCGGCGGCTATAATATTTATCCCCGTGAGATCGAAGAGGCCCTTTACGAGCATCCCAAGGTCAAGGAGGCGGTGGCGGTGGGGATTCCTCATCCCTATCGTGGCGAGACGGTAAAGGCCTATGTGGTGCTCAAAGATGGCGAGACGGCCAGCGAAGAGGAGCTGATTCGCTGGTGCAAAGGGCACCTGGCCAAATTCAAGGTGCCCACGGCCATCGAGTTCCGCCGCGAGCTGCCCAAGACCATGGTGGGCAAAGTCTTGCGGCGTGCCCTGCGCGAAGAGGAGCTGACCAAGTTGGCCAAAACCGAGGGGTGAGGAGCTCCTCGGTGCCCGCAGCGCAAGGCGCTCCAATCCGTGTCAATCTTCTTCTGCCTTGACAATCGGTCTCCTTCCTCCTAAAATGTTCCTTGCCATGGGGTTGCCGCACGAACACGCGGCAATCCCGAGCTGAGGCGAGGAGGCCTCTCGTGGATGGGTGGTGGGAGCTGGTAGGCTGTCCCCATTGCTGTGGTGAACTGAGGCCTGGCAAGGGCGGGGAGGCCGTTTGTTCCCATTGCCGCGCCGCCTTTGCT
>DAOTZU010000255.1:0-21038 GCA_034433995.1 Anaerolineae bacterium
GGCAGACCAAGACGGCGGAGGAGGTGATGGTCGAGGTGCTGCGCGATCGCCCCTTTTACACCACCTCCCAAGGCGGCGTGACCCTCTCCGGCGGCGAACCGCTCCTGCAGCTCGATTTTGCCCGCGCCATCTTGCAGCGTTGCCATGAGGAGGGGATCCACACGGCCATCGAGACGGCCGCCCATCTCCCGTGGGAGCGGATCGCCGGGGTTTTGCCTTTCACCGACCTGGTGATGGTGGATCTCAAACTGCTGGATAGCGCCCGGCACCGCGCCTGCACCGGCGTGTCCAACGAGCGCATCCTGGAGAACATCCGTCTCCTCGGCCGGCAGCCGCAGCCGCTCATCGTGCGCACGCCCATCGTCCCCGGCGTCAACGATACCCCGGAAGAGGTGGCGGCCATGGCCGGTTTCCTCGCCCGTTTGCCCAACCTGGTGGCCTATGAGCTTTTGCCCTTTCATCCTTTGGCGGCGGGGAAATATCACAGCCTGGAGCTATCCTATCGCGCAGAAGGGCTGAAATCGCCGCCGAAAGAGCAGATGGAGATGCTGACGGCGGTGGCGCGGCGGTTCGTCCCCTCGGCGCGCCACAACTAGAAATAGTTGGGCCGGGAGCACCCGGATAATGGTTGCTCCCGGCCCCTTTTCCTGCGCGGAGCGGCCCATCCCTCGGCCGCTCCGCCTGTTTTCTGCCGCACGTTCAGTAATAACAGACGTCAAAGTGCACTTCATCCACCCACATGGCCGCCGCGCCGCCCCAGCCGTTGTTATAGGTGCCAAAGACCAGGGTGATGAACTGGCCACGGAAGCGCCAGAGCACTTCCTCGGTGAATTCCACCCGCCTCCAGACCTGTTCCGTAGTTTCGGGCCAATAGATGCGCTTCAGGAAGTAGCGCGTGCCGTATTGGTCAATGATGATGATATAGTGCCAATCGGCCTCCGCAGGCGCGCCGGTGGCCTTGGAATAGTACCAGAAGCTGAAGCGCATCTGCTGGCTATAGAGGGGCACATAGACGTATTGCTGCGCCGAGGAATAGCTCTCGGTGCCGATGTCATAGTACTCCTCGATGCCCGAGCGTAGAGACCGCAGCCCATACAGGGCATGGGTGGTGGAATAGCCGCCGGTATGAGCCGTGGGCGGGAAGTGCCAGGCGTCATCGTTTTCGGCGCCGCCGTTGGCCACCATGTTCTCGCACGGCGTGACCGTGGGCGAGGGGGTGACGGTGGGCGTGGCCGTATAGAGCGGCGTCTCGGTCGCCGTGGGCGTGAGGGAGGGCGTCAAGGTCGCCGTGGGGGTAAAGGTGGGCGTCGGCGAAGGCCCCACCGTGGGGGTGAGGGTGTCGGTGGGCGTGGGCACCGGCGTCGGCGTGAGGGTGGGCGTCGCCGTCGGCGGCGGCACCACGTGATCCTTCAAGATGAGCGGCAACGAGACAAAGGTGGGCGTGTTGGTGGGCGTGGCTGTGCCCGTGATGGGCACCGTCCCCGTGACGGTGGGCGTGGCGGTGGCGGTGGTCGTTGCCGTGGTGGTGATGGTGGGCGTTGCAGTGAGCGTGAGGGTTGCCGTGGGCGTCTCGGTGGCGGTAAGGGTGGCCGTCAAGGTAGGCGTCACGGTCTCGGTGGCGGTGGCCGTCAAGGTGGGCGTCAAGGTTTCGGTGGCCGTGGCGGTGAGGGTGGGCGTCAAGGTTTCGGTGGGCGTGGGCGTCTCGGTGGCCCCGCCGGAGACGGTTACCTGTCCCCCCTGGCCGGTGACGGGGATCTCGGCGGTGCTGGGATCGGTAAGCACCAGGTAGTCGAAGAGCAAGTCCGAGGTGCCGGCCGCCAAGGCCTGAAAGCGCACTGTGGCGATGACGCCATCACCGGTGAAGGCTCCTGAGACCAGGCCCAGGATGCTATAGTTGATGATGCCGTTGGTGTTGTCCGTTTGGTTGAAAAGGGGATTATCGGAGGGAAAGATGTTCCCCGGCAGGATCTGCACGCCGGCTTGCCCTGCGTCCTGGTCCACCACAGTCAACACGGCGGGATCGAAATTGATGCGCAAATCCACCGTGGAGAGGTTCGTCACCCCTTGGATCAACACTTGGACATCGAACACTGCGCCGGGCGCCACCGTCTGGCTGGAGGGCTGTAAGGAGACCAGGGCGGCCAGGGCCGAGACGGGGCGGGCCTCCGGCCCCCAAGATAGACAGGCGCCGAACAGCGCGACCAACAGGAGCACGGACCAGAACCGTGTGCGCGCGTTATAGGGTTTTGCCATCGTGGTGACCTCTTTTCCGTAGAGCTTATGCCCGGCCGGGCCCTGGAAGATGGATCTTTTGGCGCTGGGTGGATGTTTGCCGCTTCTTTTGAGTATCGTAACACGTTGTTGGCCCGCTGTCAACCGCAAAAAGCGGGCTTGCATCCTGGGGCGCGCAGGCTATAATCCAGTGCGCACACATCGGATGGCTTGCGCTGCTCGCCGATCGGCGGCAAGGAGCGACCAATGATTTTGCGACCGCAAACTGCGCCACCCCAGACCAAAGAGCATGCCCTATGTCTGGCGCGAGAGAGATTGCGCGCGCGGGCGCCGGATGAGATCGCCCGCTGCGCCGGCGTGGGCTACACGGCGCTCTCCCAAGGCAAGGGACGCTTTGTCGTGCGCTTTTTCCGCGAAAGATGGGATATCACTTATCCAGACGGTGGAGTGACGCGCCAAGATACGGGCAGCCCGGCCAAAGAGGCCCTGACCTTGCTTCTGCTCCACTATTTGGCGCATGCCGACGGCCATCCCCTGGCCGTGCGCTGGGTGGCCTTCCACGAGTTGCCCGACGGCTTGATCTATGACCAGGCCTTTCGCCGCCGGGTCGAGCCGCCCCTCTTGGCCCGCTTTGGTGAGCGGCCCGAACGTCTGCGGGCCGCCGCCGCAGCCCTGGGCGGTGAGGCGCTCCCTTTGGGCGATCTGGCTTTTCGCTTTGACGCCCTGCCTCAAGTGCCGCTGGTCTTGATCTGGCATCGGGGGGATGAAGAGTTTCCGCCGGCCTTTAGCCTGCTTTTTGATGGCGCGGCCGGGCATTATCTGCCCACCGAGGACTTGGCGATCTTGGGCGGGATGTTGGTGGGGGCTTTGGTCAAGGCCGCGCCGCGATAACGTTTTGCCAGATAGCGAGGAAACACACGATGTTGAACCAAGAGGGCACCATCAGTTTCATCAACGAATTGTTGGGCGCGATGGATAGTTTTATCGCCGAATATGAGGCACGCCGTGGCCCGCTGACCAACGATCTGGAGCGCGGTTTGGTTCTGTCTTACATCTTGGGCATCATGCGTTGCGAGCTGGAGACCATTTGGGATTGCCTGGCCCGGGCGCCCATCTTTGGCGATCTGCACCCGCGCTTGGTGTTCGAGGAGTGCCTGAACAAGGAGCTACCCCAGAACGCCGCCCGCATGGCTTTGATCGAGCAAGAGCTCAAGAAGCGGGGCTGGGTGGCCGGAGCATAGTTAACGAGCGGGGCCGGGCTCGTTCTGGCTAAAGGTTTTGTAGAGGGCTAGGAGATTATCCAGGTGTAGCCTGCTCACCAGGCCGTTCAGGGGAATGCGCGATTTGCCGCAGGATTCGATGTCGATGGCGCGCAGCTTCTTGGCCGGTTCGCCCCGTTCCACAAGTTCGCGCACCCGCTGGGTGATGGTCTCCAGGTAGGCGATGCTGCTCTCCAGCGTCTCTTCGATCTCGCCCCGCAGGAGGACATCCCCATGTCCTTGGATGATAAAGCTGGGCGCCAGGCTCTGTACCCGGCGCAGGGATGCCTGGAGCTGGGCGCCATCGCCGCCCACGATATAGGGCACCGGCATGACGGTATCCCCCGCGATGAGCACCTTTTCATCTTCGATAAAAATGCTGATGCTATCGGCGGTGTGGCCCGGGGTGTGCAACAGCAACAGGTGCCTGTGCCCCAGGTGAAGGCTCATCTCCTCGCCGAAGGTGATGTGGGGCAGGCATAACGTCACCTCGGCCAAAGCGGGGGTCTCGGCTTTGGCCCGGTCCAGCCGGGCCTGCCCGGAGGTGGCCAGGATCTCGCGACACAGGTCTTGGGAGATCACCTCGGCCCCCTCGAAGAAGCAGGTGCCAAAGACATGGTCGGCGTGATGATGGGTGTTGATCACATAGCGCACGCTATCCGGGCCGAGTTTGTTTTCGATAAAGGAGGCCACCGCCCGGCTTTCGCTGGGGAAGGGCAACGTATCTACCACGATGGCGCCTTTGGCGGTGAACAGCACCGTCGTGGTGACCTGGGCGTACAGGTCACTGGCAAAGATGAAAATGTCCTCGGCGACGCGGTCCAACCTCATGTCTGGGAACCTTTCTCTGCATTATCGGCAGGATAGCACAGGGGCGGTCGGTTGTCAAGCAAAAAGAGCATCACAGGATTGACAGCAGCGACCGAGCATGGTATCATTGAGCATCGTCACCCGACTACGATGGCGTGGGAGGGCCCGCGTGTTCGTGGAGGTCGGGTGAGCGTTTGTTAAAGCGTCGCCAGGTTGGGGATTAGCCGAGTGCTCCACAGGCTGCTGGAGGGCGTCCTCGTGGGAGGGCGTCCTTGGGGAGAAGCACTGGCGCAACCGGAAACGGCGAACCCAGCCGAGAGGGCACAACAAAGCAGAGCTGGGCAAGCTCTTCGTGATGCTGTCTCCAGGCGGTGCGCGTCCGGTGGGATCGGCGGGCCAGCAGGGGTTGGTGGCCCTGCCGATACGGTGGCGAGCCCGGTTGAGAGACCAACATTCAGGAAGGGAAAAGATGAAGCGTCTCGCCAGCAGCCTGTTTGTGTGGTTCGTCCTGCTTGTCCTCCTCGTGGCCGCCAGCGGTTGCGCGGCCAAACCCACCCCCACGCCCGCCGTTGCCAGTAAGGAGGGCGTGACCTACAAGATCGGTTTCATCGCGGCCGTCACGGGCGGCGCCTCCTCCCTGGGCGAGCCGGAGCGCGATGCGGCCCTCATGATCCAAAAACAACTGGACGCCCAAGGGGGCATCGTGGGCGTCGATGGCGTGAAACACCCCGTCAAAATCCTCATCTACGATACCGAGGGCAAGGGCGATGTGGCCGTGCCAGTGGTGAAAAAGCTCATCAGCGACGAGGGCGTGGTAGCGATCGTTGGCCCCACCACCAGCCAGGTGAGCATGGCCATCATCCCCGTGGTGCAAGAGGCCAAGGTGCCCAACATCTCCATGGCCTCCTCCAGTTCCATTGTCGAGCCGGTGGCCGAGCGGTACTGGGTCTTTAAATCGGCCCAATCCAACAAGCACACCGCCCCTTGGCAGGTGAAATATGCCAAAGCCAAGGGTCTCACCAAGGTGGCCAACTTTTATGTGAACAACGCCTATGGTGAGGATGGCCGCGACGGCATCCGTGCCGCCGCCAAGGAGATGGGCGTGGAGATCATCCTGGAGGAGACCTTTGACGCCGCCGACACGGACATGACCCCTCAGCTCACCAAGCTGAAGGCTAGCGGCGCCCAGGCGCTCCTGGTCACGGCCATCCCGCCGGCCGCCTCCATCTTGACCAAGCAATTCCGCGAGCTGGGCTTGACCATCCCCATCATCCACAACCACGGCATCGGCATGAAGGCCTTCATTGACCTCTGCGGCGCCGAGGTGGCGGAGGGCGTGGTCTTTCCCATGGGCAAGTTGGTGGCCGTCTCGGCCCTGCCCGATAGCGATCCCCAGAAGAAGGTGTTGGAGGCCTTTGTGCGCGATTTCCAGGCCAGCGCGGGCAAGCCGCCCAGCACCTTTGCCGGCCACGCTTGGGACGCCTTGCAGATCACCCTGCAGGCCCTGACCAAGCTGCCCGATGGTCTGCCCTTGGCGGAGCAACGCGCCCGCCTGCGCGACGAGATCGAAAAGACCCAGGGCTTTGTGGGCACCGGCGGCATCTTTAACCTTTCGCCCCAGGATCATGTGGGCTTGCGGATGGAAGATGTGGTGATGGCCCGCATCGTCAAGGGACAATGGGAGTATTTCCCGCCGGATAAATGGTAATGTGCATCCCTCGGAGCGCCGACAAGCCACCGGTGGACTTGTCGGCGCCCCGGCAAAACACTGGAGAGATCATGGGCAAAATACTAGGGCGCACAGGATATCTTTGCTTGGCGCTGGCGCTCGTGCTGAGCTTGGGCGCCTGCGGCAAGACCACCCCCACGCCCGCCGCGCCGGCGGGCAAACAGGGCGCCGCCTACAAGATCGGTTTCGTCGTGGCCATCACCGGCGCCTCTTCTTCCTTGGGCGAGCCGGAGCGCGACGTGGCCGTTATGGTGCAAAAGCAACTGGATGCTCAAGGCGGCATCGTCGGCCCCGATGGGGTGCGGCATCCGGTCAAGATCATCATCCAAGATACCGAGAGCAAAGGGGATGTGGCCGTCCCCGTGGCCAAAAAGTTGATCAACGACGAGGGCGTGGTGGCCCTCATCGGCCCCACCACCAGCCAGGAGAGCATGGCGCTCATTCCGGTGGTGCAAGAGGCCCAGGTGACCATGATCTCTCTGGCCTCGTCCAGCGCCATCGTCAAGCCCGTGGCCGAGCGCAAGTGGATTTTCAAGGTGGCCCAGAGCAATGAGCACACCGCCCCATGGCAGGTCAAGTATGCCAAGGCCAAAGGGCTGACCAAGGTGGCGAATATCTATGTCAACAACGCCTACGGCGAGGACGGCGCCCTGGCCATCCGCGAGACGGCCAAGGCCGAGGGGGTGGAGATCGTCCTGGAGGAGACCTTTGATGCCGCCGATACCGATATGACGGCCCAGATCACCAAGATCAAGGCCAACGGCGCCCAGGCGGTATTGGTCACGGCCATCCCGCCGGCGGCGGCCATCTTTACCAAGCAGTACCGCGAGCTGGGCCTCACTTTGCCCCTATTGCACAATTCGGGCGTGGGGATGCAATCCTTTATTGACCTGGCCGGCGCCGCCAACGTGGAGGGGGTCATCTTTCCCATCGGCAAAGTGGTGGCGGTGGATGCCTTGGCCGATACTGACCCGCAGAAGCCGGTGTTGCAGCGTTTCGTTGCCGATTACAAGGCGGCCACGGGCAAATACCCCAACCAATTCGCTGCCCATGCCTGGGATGCCCTCCAGATCGTCCTGCAGGTGTTGCAGACCTTCCCCGACGGGTTGCCCTTGACGGAACAGCGCGCCCGTTTGCGTGATGGCATCGAGAACCTGAAAGGCTTTGTGGGGGCCGATGGCGTGTTCAACTTTTCCCCTCAGGATCATGTGGGCCTGAGCTTGAACGACGTGGTGTTGGTGCGCATCACCGGCGGCCAATGGCGCTACTTCCCTCCAGACCAATGGTAGAGGTGCGTGGGTGTTGAGTTACGCCTTCAAGGACTATGTCCAGTTCCTGCTCTCCGGGGCCAGCACGGGGTGCATTTACGTGCTGATCGCCCTGGGGCTGATCACCATCTACAACGTGAGCGGGGTGATCAACCTGGCCCAAGGGGAGTTTGTGATGTTGGGGGCCATGCTGGCCGTGGTCTTTTATCGCCAACTGCACTTTCCCTTGTGGTTGGCCTTTCTGGGGGCCGTGTTGGCCATCATGCTCTTGGGGGCGCTGGTGCAGCGGGTGACGGTGTACCCGGCGCGGCGCGCGGCGGAGGTGACGTTGATCATCATCACCATCGGCACGGCCATCGCCTTGCGGGGCATCGCCCTGCTGCTTTGGGGAACCACGTCCTACTCCTTGCCCGAGTTTTCGCCCGGCCCGCCGCTCCAATTGGGCGGAGCGGTGTTGGCGCGGCAACGGCTGTGGATCATCGGCACGGCGGGGATCGTTTTGCTGTTGCTCTATCTCTTTTTCGAGTTCACCCTCTTGGGCAAGGCGGTGCGGGCCTGCGCCATCAACCGCCAGATGGCCGAGCTCTTGGGGATCAACACCCAGGGGATGGCGCTGCTCTCCTACGCCATCGGCGGGGGGTTGGGGGCCATCGCCGGGGTCGTCATCGCGCCGCTGGCCCTGGTGAGCTATGATATGGGGCTGAGCCTGGGCCTGAAGGGCTTTGTGGTGGCCATCATGGGCGGCATGGTCAACGCCCCCGCGGCCGTGGTGGGCGGGCTGATCCTGGGCATTGTCGAATCCTTCTCCGCAGGGCTGGTCTCCTCCGGTTTCAAAGAGGCCATCGCTTTTGTAGTCCTGTTTGTGGTCTTGGTGGGGCGCACGGTGCCGTGGGAGAACCTGTTCAGGAGGCGCCCATGACCCCATCGCTTTCCGCTATCCTGAGCTCCCGCAAGAACGTGGTCGGCCTGCTCCTTTTGGCCGTTTTTCTGGGTACGCTGCCTCTTTGGCTGAACACGCCCTACGCCCTGAGCACCCTCATCCTCATCGCCATCTATGCCATCGTCACCATGGGCCTCTGCTTGTTGATGGGCTACGCCGGGCAGGTGTCCTTGGGTCAGGCGGCTTTCTTTGGGCTGGGCGCCTATGGCTCGGCCATCCTCAGCACGCGGATGGGATGGTCGCCGTGGTTGGCGCTGGTGGCCAGCGCGGCCATCACCGGCGGCATCGCCTACCTCATCGGGCTGCCCATCTTTCGCCTCCAAGGACATTATTTGGCCCTGGGCACGTTGGCCTTTGGCCTCATCGTGCGCGTGGTGCTCAATGAGGGCAAGACCATCACCGGCGGCCCCACCGGTCTGCCCGGCATCCCGCGGCTGACCCTGGCCGGCGTCGCCTTGAAGAGCGACCTGGCCTATTATTATCTGGCCTGGGGGGTTGCTCTGCTGGCGCTGATCATGGCGCTGAACATCGTCAATTCTCGCTTTGGGCGCGCGTTGCGGGCCATCCGGGAGGGACAGGAGGCGGCAGAGAGTTTAGGGGTGGAGGTGGCGCGCTACAAGCTGCGCATCCTGGTCACCAGCGCCATCTATGCCAGCGTGGCCGGCAGCCTCTATGCCCATTACATGATCTTTGTCAGCCCCAACGCCTTTGATTTCGATACTTCCGTGCGCCTGGTGTTGATGGCCGCGGTGGGTGGGCTGGCCAGCGTCTGGGGAGCGCCCTTGGGGGCGGCGGTGATCCTGCTCCTCAGCCTGGTCTTGCGCGAGGTGATGCCCCTCCTCACCGGAAGCAGCTCCGGCGAGCAGCAACTTGTCGCCTACGGGGTGTTGCTGGTGCTGATCATGATCTTTATGCCCGATGGGCTGACCGGCGCCGCCTCCCGTGCCTGGCGGCGGGCCCAACCCTTGGCGGTCCTGCGCCGGCGGTTGAGGAGGGCCTGATGGACGGCGAGCCCTTGGTCATCCTGGAAATCGAAGGTGTAAGCAAACACTTTGGTGGCGTGGTGGCGCTGGATGAGGTCTCGTTTGCGGTGCGCGATGGCGAGATCTTGGCCCTCATCGGGCCCAATGGCGCCGGCAAAACCACCCTGCTCAACATCATCGCCGGCACCTTGCCCCCCAACAAGGGTCAGGTGCGCTTTCGGGGCAAACGGCTCAACGGGCGTCCCCCTTACGAGCGGGTGCGCATGGGCATCGCCCGGACCTTTCAGCAAGCCCTCATCTTTGGCAAGATGACCGTCCTGGAGAACGTCATGGTCGGCTGCCATATCCGCGGCCAGAGCGAATTGCTGGATGCCGCCCTGCGTTGGCCACGGGTGCGTCGTGAGGAGGAGGACCTCTATCTCGACGCTTTGCGTTTCCTCAACCTGGTGGGCCTGGGGGCCAAGGCCAACCAAGAGGCGGGCACCCTGCCCTTTGGTCAGCAGCGCCTGCTGGCCATCGCCCGCGCCCTGGCGGCCAGCCCCACCCTGCTCCTTCTGGATGAGCCGGCCGCCGGCCTCAACCGCCTGGAGAAGAACGATCTGGCCGACCTCATTCGCCGCATCCAGCAGATGCGCATCACCATCATCCTGGTGGAGCACGATATGGAGCTGGTGATGCGCCTGGCCGATACCGTGGTGGTGTTGGACCACGGCAAGCGCTTGGCCCAGGGCACTCCTCAAGAAGTGCGCCGCAACAAGGCGGTCATCGCCGCCTATTTGGGCACGGAGGAGGGGTGATGCTTAACGTCACAGGGGTAAGCGTCTATTATGGTCACATCCAGGCGGTACGCCAGGTCTCTTTGACGGTGCAGCAGGGAGAGATCGTGGCGATCTTGGGCCCCAACGGTGCCGGCAAGAGCACGCTGTTGCGGGCCATCACAGGCCAGATCAAGCCCTCGGAGGGCGAGATCTTGTGGCAGGGCCACAGGTTGGATGGCTTGAGCACCCATCAGGTGGCCCGCGCGGGACTGGTGTTGGTGCCCGAGGGACGGCAGATCCTGCCCAGCATGACCGTGCGCGATAACCTCCTCTTGGGCGGCTATCGCCATGAGGCGGGCCGCCTGGGGGGACTGCTCCGGCCGGTGGGCGGCGTCTGGCGCAAGGCCGAACTGCAGGAGCGGTTGGCGACGGTGTTTCGTTATTTCCCTCGCCTGCAAGAGCGCCTGGGCCAGCGGGCGGGCAGCCTCAGCGGCGGCGAACAGCAGATGTTTGCCATCGGCCGGGCTTTGATGGCCTCGCCCCGTCTGCTCCTGCTGGATGAGCCCTCCATCGGGCTGGCCCCCAATCTGGTGCGCGAGATCCTGCAATTGTTGGTGCGCTTGCGGGAGGAGGGGCTGACCTTGCTCTTGGTGGAACAGGATGCTCATGCCGCGCTGCGTATCGCCGATCGCGGTTATGTGCTCGAGACGGGCCGCGTGGTGGCCGAGGGCAGCGCCCGTGAGTTGCTCAACTCGGAACGGATGCGCCGGGCGTACCTGGGCATGGTCTAGGAGCAGCCCACGGCCTTGTGCCCGTGAAATACGCCCACGAGGGGCTGGGCTACGGCACGTTTGCCCGTCGACCGACGCCCACGAGGGGCTTGACTACGGGATAAATGAGGAGGACAAGATGATCATCTGGAACCGTGAAATGGAGTGCGCGCCGCGGGAGCGCTTGGAGGCTTTGCAGAGCCGCCGGCTCCGCGCACAGGTGGCCCGGGTGTACGAGAAGGTGCCCTTTTACCGCCAGGCCTTTGACCGGGCAGGGATCCGCCCGCAGGATGTGCGCGGGCTGGAGGATCTGGAGCACCTGCCCTTCACCCGCAAAAGCGACTTTCGCGATAACTATCCCTTTGGCCTGCTCGCCGTGCCCTTGGAGGAGGTGGTGCGGGTCCACGCCTCCAGCGGCACCACGGGCAAGCCCACCGTGGTCGCCTACACCGCCAACGATATCGCCCTGTGGTCCGAGGTGATGGCCCGCACCTTGGCTTGTGGCGAGGTGACGCGGAAGGACGTGGTGCACAACGCCTACGGCTATGGCCTGTTCACCGGCGGTTTGGGCGTGCACTATGGCGCGGAAAAGATCGGGGCCACCGTCATCCCCATGTCCGGCGGCAACACCGCCCGGCAGATCATGCTCATCCAAGATTTCGGCGCCACCGCCCTCTGTTGCACCCCCTCCTACGCCCTCTTTTTGGCCGAGGCGGCCCTGGAGAACGGCGCTGACCTGCGCCAGACCAAACTGCGGGTGGGATTCTTTGGGGCAGAGCCTTGGTCGGAACAGATGCGCCAAGAGATCGAGGAGCGCTTGGGCCTTTTGGCCTTGGATATTTATGGCCTGAGCGAGATCATCGGGCCGGGGGTCTCCTCCGAGTGCGTGTACAAGAACGGCTTGCACATTTTCGAGGATGTTTTCTTGCCCGAGATCATTGACCCCGATACCGGCCGCCGCCTGCCCTATGGCGAGACGGGCGAGCTGGTCTTTACCACCCTCACCAAGGAGGCTCTGCCCGTCATCCGTTATCGCACGGGCGATATGGCCAAGCTCAGCATCGAACCCTGTGCTTGTGGGCGCACCACGGTGCGCATGTCCAAGGTCAGCGGGCGCACCGACGACATGATCATCGTGCGGGGCGTGAACGTCTTCCCTTCGCAGATCGAGTCCGTGCTCTTGCAGCTCAAGGGTGTGCAGCCCCACTATCTCATCATTGTGGACCGCGAGCGCGGCGCCATGGACACCCTGGAGGTCTGGGTGGAGGTCTCGGAGGAGATCTTTTCCGATAAACTGGGCAACCTGGCCGATTTGCAGAACCAGGCTGAACGACAGATCCAGGATGTCTTGGGCATCTCGGCCCGGGTCAAGCTGGTGGAGCCGCACCGCATCGAGCGGAGCATGGGCAAGGCCAAGCGCGTCCTGGACCGCCGCGAGGTGTACAAGCAGGGCTGATCCGTTGCAGCCGGCCGGGGATTCAACCTGAACATCTGAAGGCAGCGCTTGGCGGCCATAGGGCTTGACAGGCCAGCGCGGTGCGGGTAAAACTGCTGTCAAGGAGTGAGCGAACGATGGCGATGTGGAATCGAGAGCGAGAGACCATGTCACGCGCCGCGTTGGAGGCGCTGCAGTTGGATCTCTTGCGCCAGCAGGTGGCCAATGTCTATGAGAAGGTGCCCTTTTACCGCCAGGCCCTGCGGGAACGCGGCATCCGCCCGGAGGAGATCCGTTCCCTCGATGATCTGCGGCGGCTACCCTTCACCCGCAAGAGCGACTTTCGCGATAATTATCCCTTTGGGCTGTTGGCCGTGCCCCGGCGCGAGCTGGCCCGCATCCATGCCTCCAGCGGCACCACGGGCAAGCCCACCGTGGTGGCCTACACCAAGAAGGACCTGGATACCTGGCGCGAGGTTTGCGCCCGCAATCTGGTGGCAGCCGGCGTCAGCGCCGAGGACACGGTGCAGATCGCCATGGGCTATGGCCTGTTCACCGGCGGGCTGGGCTGGCATTATGCCAGCGAGCACATCGGCGCCACAGTGGTGCCCATGTCCTCCGGCAACACCAAGCGCCAGATCATGCTCATCCAAGATTTCGAGACCACCGTCTTTTGTTGCACTCCCTCCTATGCCATCTATGTGGCCGAGCAGGCCGACGAGATGGGCGTGGATCTGCGCCAGACGGCCCTGCGGGTGGGCATCCACGGCGCCGAGCCTTGGTCGGAGCAGATGCGCCAAGAGATCGCCCAGCGCCTGGGCATTGACCCCATCGACACCTACGGTCTGAGCGAGGTGATGGGGCCGGGCGTCTCGGGGGAGTGCACCCAGCATTGCGGGCTGCACATCAACGAGGACCATTTCCTGGTGGAGATCGTGGACCCCGGCACCGGCGAGCCCCTGCCCCCCGGCCAATGCGGCGAACTGGTCATCACCACTCTCACCAAGGAGGCCCTACCCGTCATTCGCTACCGCACCGGAGACATCACCCGGCTCGACTTTACCCCCTGTGCCTGCGGGCGCACCCTGGCGCGGATGGAGAAGGTCAGCGGCCGCACCGATGATATGCTCATCGTGCGCGGGGTGAACGTCTTTCCTTCCCAGATCGAGGCAGTTTTGCTCCAGGTGGAGGGTGTGCAGCCCCATTATCTCATCATCGTGGACCGGGAGCGCGGGGCCATGGACGATTTGGAGATCTGGGTGGAGGTCTCGGAGGAAGTATTCAGCGACGATATCGGTCGGCTGAAGGCGTTGCAGCGCCAGGCGGAATATGAGATGCGCGAGATGCTGGGCATTCAGGCGCGGGTCAAACTGGTGGAGCCCCACCGCATCGAGCGCAGCATGGGCAAAGCCCAGCGGGTCATTGACCGCCGCGAGGTGTACAAAGCATAGATGACCGCCCTTCTCCCGCCTCTCCCTGTGGGGAGGGGCAGGAGAGAAGGGAGAATGAGACGAGGAGGGAAACCCATGCGCATGACGCAGGTATCGACTTTTTTGGAGAACCGCCCCGGTCGCTTGCTCCATTTGATGAACCTTTTGGCCGAGGCCAAGGTCAACATCATCGCCCACAATATCGTGGATGCCTCCGATTTCGGCATCGTGCACATGTTGGTGGACCAGCCCCAGCGGGCGCTGGAAGTGATCCGTGGCGCCGGCATGACGGCCTCCTCCACCGAGGTTTTGCAGGTGACCGTCCCCGACGAGCCGGGCGCCTTTGTGGAGCGGGTGCTCAAGCCCCTGGCCAAGGCGGGGGTGAACATTGAGTATTCTTATGCCTACAGCAGCACCTGCGCCGGCGAGGCGCGCATCGTGCTCAAGGTCAACGATCTGGTGGCCGGCGAACGGGCTTTGCAAGGCTAGCCGGCCAAGGCCGTAGCCTAGCCCCTCGCGGGCGTCAAACGACGAGCACGAGGCCGTAGCCTAGCCCCTCGCGGGCGTTCCACAACGGGCCCAAGGTTACGGAACGTTGGCGGGCATGAGAACAGGATAGGATATCGGCAAAGGGGCCGGTAGGGCGCTGCGGCGCTCTCGCCTGGGGGAGAGGCCGCCCCTTTCTCGGCTCAGTGCGCGGCAACAGAGGGGGGACGATGAAAAGGGATTCTGTGCGGCAGATCGTCGTGGCGCTGGCGACGGTGGCGACCATCGTCATCAACGTCTTGGCCAATGCATTGCCCATCAACGGCCAGACCACCGCCGAGATCTCGGATCGCATCCAGGTCTATTTCACTCCGGCGGGGTACGTCTTTGCCATTTGGGGGCTGATCTATCTGGGGTTGATCGTCTTTACCATCTATCAGGCCCTGCCGGCCCAAAGGGCGAACCCGGCCTTGCGGCGCGTCGGCTGGCCGTATGTGGTGAGTTGCCTGGCCAACAGCGCCTGGATCTTTTTGTGGCATTATGATCAGATTGCCTGGAGCCTGGTGGCGATGGGCGTCCTTCTCGTGGCGCTCATCGCCATTTATTTGTTATTGGGCATCGGGCTGGGCAAGGGGCCGAGCAAGGAACGTTGGCCGGTGCGGGCGCCCTTTAGCGTCTATCTGGGCTGGATCACCGTGGCCACGGTGGCCAATGTCGCCGCCTATCTGTGGACCATTGGCTGGGGCGGCTGGGGCCTGCGCCCAGAGGTGTGGACGGCGATCATGATCGCCGTGGCCGCGATCCTGGGCGTGTTGGTCTTGGCCACGCGGCGCGATCCGTTGTATGCCCTGGTGTTGGTCTGGGCCTTGGCGGGCATCGTGCAGAAACATCCAGAGATTCTGGTGATCTCGTTGACGGCCGGGGCTGCGGCTGTGGGGCTATTCTTGGGCGCGGTGGTGGCGCTTTGGCGCAAGTTGACAGTGTAAGAGATCCCCAAGACCCATTGGGGCATGGGCGGCGTGCCGGCGGCGGAGCGGACGCCCACCCCGTCGGAGGGCGCAGCGCCGAACCGCTAAAACGGCGGCAACGAAAGGGGGCGCATGAAAAATATCTGGCGCCGTCCGCCTCCTTGGGCGGTGCTGGTCGTTTATACGTTGGCGTTGGCTGTGTACGCCATATTGGTTGCCGCCAAGGGGCAAAACCAAGGGTTAATCTCGCTTTTCATGCTGCCCGTCGTGGTCGGGGCCTTTTTCTATCCGCGTTGGGTTTACGGCGGCATGTGTGCCATCCTCTGGGGCGTGATTTTGCTGGGGAGTTTTTACCTGCGCGATGTGGCCCGCCCCTTGCTCCTCACCGGCACGTTTTCCACCTTGGTGATTCTTGCTTTGGCTGAGGTCATCCACGGGCTTGTATCCAAGGTGCGGCGCAGCGAGGCCCGGGCGCGCGCCGCCCAGGAGCGGCTGGAGTTCATCCTCAGCAGCAACCCCGGCGTCCTGTATACCCGCAATCTGGATGATGGCTCTCTGACCCTCATCTCGCGGAATGTGGAGGCCGTGTTGGGCCAGCCGCCCGAGGTCTTCTTGGATCCGGCGCGCTGGTTAGAGTTGGTCCATCCCGACGACCGAGCAGCCCTAGCAGCCCATGCCCAAGTGGTGCGGGAGGAAGGGAAACATGTGGTGGAATATCGCTTGCGCCAGGCCGATGGCAGCTATCGTTGGCTGCGCGCCGAGTGCCGGGTGTTGGACGATGGGGAACAAGGGCGCCAGGGCGTGGGGTTGATCGTGGACATCACCCAACGGCGTGAGGCCGAGGCGGAACGGGAACGGTTGATCGCCGAGCTACAAGAGGCCCTGGCCAACGTCAAAACGCTGCGGGGATTGTTGCCCATCTGCGCCTGGTGCAAGCGCGTCCGCGACGATGCCGGTTACTGGCAGGATGTGGCCCTCTATCTGAGCCAATACACCGATGCCCAGTTCACCCACGGCCTGTGCCCGGATTGCCTGAAAAAGCTGGAGCAGGAGCTGGCCGAATCCGACCCGGCAAACCATCCTGCAGCCAACGGTGAGCGCTAGGCCCTCCAAGGCGCTTTGGAACACCCGTTAGCGGCTGAGGAGAAAGACGAGCTCGCCGGGAAAAAGGAGACGTTCCTCCACGCGCCAGGGCAGGGCACGCAATAGATCGCGGAAATGGGCCTCGTAATGGGCCACCATCCCCTTCTCGCGCCCGCCCAGGCTGTGGGCGGGAAAGGAGACCAACAGATGTTGGGCCGGGATCGCGGCCAAGAGTTTGCGGCCGGCGTCTTGGTCCAACTGCTCCAGGCAGGGAATGGCTTTGAGCAACAGGGCTACCTGGACCAGCTCCGTGGGCGGGTTGTGGAGCAGATCCCGCGCCTCGGCCTTGCCCTGCACTCCCAATAGCGAGAGCGCGCCCTGGAGAAAGGTCATCAGGTCCAGATAGATGTCATAGGCTGCATAATGGGCGCCGGGGGCCAGGGGCATCCAAGGGATGGCCAGGGGGTTCAAGCCGCAAGCCAGGTCGGCCACCGAGGTCAAGGGGCCCAGGGCGCCCAAGGTCTGGGTATAAAAGCTCTCCAAAAGGGGCAGGCGCTCGCGGGAGGAAGCATGGTGGGCCATGATCTGGGCGCAGGTCGCGCGCAGGGCCTCCCCTCCTCGGCCCGCGGCGTCTTGCAGCAGGGCCAGCCACTGCGGATAGGGCATCTTGGCCGCCAGATAGGCCGCCCCCACCTGGTGTAGCTTGTTCTTGGTGGCCTTGATGGCCTCGGCCAGGTTATGCCGGGCGGCCAACTCTCGGGCGCCGATGGCGGCGACCACTGCCGGTGCCACGTGGCGATATTTGGTGCTTTGCCCAACCGCCCTCACCAGCGCCGCCAACGCGGCGTTCGGCTCAAGGGGCGTTCCCCTTTCCTCCCGCATCCCTCCGCCTTTATTCTTCATCTGTCGGCCTCGCCTCCTGTGCGGCCCCGGCGATGACCAACACATATTCCCCTTGGCGGCGGCTCTCCTGCGCCTGGCGCAGGAGGTCGGAGAGGCGCCCGCGCCACACAGCCTCGTAGAGCTTGGTCAAATCGTTGGCCAGGGCCGCCGGCCGATCGCCCAAGACGGCCAGGGCATCGGCCAGAGAATCCAAAAGGCGATGGGGGCTTTCATAGTAGATCAGGGTGTAGGGCGAGGCGGCATCGGCGGCAAAGAAGCGGCGGCGAGCCGCCGACTTGCGTGGCGGGAAACCGCGAAAGGTGAAACTGTGCAGCGGCAGCCCCGAAAGGACGGCGGCCATGATCAGGGCGCAGGGGCCGGGGATCATGGTTACCGGCAGCCCCTCCGCCAAGGCCGAGCGCACCACGGAATAGCCCGGATCGGCGATGCCGGGGGTGCCGGCGTTGGTCACCAAGGCCACATCCTGCCCCTGCCGTAGCAACTCCAAGATGCGCTGGCCGGCCTGGACCTCGTTGTAGGCGTGGAAGGAGATCTGGGGTTTGCTGATGGCGAAATGCTGCAACAGGCGGCCGGTCTTGCGGGTATCCTCGCTGGCGATGATATCCACCTGTTTGAGGATCTCTAGGCCGCGCAAGGTCATATCGCCCAGGTTGCCGATGGGCGTGGCTACAAGATAGAGGGTGCCGGGGTTGCCCATAGGTTCGGATTGTTTCGCCGGATGGAGAGCTGACAGGTCTTTTAAACCTGTCAGCTCTGCTGCTTATGGCTCATTCTTTGCCCACCATGTGGTGCAGATACGCCTCGATTAGCCCGTCCAGGTCGCCATCCAACACGGCGGTGGGGTTGCCGGTCTCCCAATCGGTGCGCAAATCCTTGACCATGCGGTAAGGATGGAGCACGTAGGAGCGGATCTGGTTGCCCCAGCCGGCGGTCACATGTTCGCCGCGCAACTTGGCCCGCTCCTCCTCCTGGCGCTGGAGTTCCAGGTTGTACAGGCGCGCCTTCAACACGGCCATGGCCCGCTCACGGTTCTGCACTTGAGAGCGTTCGTTCTGGCAACTGACCACGATGCCGGTGGGCAGGTGGGTCAGCCGGACGGCGGTGGAGGTCTTTTGCACGTTCTGGCCGCCGTGGCCGGAGGCATGAAAGACCTCCATTTTGATGTCTTCGGGGTTGATCTCCACCTCCACGGTGTTGCCGATATCGGGGATCACCTCCACCAGAGCGAAAGAGGTATGGCGGCGGTGGGCATTATCGAAGGGAGAGATGCGCACCAGCCGGTGCACGCCGCGCTCGGAACGGAGCAGGCCATAGGCATAGGGCCCTTTGATGGCCACGGTAGCGCTTTTGATCCCCGCCTCCTCCCCTTCCATCTGGTCAATGATCTCGGCGGTGAAACCGCGCCGTTCGGCCCAACGCAGGTACATGCGCAGGAGCATCTCGGCCCAGTCCTGCGCCTCGGTGCCGCCGGCGCCGGCATAGATGGAGAGGATGGCATCGCGCTCGTCGTGGGGACCGGACATGAGCAGGCGCAGACGCATCTTGTCGAGCTTGGCCTGGAGCGCGGCCATCTCCTCGGCGATCTCGGCCATGAGGGTTTCATCTCCCTCGGCCTCGGCCAGGTCCAGGAGTTCGTCCAACTCTTGAGCTTTGGCCTCTAGGGCGCGCCATGCGCCCACCTCCGCCTCCAGGGCGGCGAGCTCTTGCAGGGTGTTTTGGGCGGCTTGGGGATCAGCCCAAAAATCGGCCTCGGCGGCGCGGGTGTGGAGGGCGGCGATGCGAGCTTCCTTGGTGGCCAGGTCAAAGACGCTCCACCAGGTCGCGGATCTCCTGGCGCACGTCGGTGAGGGTGGTTTTTATGTTTTCCATAGCGCAAGCACCTCCTTTTTTAGGTCGCAATGATGACGGCCCAGGGCCGTAGCCTAGCCCCTCGTGGGCGCTGGTCAACGGGCACAAGGCCCTGGGCACGGCATCTCCCAGCCGATCACTGAAAGAGCGCCTCGACAAAAGCTTTGGCATCAAAGACGGCGAAATCGGCCAATTTTTCGCCCGTGGCGGCAAAAAGGACGGGCAACCGGAGCTCCTCGGCGATGGCAAAGACCATGCCCCCCTTGGCGGTGCTATCCAGCTTGGCCAAGATGACTCCGGTGACGCCCACCGTCTCGGTGAATTGCTTGGCCTGGGCCAGGGCGTTCTGGCCGGTGGTGGCATCCAGGACGAGGAGCGTCTCATGGGGGGCCAGATGCACCTGCTTCTGGGCGATGCTCTTGATCTTGCGCAGCTCCTGCATCAGGTTGTGCTTGGTGTGCAGGCGGCCGGCGGTATCGATGATGAGCACGTTGGCTCCACGGGCGGAACAGGCCTGGATAGCATCATAGACCACAGCGCCCGGATCGGCGCCGGGCTGGTGGGCGATGACCTCCACGCCCACCCGTTGGCCCCACAACTTGAGCTGGTCGATGGCGGCGGCGCGAAAGGTATCCGCCGCGGCCAATAAGACCCGATCGCCGCGCTGACGATGGAATTGGGCCAATTTGGCGATGCTGGTGGTCTTGCCCGAACCGTTCACCCCCACGATCAAAATAACATGCAACAGCCGTTCGCCGGGCAAGTAAGGGCGCTCCACGCGCCGCAGGATCTGCAGCAGGTCTTCTTTGAGCAGGGCCTGCGCTTGGTTCGCGTCCTTGGCGCCGCCCTCGGCCACCTGCTTGCGCAAAGTCTCCATCAAGGCGGCGGTGGTTTTGACCCCCACATCCGCCTGGATGAGCAGCGCCTCTAGCTCCTCCCAGGTTTCCTCGGTGATTTTGTTTGCGCGCAAGAGGTTGGCGATCTTGCTGAAAAACGATTGCCGGGTCTTGGTCAACCCAGCCTGCAGGTCTTGGGACACGCTTGCCTCCACAACAATCTGGTTAATTATAATGGGGAGGCTTGCCAGCGCCAAAAGTGCGCTTTCAAAGGGTGTCGGGAAATGCCCCCCCGTCGGTTAGAAACCGACGGGGGGGGGATAGTAAGCCCGCGCCGCGGGCTTGGCAAGCAGAGGCGTCGGATTCCATCCGACGGCGGGCAAGGCCTCTACGCACCTTTTTTCAACATCCTCCGCTCTCAGGGGATGAGCGCCTCTGGTGCAGGGGTCACTTCCAGGAGGAGCGCGCCGGGGAAGACGGGACCATCGCGGCAGACGAGTTTCTCTCCCCAATGGCAGTTGCCACAGACGCCCAGGCCGCACTTCATGGCCCGCTCCAGGCTCACCCAAGAGGGGAGGTTGAGCTCCTGGCAGCGGCGGGCCACGGCGCGCAGCATCGGCTCGGGGCCGCAGGCATAGACGGCTTCGGGCCAACGCGCCTGCAAAGGCTCGGCCACGGCCTCCAACACGGTGCCATGGAACCCGGCCGAGCCATCGTCGGTGGCGATGAGGGGCGCCAGGCCCAGCTCGGCAAAACGCCAGGCCAGCATGAGCTGTTCCGCCGTGCGCGCCCCCAGGGCCACCAGCACCTCCGCGCCGCGCTCCAGGGCGCGCCGCGCCAACAGGGGCAGGGCCGCCGCGCCGCTGCCCCCGCCCAGAAGGAGCAGCCTGCGCCCTTGAAGGGGGAACCCGTGGCCGTAAGGTCCGCGCACCCACAGCCGCGCCCCCGGCTCCAGGGCGCAGAGGGCGCAGGTGAAGGGGCCCACGCGGGCGATGGTGAGGCTCAGGGGGGCGTCATCCATCACGGTGAAGGGGCGCTCCTCCACCCCCGGCAGCCACACCATGACGAATTGCCCCGGCTCGGCGGGCAGGTCGCCATCCAGCATCAGGCTCACGCCGGCCTGGCCTTCCGGCACCACCCGCTTCACCCGCAGCGCCCGATGAATCGCCATCCTGTTCCATCCCTTCCTCGCGCTTTGCATGGGCGAGCTGTTTTCCCTGGCTCAGACCAAGGTGGCCGCGGCCCGGTCCATCACGTCTAACGTCTCTTCGATATCGTCCAACGTGTGGGCGCTGGAAAA